>JAQXXU010000142.1 GCA_029226225.1 Lachnospiraceae bacterium | reverse complement strand
ATATTCGAGCTCGCGAAAAATAAAGATGGTGAGACGATGCTTAAGCATATGGATCTGGGCGACCATTCACCTGTAGAGGTAAGAGAGGCAGAGTGCGTCGGAGGCCCTCTGGCGGTGCTCAATGACTACTACGGCAAGTACGTGACCTGCCCGGACGACGCGCAGTACAGGCTCGACTGGATCAAGGAATACTATACTCCGTACATGACGCACAAGTACGTCTATCCGAATGTATTCATGAGTCAGGACGACACTCAGAAGATCTCGGATCTGTCGGCGGACATCACAACCGAGATAAATGCCAGAAAGTCAGACTGGATCATGAACGGCATGACGGAAGCGTCATGGAAAAGCTATATAAAAAAGCTTGACGCGTACGGACTCAACCAGTACATTAAGATATATCAGAAATACCTGGATAAATACGATCTGGATAAATAGGAAGGAAATCTATGCACATCTCCAACAGGCTTTTAAAGGCCAGAGTAACAGAGGAACTAAGAGAGAGGCAGATAAAGGCAGAGGAAAGACCTGCATTTCATCTGAGCCCCAGGACTGGCTGGATGAACGACCCGAATGGATTCTCGTTCTATAAGGGAAAGTACCATCTGTTCTATCAGTATAACCCATATGATACTAACTGGGGACCTATGCACTGGGGACATGCAGTCAGTGAAGACCTGATACGCTGGGAGTACCTGCCTTGTGCTCTGGCTCCGGACAGTTTTCTCGACAAGGAGGGCGGCTGCTTCTCCGGAGGAGCTGTGGAGCTTGATGACGGAAGGCACCTGCTGATGTACACGGGAACCAGGCGGGAGAGGCAGCCGGACGGAACTACATGCGATGTACAGACACAGTGCCTGGCTATAGGAGATGGCATAGATTATGAGAAGTATGAGAAGAATCCGGTCATAAGTGAGCTTGACCTCCCGGAGGGTGGCAGCAGGATAGACTTTAGAGATCCGAAGATCTGGAAATGCGATGACGGAAGCTTCCGCTGCATCATAGCAAACAGGGCAGCTGACAAGACCGGACAGCTCCTTCTCTACAGGAGCAGGGATGCATTCGAGTGGGAGTACGAGAGCACCCTGCTGGAAAACCACGGTGAGTACGGCATCATGTGGGAGTGCCCTGACCTCTTCTCACTCGACGGATCTGATGTGATCCTTATGAGTCCGCAGGATATGCAGCCTACTGATGATGGCTTCGCACCAGGAAACGATGGACTGTGCATGATAGGCGAGTGTGACGGTCAGGGTCACTTCAGGAAAAAGAGTGTATCTCCTATAGACTACGGCCTGGATTTCTATGCGACACAGAGTATACTCTCCCCTGATGGCAGGAGGATAATGCTTGGCTGGATGCAGGACTGGGACGGTGTCCCGTACAGGAAAGAGAACATGTCCTGGTTCGGTCAGGTGACTCTTCCGAGGGAGCTTCGTGTAAAGAACGGAAGGCTTATCCAGACGCCGATCCGCGAGATAGAACGGTATCGCGGCAAAAAGTGCGGGATAAATGAGATTAAAGTCTCTAGTGACAAGCCACTCGTACTCGATCAGCTATCGGGCAGGACCTCTGATATCACGGTGGTTATAAGACCGGAGGATACCTGCACTAAAGCCGAGCTGCGATTTGCCGAGGGCGGCGGTCACTATGCGAGCGTTACAATAAGACCGAAAGAGCGCTCGATCACACTTGACCGCTCACATACCGGTGTGAGAAGAAATGTTTCGCACACTATAACCACCGGGTATCCGACAGAGGATGGAAGCGTTACGCTTCGTCTGATTCTTGACAGATACAGCGCAGAGATCTTCCTCGGAGATGGGGAGAAGGTTATGTCTATGACCTACTACTCAGCAGAGGATGAGGACGGGATTTCTGTCAGAGCAGAGGGCGGCACCAGCGTAACAGTAGAGGGCTATCGGCTCGAGCTGTCCTGAGCGTAGAAACTCTAAAAATTCCTTCATAAGCCAGAGAGCAGCAGACATCTTGTCTGCTGTTTTTTTGACTGAAAAATGGTTACTATTCACGGCAGGCTTCTGTGGGGGTTCACGACGGACGCACTTGTGCGGACGTTTGAATACCCACAGAAGCCTGCCTGTGAAGCAGGAACCTCCCCAGCAACCGCAGACTTTTAGCATCGAAGATGCGGCAAACGC
>JAQXXU010000141.1 GCA_029226225.1 Lachnospiraceae bacterium | reverse complement strand
CGGTATCGCAGGTATTATTCTTAGTATCGGTATGGCGGTCGACGCGAACGTCATCATTTTCTCGCGTATCAAAGAGGAGATTGCCGCCGGAAAGACTGTAAGAGCCGCTATAGACACTGGTTTCCGGAAAGCTCTTTCAGCCATCCTCGATGGAAATATCACTACTCTTATCGTAGCCTTAGTTCTCGGAGTCATCGGAACTGGTACAGTAAAGGGATTTGCAATCACCCTTGGTCTTGGTACACTCCTTTCTATGTTCACGGCACTGTTCGTTACCAGAAGCCTTATGAATGCCTTCTATAACTTCGGCTGCCAGGACCCGAAGATCTATGGCCATCTCTGGAATGTAAAGAGAATGCCAGTTATCGAGAAGAAGGCTATCTTCTTCGTCATTTCGATCATCTGCATCGGCGCAGGTATCGTCGGAATGATCGGCTACAAGGCTACCACAGGAAAGGCATTGAACTACTCACTTGATTTCTCAGGTGGTACATCTACGACAGTAGATTTCTCAAAGGACTACACGATAGCCCAGATCGACAAGGAGATAGTTCCTGTCATTGAAAAAGTGACCGGAGACTCTGATGTACAGCGTCAGAAGGCTAACGGCAGCAATCAGGTCATCTTCAAGACCAGAACTCTTGACCTTGAGGAAAGAGAAAAGCTGAGCAGCAAGTTAGAGAAGAACTTCGGAGTAAAGGAGTCAGACATCCAGACTGATAATATCAGCGGAACCATTTCAGGCGAGATGAGACGTACTTCAGTCATCGCCGTTATCGTATCTGTTATCTGCATTCTGATCTATATCTGGTTCAGATTCAGAGACCTTCGTTTCGCTACATCTGCTGTACTTGCCCTCTGCCACGATGTGCTCGTAACACTCGGTGTTTACGCACTCTTCAGGCTGTCAGTAGGTTCAGCATTCGTCGCATGTATCCTGACTATCATCGGATACTCGATAAACGATACCATCGTCGTCTTTGACCGTATCCGTGAGAACTTACACAATACGTCAAGACGCGATCCTGAGACACTTAAGAAACTGGCTGACGATTCGATCACAGAGACGCTTACCAGATCTCTTTCGACATCATTCACCACAGCCCTTACGATCATCATGCTTCTTATCGTAGGTGTTTCAGCGATAAGAGAGTTCGCATTCCCACTCCTTATCGGAGTTCTCTGCGGTACTTACTCATCTATCTTCATCGCAACCCCGCTCTGGTATATCGCCCGCGTTCACATCGGAAAGCAGGAAGAGATAAAGCAGGGTCCTAACGCTAAGAAGAAGAAAAAGAAACCGGCTGTAAAGCCAAACGCTGCTAATAACGGCGCCATAGTATAAAAGTCAGAGGCCGGGGCCATCCCGGCCTTTTTGTAAAACAGGAGAAAGATTATGTACACTATTGACGACATCAGAAATGAAGACCCGGAGATCGCGCAGGCTATCTGCGACGAATACGACAGACAGTCAAGCCATATCGAGCTTATCGCATCAGAGAACTGGGTCAGCCCGGCAGTAATGAGCGCCATGGGTTCCATCCTTACAAATAAATACGCCGAAGGTTATCCGGGACACAGATACTATGGCGGCTGCGAAAAGGTCGACATCGTAGAAGACCTTGCCAGAGACAGGGCAAAGAAGCTCTTCGGAGCAGAGTACGCAAACGTTCAGCCGCACTCAGGCGCCCAGGCAAATATGGCCGTAGAGTTTGCAGTCTGTGAACCGGGCGATACTATCATGGGAATGAGCCTTGATCACGGCGGACACTTGACCCACGGTTCACCGGCGAACTTTTCAGGCCATTATTTTAACATAGTTCCTTACGGAGTAAACGATCAGGGATTCATTGACTACGATGAGGTAGAGCGAATCGCCAAAGAGTGCAAGCCAAAGATGATCATCGCTGGCGCTTCAGCTTATGCTCGTGCCATAGATTTCAAGAAATTCTCAGAGATCGCCCATGAGGTTGGGGCAGTCCTTATGGTAGACATGGCGCATATCGCCGGACTCGTAGCTACAGGCTACCATCAGTCACCGGTGCCTTACGCAGATATAGTAACGACTACTACTCATAAGACACTCCGCGGACCAAGAGGAGGCCTTATCCTCGCCACAGAGGAAGCATCGAAAAAGTTCAAGCTGAACAAGGCTGTCTTCCCTGGAATTCAGGGTGGCCCTCTGATGCATGTCATAGCAGCAAAGGCTGTCTGCTTCAAGGAAGCCATGACTCCGGAGTTCAAGGAATACGCTCATCAGATCATCCTGAATGCCCAGGCGCTGAGCAAAGGCCTTATGAACAGAGGGATTGACATCGTATCAGGCGGTACTGATAATCATCTGATGCTCGTCGACCTGATAAATAAAGACCTGACTGGTAAAGAGGTCGAGGCCTGGCTCGATGAAGCGCACATCACTGCGAACAAGAACACCGTTCCGAACGACCCGAAGAGCCCGTTCGTGACCTCCGGTATCCGTCTCGGTACTCCGGCTGCCACGACCCGTGGCCTGAACGAAGCTGACTTCGACCAGGTCGCAGAAGCAATTGCCACCGTGATCGATAAGCATGAGGATGGCATCCCAGCCGCTCGCGAGATCATAAAGGGCCTCACAGATAAGTATCCGCTTTCTGCGAAGTTCTTCTAAACATGATTCTGTCGACGGCCGTCGCAGCACAAATATGCCGCTCGAGGCCCGCTCTTGCTCCGTATGGAACGCAGCGGACGCGTAAGGCCGCAAAGAACGCGGCCTAAGCGCCGGCGTTCCATAAGGTCCTCTCGCGACATACTTGTACTGCGCCGGCCTATTGGCAGATTCGTATACAAAATATCAGGTAACTCAAGGCGTGTCAGCACGTTTAGCACCAGTGAGACACAGGCGTGGGGCGCATTGAATGTCAGTGAGACACAGGAGTGTTGGCGCATTGAATGTCAGAGAGACACAGGCGTGGAGGCACATATGAGTCGTGAGAGACCCTTATGAGACGCCGGTACTTGGCGGCTGTTTTTCAAGCCGCCTATGTACCGTTGCGTCTCATACGGAGCGAGAGCGGGTCTCGAACGACTGCATATGTGCTGACGCGCCGTGACATTCGGCTTTCTTACGCAGACACACCGTGAATCAAAGAGGTTTAAAATGATAGATATAAAATTTTTACGTGAAAATCCGGACGCTGTCCGCGAGAACATCAAGAAAAAATTCCAGGACAAAAAGCTTCCGCTCGTCGACGAAGTCATCAAGTACGACAAGCTGAGCCGCGAGTCCAAGGGTGAAGCAGATGACCTTAGAGCATCGAGAAACAAGCTCTCGAAGCAGATCGGCGTCCTGATGAAGGAAGGCAAAAAGGACGAGGCCGAGAAGGTCAAGGACCAGGTAACAGCAAATGCTGAAAAACTTGCAGAGCTCGAAGAGAAAGAAAAAGAATATTCACAGAAGGTCCATGATGACATGATGGTCATCCCGAATATCATCGATCCGTCAGTACCGATCGGACCGGACGACTCCTATAACCAGGAAATCGAGAGATTCGGAGACCCGGTAGTTCCTGACTTCCCTATTCCGTACCACACGGACATTATGGAGAGCTTCGATGGTATCGACCTCGACGCAGCCGGAAAAGTAGCAGGTAACGGATTCTACTATCTGCTCGGCGATATCGCAAGACTTCACTCAGCAGTCTTAGCCTATGCCCGTGACTTCATGATAAATAAGGGCTTCACTTACTGCATCCCTCCTTACATGATCCACTCGGCAGTCGTTGACGGAGTCATGAGCTTCGAAGAGATGGATGCCATGATGTATAAAATCGAGGGAGAAGACCTCTACCTGATCGGTACATCAGAGCATTCGATGATCGGAAGATATAAGGACACTTTAAATGACGAAGCAAACCTTCCATACACGATGACTTCTTATTCACCATGCTTCAGAAAAGAGAAGGGCGCTCACGGAATCGAAGAGCGTGGAGTTTACAGGATCCACCAGTTCGAGAAGCAGGAGATGATCGTAGTCTGCAAGCCTGATGAGGCCTGGGACTGGTACAACAAGCTCTGGAGCTACACTGTAGAGCTCTTCAGAAGCATGGACATCCCTGTACGTACCTTAGAGTGCTGTTCGGGAGACCTGGCAGATCTCAAGGTAAAGAGCTGCGATGTCGAGGCATGGAGCCCTAGACAGCAGAAGTACTTCGAGGTAGGAAGCTGTTCAAATCTCGGAGACGCTCAGGCTAGAAGACTTGGCATACGTGTGAAGGCTGCCGATGGTACGAAGTATTTTGCAAACACGCTGAATAACACAGTAGTAGCACCGCCTCGTATGCTTATCGCTTTCCTCGAGAATAACCTGAACGCTGACGGCACAGTCAGCATCCCGAAGGTTCTCCAGCCGTACATGGGCGGAACAGAAAAATTAATTCCGAAACATAAATTAGCTAAATAATACTAAAAAAGACAGCCCCATTCTGAGGCTGTCTTTTTTAAAATCCGAGTATGTATTCGGCGAGTTTCGCAGAGTGTACGACATAGCTCCCGTGGTCTTCGCCTGGAAGAACGATAAGCTGTCCCTGTGGGATGGCCGAAGCTATTTTTTTGGAATCGGACTTTTTTACGAGATCGTGTTCTCCGGTAAGGACCCTGACAGGAACCTTTATGTGGGAGAGGGCGATGGTCGAGATGTCAGGTTCAGTAAGCATAAGCTTTTCCAGGGCGCCGGACTGGGCGAAGACTTCGCTCGATACAGTTTCAAGGCTCCTCTCAAAAGAGTGATCGGCGCATTTTTTCCGGTAGGTTCTTTTTATATCACGCCTGCATGAAAAAGTGAGTCCTTTAGGCGAAGTGTTGGCGCCGCAGGAAATAACTCCTCTGATCTGGTCGGAGTGAGCCGCCGCCAGCAGAAGCGCTATTATGCCCCCGTCAGAGAAACCGACGACCAGGGGCTTTTCTATATGAAGCTCCCGTATGAAAAAACTGACGTCCTTTGCCATATCCTTATAATGCAGCTCCTTCGGACAGGCGCTCATCCCGTGGCCGCGGCTGTCCATCCGGTAGATATCGAAGTCATTTTTTAAAGAAGAGACCAGTTCATCATATATATGAAGGTCCTCGCCGTTCCCGTGCAGCAGCACGACAGGACGCCCCTCCGGATTCCCCTCGTGAGTGTAGTTTATCACCTGGCTGTCTAAGACTATGACCATTTTTCCCTCCAGTTTGACTAAAGAATACATCTAGTTTATCATATATCTGATATGAATGACAAAAAAATTATTGCGTACAGGCTGCTGTGCTTCGGACTCGGAGTCGCAGCGTATATTTTTATATTTTTCAGCTGGATAGTCGGGCTCATTTCAGCGGTCGCTTCGATAGTCTTCGGGTTTCTCTTCGGAAAGAACTGCAAAAAGACTGACAGGCTCGTAGTCGCCGGACTCATCATCTCAGGCGTCTATGTGCTAATCTACCTGCTCGTCTTCGCGATCGGAGCCGCGTATTTTTCGTCACTTGGCATAAGTCCTTTTAGAAAAAACTAAACTGTGCATTTTATGAAATACAACTGTCCGCCTAATACGGACAAATCGGCTCACAGAGTACGGCGAAATGCCCTCTGAGTTTCCGCCAGATGTAAACGCTTCAAAAAAATATGCACAAAAATGAATATTATCCCTGTCAAAACCGCAAAATACTGAATAGAAATGCATAAAAATAAATATTTTTATCATTCTACTTTAGTGCTTTAAAGCTATGATACGAAAAAGAAAAATACCGGAGTTTCCATAGTTTTAACTTTAAATAAACTTCAGGGTTAGATTGACTTTTTTTCACGATAATGTATAATATGCCTTGTTGTGACGAAATTGTAAACAGGTTTTCTGGATCTAAAGATATTGTCCGGCAGACGCCGACAGTTGATCATAACACATACACAATGAAGTGCAGATAAGGGAGAAGTCTATCTGCATTTTTTTATGTAACTAAGCGCTTTAACGCTTTAAAGCGAATATATAAATGAAACAAGGAGAAAAGTAAAAGTGGCAAAGTACATTGTTAAAAGACTTATCATGGCAGTGATAGCATTTATCGCTGTAAGCGCCATCACTTTTTTCGTAATGAACCTGATCCCAGGCGGACCGTTCACTTCGGAGAAAGCCATGACAAAGGAAGTGATCGCGACACTTACCAAAAGGTACGGTCTCGACAAGCCGGTCGGCCAGCAGTACATCACCTATATGGGGAATTTCCTGCGTGGCGACTGGGGTGTTTCACTCAAGACACAGAGAGAGATCTGGCCTGACCTTAAGTCCAGATTCGGAGTATCAGCCCGTCTCGGTATCTCAGCTCTTCTGATCGCTACGGTACTCGGCGTTATCTTCGGTTCTATCTCAGCTCTGACGAGAAATAAATGGCCGGACAGACTGCTTGTGGTCCTGACCACACTCGGAACGGCTATCCCGTCGTTCGTTCTGGCTACACTGCTGATGCTTTTATTCTGCATGCAGCTGAACATTCTTCCTATCTGGGATGTCCACAATCCGAATTTCGTACTTCCTGTCATTTCACTGGCAGTGTACCCCATGGCATATATCACAAGGCTTACGAAGACATCGATGCTCGATGCGTTGAATCAGGATTATGTCACGACAGCAAAGGCAAAGGGTGTCCCGAAGCTGAAGATCATCTTCGTCCATGCGCTCCGTAACGCACTTATCCCGGTAGTTACCTACCTGGGACCAGAAGTAGCCTACATCATCACCGGATCGATGGTAGTTGAGAGTATTTTTACAATACCTGGACTTGGTACCATGTTCGTACAGAGTATCAATAACCGTGACTACCCATACATCATGGCTGTAACGATTTTCCTTGCACTTCTGATGATCCTTGCGAACCTGATCACAGATATCATCTACAAGATTATCGACCCGAGAATTACATTTGATTAAAGGAGCAAAAGAATGGCAGAAGAAAAATTAAAAAAGAGAGCCTTCCTGAGCTCTCAGATCGACCTGAGCAAATTTAACGCGAAGGATTTTGACAAGGCGACAGACGAAGAGAAAAAGCAGCAGGATGTAATGGGCGAGTCTACCACATTTTTTAAAGACGGTATGAGGCGCCTCAGAAAAAATCCTCTGGCTATGGCAAGTATAGTAGTGCTTCTTATAATCATAGCGATCGCTATCGTGGCACCGCATATCTGCCCTTACTCGTATTCGACGATCATCACTGTAAACGGACGCCGTGACAAGAGCGCTACAAACCTCGCACCGATGGAGTATTCACAGCTCGAGCAGTCGTACATGCAAGAGAGCGGCGAGAAGCTTTTCCCGCATCTGTTCGGAACTGATTCGATGGGACGTGACTATTTCATCCGTGTCGTATATGGTACGAGAGTTTCACTCGTCGTAGGGATCGTCGCAGCAGTCATGGTCCTTATCATCGGACTCATCTACGGTTCTATCGCAGGATACTTCGGAGGAGCGGTCGACCTGGTCATGATGCGTATAGTCGACGTCATATATTCGCTTCCGGATATGCTTATCATCATCCTCCTTTCCGTGGTGCTGCAACAGAGACTGACACCGCTGATCGAGGGAACCGGACTCGCGAGTCTCGGAGTAAATATGATCTCGATGTTCATCGTGTTCGCCCTTCTCTACTGGGTAGGAATGGCAAGACTCGTCAGAGGTCAGATCCTTCAGATAAAGAATAACGAATACGTACTTGCTGCGAAGAGCATTGGTACACCTAATGGCAGAATTCTCCGTAAGCACATCATCCCGAACTGCCTGTCTATCATCATCATCACGACAGCCCTTCAGATTCCGAGTGCTATTTTTACAGAGAGTTACCTGTCCTTCATCGGACTCGGTGTAAATATCCCTCTTACATCCCTTGGCTCACTGGCAAATGATGCCCGTGGCGCGATGCAGACTTATCCGCTGAGACTCGTTATCCCGGCCATAGTCATTTCTCTTATCGTGCTCGCGTTCAACCTCTTAGGTGACGGATTAAGAGATGCCTTCGATACGAAGCTGAACTAAAGGAGATCATTATGAGTGAAGAAGAAAAGTATATATTACAGGTAAAAGATCTCCACACCAGTTTCTTTACTGATAACGGAGAAGTGCAGGCCGTAAACGGCGTAAATTTTAACCTGAAAGCCGGTGAGACCATGGGTATCGTGGGTGAGTCCGGTTCAGGTAAGTCGGTCACAGCGTATTCGATCATGCAGATTCTCGCTGAGACAGGAAAAGTAACTCAGGGCGAGATACTTTTCAATGGAGAAAATATATTAAACTGGAACGAAAAACAGCTCGAGAAGTTCAGAGGCGAGAAGATATCTATCATCTTCCAGGATCCTATGACTTCCTTAAATCCGACTTTCACTATCGGATGGCAGCTGATAGAAGCCATAAGACTTCACACCGATAAGGATAAAAAGCAGGCGTGGGACAGAGCAGTAGAGATGCTCACCCTCGTAGGCGTAAACGAGCCAGAGGCCCGTATGAAGCAGTACCCGCATGAGCTTTCCGGTGGTATGAGACAGCGTATCATGATCGCCATGTCTTTATGCTGTGAGCCTGACGTACTTATCGCCGATGAGCCGACGACAGCTCTCGACGTTACTATCCAGGCACAGATCCTCGAGCTGATGCAGGACCTGCAGAAAAAGCTCGGAATGGCCATCATCATCGTAACCCATGACCTCGGTGTTATCGCTTCTATGTGTGATGAGATCATGGTCATGTACGGCGGCCGTGTATGCGAGCGTGGAAGCGCTGATGATATTTTCTACAGGCCGGCACATGAGTACACGAAGGGACTCCTCCGTTCTATCCCTAGAGCGGATAATATGAAAGAGAAGCTGATCCCTATCGGCGGAACTCCTATCAACATGCTAAATCTCCCACAGGGATGCGCATTCTGTCCTAGATGCGCGAACGCCATGAAGATCTGTCTACGCGAGAAACCGGATGAGATCGTCGTAGGTGAAGGCCACAAGGCTGCATGCTTTATGAATGTAAAAGAAGCTTTTGAAGAGAAGGAGGAAGCATAATGGCAGAAGAGAAAAACCTCGTCGAGGTAAGCCACTTAAAGCAGTATTTTCCTGTTTCCCAGGGCTTCCACAAAGTGCCTTTAAAGGCTGTAGACGACGTATCATTTACTATAAGGCCGGGCGAGACCTTAGGCCTCGTAGGAGAGTCTGGCTGCGGAAAGACTACCGTAGGACGTTCACTTTTACGTCTGTATGAGCCGACTGCCGGACGTATCGTATTCGACGGTGACGTGCTTTTTGACAGTGGTGAGCAGTATGACGCCAACGGAGAAGTCATCCGTGACGAGAACGGCAAGCCGGTCATAAAGAACCCGGTAAAGAAGAAAATGCTTCCTTACCGTAAAAAAATGCAGATGGTTTTCCAGGACCCGTATTCATCGCTTGATCCTCGTATGACTGTCGAGGATATCATCGGTGAACCTCTGGACACTCATCACCTGTACAAAAATAAAAAAGAGCGCCGTGAGAAGATCCTCGCTCTGATGGACACTGTAGGTCTTAACGCTGAGCACGCCATGAGATACGCTCATGAGTTCTCAGGCGGACAGAGACAGCGTATCGGAATAGCCAGAGCCCTTGCCGTAAATCCACAGTTTATCGTCTGCGATGAGCCGGTATCCGCTCTTGATGTGTCTATTCAGGCACAGGTCATCAATATGTTCGAGGAGCTTCAGGAAAAGCTGGGTCTTGCCTATCTTTTCATAGCTCACGACTTACTTGTAGTACATCACATATCTGACCGTATAGCGGTCATGTATTTAGGACATATAATGGAGATAGCTGATGCGGACGAGTTGAATGACAACCCGATCCATCCGTATACACTTTCTCTTTTATCAGCTGTTCCTATCCCTGATCCGGAGACAGCACGTCACAGCCACCGTATCGTTTTAGAGGGCGATGTTCCTTCACCTCTTAAAATGCCTACCGGCTGCCCGTTCCGTACCAGATGCAGATATGCGACAGAGCAGTGTGCAGCACAGCGTCCTATCCTCACAGACAGAGGAAATGGTCACATGGTTGCCTGCTTCAATAAATAAAGAGGAGACATCCGCTCCGGCGGTTCTCAATATATTATTTATCTACTTTTTTAAGGAGGAACCTTATGAAGAAAAAGTTACTTGCATTGGTGCTTGCATCAGCTATGGCTTTAGGCCTTGCAGCATGCGGAAGCACAAACAAGGGCGGCAGCTCAGCAAGCGGCTCAGCTAAGAGCACTAAAGCTACCACCCAGAACCACGATACTGACGTTTTAAACCTCAATATCGCATCTGAGCCACAGTCTATCGACCCGGCTCTTAACACCGCTGTTGATGGTGGAATCCTTATCGTAAACTCTTTCGCAGGGCTTTACACTTATGATTCTGACCAGAAGCTTACACCTGATGTCGCAGACGGTATGCCGCAGGTATCAGATGACAAGACAGAGTACACGATCAAGCTTAAAAAGACCAAGTGGTCGAACGGTGAGCCTCTGACTGCGAACGATTTCGTATATTCATGGAACCGTGTTATCGATAAGAAGACAGCTTCAGGATATGCTTATCTTTTCGATATAATCGCTCGTAAGGGTGACAAGCTTGATGTAGAAGCTACAGATGACTACACTCTGAAGATCAAGCTGACAAACCCATGCCCTTACTTCAATGATCTTCTTGCATTCCCTACTTTCTTCCCTGTATACCAGAAAGAGGTAGACGCTTCTGTTACAGACAAGGTACCGGCTGGTACATGGTCACAGGAAGCTGGATTCGTTTCAAACGGTGCTTATACTCTTAAAGAGTGGAAGCATGATGAGTCCATGGTTTATGTAAAGAACCCTAACTACTACAATGCAGATAAGGTAAAGATCAAAGAGCTTCACTTCATGCTCTCAGCTCAGGATACTACTACTTATGCCGCTTATAACAAAGGCGACCTCGACTTCATCGATACAGTTCCTAACGATGAGATCAAGACTGTAAAGGATAACCCTGAGTTCAACATAATGGATAACCTTGGAACCTACTACCTTGCTTTCAACGTAAACGCTGATCTCTTCAAGAACATGTCAGAGCAGCAGGCCAAGGACTTCAGACATGCCATCTGCCTTCTTATCGACAGACAGTACATCATCGATACTGTAGGTCAGACAGAGCAGGTTGCTGCTGACTCATTCATTCCTGCAGGTATGAGCGATGGTAACGGCGGCGAGTTCAAGAACAAGAGCTACTATGACGCTACAAAGACCGGTCAGGATTCTGTAGAAGAGGCTAAGAAACTCCTTGAGGGATGCGGCTACAAGTTCACTGACAACGGCGACGGCACATACAAGTGCGATCCGGCTATCTCATTCCAGTATGTATTAAATGACGATTCAGGACACAAGAAAATTGCAGAGTCCATCCAGCAGGATCTCTCAGCTCTTGGAATCGACATGCAGATCCAGACAGAGGACTGGAAGGTTCTTATCGCTGACCGTCAGAAGGGTAACTTCACTTTCGCCCGTGAGGGATGGCTCGCTGACTACAACGACCCTATCAACATGCTCGAGATGTTTGCCACAGATTCAGGCAACAACGACAGCCAGTTCGGTCGTGATATGGACAAGCATCCATCTGCTCCTCAGAACTGGGCTGACTATGATAAGCTCATCAAACAGATCAGAACTTCTACTGACTTCGCATCACGTGTTGATCTGATGCATCAGGCAGAGGATATGCTTATGGATACCTGGGCAGTTATCCCTATCTATTACTATAACGATATCTATATGGTAAAGGGTAATGTAAAAGGTGTTTATGGCACAGTATATGGCATGAAGTACTTCATGTACGCTACAAAGTCATGATGACAGCATAATGC
Organism: Lachnospiraceae bacterium; assembly: GCA_029226225.1. Classification (GTDB taxonomy): domain Bacteria; phylum Bacillota; class Clostridia; order Lachnospirales; family Lachnospiraceae; genus Weimeria. The sequence continues at coordinate 1,140 of JAQXXU010000141.1, read as the reverse complement.
TGTAACACCCAGCCGGGCGCCGTCGGGCGCCCGGTTTTCTTTTATTGCAGGAAACCGCAGTGTATTATGGTCTTGAAAAAATTTTAAGAAGAAAGGCTCTGTATGTCTGTCGAGGATTTATAAATTCGGCGCTATCAGGCGGATCGGTATGTGTTCTATTATAAAAAAAAATCCGGAATCTTTTCAGATTCCGGAAAAAATCGCGTGCCCGAGAGGATTCGAACCCCCGACACCTTGGTCCGTAGCCAAGTGCTCTATCCAGCTGAGCTACGAGCACACACATGACCGATTGTGGTCTTTACAACTTTCATTATTATAGCACAGTTGAAACAACTATGCAAATGCCGGCGACCGGGATCGAACCGGTACGATGTCACCACCACAGGATTTTAAGTCCTGCGCGTCTGCCAGTTCCGCCACGCCGGCCGAAAGTTTCGAGACGAGAGCGAATGAAATGATGCTCGAGTCCGAAACGAGGCCGTTCTTCGAGATTAGCGAAAGCGAGCCAAAGGCGAAGCTTAAGCTTAACGAGAAGAACTTCCTTCAAAACGACCTGAGAGGGGTTCGAACCCTCGACCTCCGCCGTGACAGGGCGGCGCTCTAACCAACTGAGCCACCAGGCCTCGTCGATGCAAGCTCCACTTCCTCGTGCCAGTCTTTAAAAACAGACAGGCACAAGATACGTTCCTCTGCATCTCTTCTCCCCAAAAAGCAGGCTTTTTGGGGACCCCGAAACAGGTTCTGACGAACCCGTAAATGGATCCTCGGGGACTCGAACCCAGGACCGACCGGTTATGAGCCGGTTGCTCTAACCAACTGAGCTAAGGATCCCTAGATGACTCCGACGGGAATTGAACCCGTGTTACCGCCGTGAAAGGGCGATGTCTTAACCGCTTGACCACGGAGCCTTTTTTAAATCGCCCTCAAATCGGCGACTAAAATATAATACCATAATGATATGAGGAATGCAAGCATTTTTTTAAAAAGATGAAAAAGAACGTTACTATTCACGGCAGGCTTCTGTGGGGGTTCACGACGGACGCACTTGTGCGGACGTTTGAATACCCACAGAAGCCTGCCTGTGAAGCAGGAACCTCCCCAGCAACCGCAGACTTTTAGCATCGAAGATGCGGCAAACGC
>JAQXXU010000140.1 GCA_029226225.1 Lachnospiraceae bacterium | reverse complement strand
ATCCGGCTTCTCCTGACGGACGATATTTTCTACATCCTCTTTCGTAAGAGGCTCGAAGTAGAGCTTATCCGCTATATCGAAGTCGGTAGAAACTGTCTCAGGGTTATTATTTACGATGATGGTCTCGAAGCCTTCCTTCTCGAAGGCCCAGGTCGCATGTACAGAACAGTAATCGAACTCGATACCCTGTCCGATTCGGATAGGACCGGATCCAAGGACTAAGACTTTCTTCTTTCCGGAAGTCTCCTCGGCTTCGTTCTCACCACCGCTGTAAACTGAATAGTAATACGGTGTCTCTGCCTTGAACTCTGCAGCGCAGGTATCAACCATTCGGTAGGATGCTACTATACCATTATCAAGGCGCATCTTCTTGACTTCATCCTCTGAGAGCTTACCGTTCAGGTTCGCGATGATGTAATCAGGGAACTCTATTCTCTTAGCCTCACGCAGAAGGTCAGGAGTAAGCTCCTCGTTTTTAAGTCTCTTCTCTACTTCTGTGATATAAGAGATCCTGTCGATAAACCAGAGGTCTATCTTTGTCACGTCATGCATCTTCTGATGTGAGAACTTACGGCGGCAGCCTTCGGCTATACGGTAGATACGGCGGTCATCGACGATCTCCATCTCTTTCCAGAGCTCATCATCAGTCCTGTCTGTAAAGTCATAGCTCATGAGTGAATCTACATGCTGCTCTAACGACCTGATAGCCTTCATCAGAGCTCCGCAGAAGTTATCACAGATACTCATGACCTCACCGGTAGCCTTCATCTGAGTGGTAAGGGTTCGCTTAGCCGTAATGAATTTATCAAACGGCAGACGAGGAATCTTGACCACACAGTAGTCAAGCATAGGCTCGAAGGATGCGTAAGTCTTTTTCGTTATGGCATTCTTTATCTCATCGAGATTGTATCCAAGAGCGATCTTTGCGGCTACCTTTGCTATAGGATAGCCTGTAGCCTTAGATGCAAGTGCTGAAGAACGCGATACACGAGGATTTACCTCGATTACACAGTACTCGAAAGAATCAGGATTTAAGGCATACTGTACGTTACAGCCGCCTGTGATCCCTAATTCTGTTATGATATTAAGAGCAGATGTACGAAGCATCTGATAGTCTTTATCTGAGAGAGTCTGTGAAGGAGCGACTACGATAGAGTCTCCTGTATGGACACCGACAGGATCGATATTTTCCATGTTGCAGACTGTGATGCAGTTTCCTGCGGCATCACGCATGACCTCGTACTCGATTTCCTTCCAGCCTGCTATGCAGCGCTCTACGAGAACTTCATGCACACGGGATAGGCGAAGTCCGTTTTCGAGGATCTCACGAAGCTCAGTCTCATTATGGGCGATTCCGCCGCCTGAGCCTCCCAGCGTGTATGCTGGGCGGAGAACTACCGGATATCCGATAGTATTGGTAAAGCGGACACCAGCCTCCACATCGTGAACGACCTCTGAAGGAGCGACAGGCTCACCGATTTTTTCCATCGTATCCTTGAATTCCTGTCTGTCCTCAGCCTTCTTTATAGTCTGGGCAGTCGTTCCTATAAGCCTTACACCCTGCTCTTTTAAGAAGCCTGATTCTTCAAGCTCCATGCCGAGATTCAGACCTGCCTGACCTCCGAGTGTAGGGAGGATCGAGTCTGGCTTTTCCTTCTTGATGATAGCCTCAAGCGACTTTATCGTAAGAGGCTCGATATAGACCTCATCGGCTATATCCTTATCAGTCATGATCGTAGCAGGATTAGAGTTTACGAGGCATACCTCAACGCCTTCTTCCTTTAAGGATCTGCATGCCTGGGTTCCGGCATAATCAAACTCGGCAGCCTGACCGATTACTATAGGACCTGAACCGATCACCATTACCTTTTTGATGCTGTTATCGCGTGGCATTACAGTCCTCCTTCCATCATCTTGATGAATCTGTCAAAAAGAAATGCGCTATCCTGCGGCCCTGGACAGGCTTCAGGATGAAACTGCACTGTGTAAATATTCTTTCCTGTGTACATGAGACCTTCGTTAGTACCGTCGTTTACATTCGTAAAAGACGGTGTGGCGACCTTCGGGTCGAGGTTCTCAGTGTCTACCACATAGCCGTGGTTCTGTGATGAGATATAGACTTTTCCAGTGATCGAGTCCTTTACCGGATGATTGCCGCCCCTGTGACCGTACTTAAGCTTCTTCGTATCTATGCCATTTGCCAGAGCCATCAGCTGATGTCCGAGGCAGATAGCAAAAATAGGAATGTCCGTATCATAGAGCTTCTTTATCTCTTTGATAATAGAAGTGCAGGTCTTCGGATCTCCAGGTCCATTTGAAAGCATGATGCCGTCCGGATTCATGGCTATGATCTCATCAGCTGTCGTAGACGCTGGAACTATAGTCACATCGCATCCACGCTCATTTAAGCTCTCGCCGATATGTCTCTTGGCTCCAAGGTCCAAGAGAACTACCTTCTTGCCCTTGCCCGGCAGATGCTTTTTCTCTTTACAGGTCACCTGGCTTACTACATCGCCGACCTCATACGCCTTTATTTTTTCAAGAACCGGAGTCAGATCATCATACTTCGTCGTGGAGATCATACCGTTCATCGTGCCGTGGTCACGGAGTCTCTTCGTCAGTGCTCTGGTGTCGATTCCCTGAATTCCCGGAATATCCTGCTCCTTTAAAAAATCATTCAGATTGCCTTTGCAGCGGAAATTACTCGGAACTCTCGCGAGCTCTCTTACTATATATCCACCCACATATGACTGTTCAGATTCTGCATCATCCGTAACACCGTAGTTTCCGATAAGCGGATAAGTCATCGTGACAGCCTGTCCTGCGTATGAAGGGTCAGTCAGCACTTCGAGATAACCTGTCATCGAGGTATTGAATACTACCTCGCTAATGGACTCCCGTGTAGAACCGATGCTTTCGCCTTCATATACAGTTCCATCTTCGAGATAAAGATACGCTTTCATCTTTTTCCTTTCCCTAACAAAATTCCCATGTATCATTTAAAGTAGCTTACGCCGCTTTCAAAAATCTTCATATCGAGATTTCCGTAGATGTTCTTAGAAACGCCGTCTCCGATACGCTCGCTGTGGCACATCTTTCCGAGAATCCTTCCATCCTCACTCGTGATTCCCTCGATGGCTCTGTAAGAACCGTTGATATTCCACTCGGCATCCATCGAGCAGTTTCCATCGATATCTACGTACTGAGTAGCAACCTGACCGTTCTTAAAGAGCTTGTCAAGCCACTCTTCGTTCGCTACGAATCTGCCTTCACCATGTGAAGCAGGGATTCCGTAGACTTTTCCAAGACCTGCAAGGCGAAGCCACGGGCTCTTGTTCGATACGACCTTAGTATAGGCAATCTTTGAGATATGGCGGCCTATGGTGTTATAAGTCAGTGTCGGTGAATCCGGTTTCTGCTCGGTCACTTTTCCGTAAGGCACAAGTCCCAGCTTTATCAGAGCCTGGAAACCATTGCAGATACCAAGTACAAGACCATCTCTCTTTGTGATCAGATCCTCGATGGCCTCAGTGATCTTCTCATTTCTGAAGGCTGTAGCGAAGAACTTCGCGCTTCCCTCCGGCTCATCACCTGCTGAGAAACCGCCAGGGAACATGACGATCTGAGCATTATTTATGCCCTTTACAAAATCATCGACAGACGATCTGATGTCTTCTGCGTTCTGGTTTCTGAATACTACTGTATTCGTAGTAGCTCCGGCTTTCTCAAAGGCTTTGGCTGAATCGTACTCGCAGTTCGTTCCAGGGAATACCGGAATGAATACGTTCGGCTTTGCGACCTTGTTCTTGCAGACGTAGACTTTTTTCACATCGTAAAGCTCAGACTTAACAGGTGTCTTATCGTCATCGGCCTTAGTAGCGAAAACTCCTTCAAGCGGAGCCTTCCAGGCATCAAGAGCCTCACCTATATCGAATGAGACATCATCTATAGTAAACTTCCTGTCATCTGTAACTTCACCGATCACAGTGTAGAAATCAGACAGTCCGTTATCTGTCATAGCCTGATCTACTGCATCCATCACCTCAGGGCTTACCTCTGCTACGATGCAGCAAGGATATGGTTTGAATGCGTTTGCCGGTGAAGCATTGTCTACACCGATCTTTACACCAAACTCATTTCCGAAAGCCATCTTGGATACAGCTGCAGCCGGACCATAGCAGTCTGTTACATATGCTGAAACAATAGCCTTTTTAATGATCAGCTGATGTACTGTGTCATAGAGCTTCATTACCTGATCATAATCAGGCAGATCGTATAAGTCCTTTGCGATCCAGAAGTAAACGAGCTTATCTTCGGCCTTCTTCAGTTCTGGTGTAATGATGTCATGTACATCTGCCGTATCTACGGCAAATGAGCAGAGTGTCGGAGGAACATCTATATCATTAAAGGTTCCTGACATAGAATCCTTACCGCCGATTGACGGAAGTCCGTATCTCATCTGCGCTTCAAAAGCTCCGAGCAGAGCAGCAACCGGCTGACTCCAGCGTCTAGGGTCTTCGTTCATCCTGCGGAAATATTCCTGGAAGGTAAAGCGGATCTTTCTGAAATCTCCGCCTGCTGCGACTATTTTTGCCATGGACTCAGTGATCGAATAGATAGCTCCATGGTAAGGGCTCCACTTCGACAGGTACGGATCAAAGCCGTATGCCATCATCGAAACTGTATCGCACTTGTGGTTTCCGACCGGAAGCTTTGCGACCATGCTCTGAGTCTCGGTCAGCTGGTACTTGCCACCGAATGGCATGAATACTGATGCTGCTCCGATAGAACCGTCAAACATCTCGACAAGTCCCTTCTGTGAGCAGACATTAAGGTCAGATAAAGTATCAAGCCATGCAGCCTTTAAGTCATTTCTATCGAGATCAGCCTTAACCTTCTCAGAAGCGAATTTCTCGAGGTAGTCATCTTCCTTCTTCGGGATCTCGACTGTGACGGCTGTCTCCTGATGAGCACCGTTTGTATTAAGGAAAGCACGTGACAAGTCAACGATGGTCTTTCCTCTCCAGTCGAGTCGCAGTCTCGGCTCCTCTGTAACCTCTGCTACTACTGTAGCCTCGAGGTTTTCTTCTCTGGCATATGATAAAAATTTATCGACGTCTGAAGGAGATACGACTACTGCCATTCTCTCCTGAGACTCTGAGATAGCAAGCTCAGTTCCGTCAAGTCCAGCGTACTTCTTCGGTACGAGGTCGAGGTTCACACGAAGTCCATCTGCCAACTCTCCGATGGCTACAGATACACCACCTGCTCCGAAGTCGTTACACTTCTTTATCAGGTAAGCGACCTCTTCTCTCTTGAAGAGTCTCTGCAGCTTTCTCTCTGTAGGCGGGTTACCTTTCTGTACCTCGGCTCCGCAGAGCGCTGTAGATTTCGTGTTATGGGCCTTTGAAGAACCGGTAGCTCCGCCGATTCCGTCACGACCTGTGCGCCCTCCGAGGAGAATTATCTTATCTCCTGGATCAGAGTTGAGCCTACGTACCGCGCGTCTTGGAGCAGCTGCCATTACAGCTCCGATCTCCATTCTCTTTGCCACGTAGTCAGGATGATATATCTCCTTTACATAGCCGGTAGCAAGTCCGATCTGGTTTCCGTATGAACTGTAGCCATGTGCTGCCTCACGTACCAGCTTCTTCTGTGGAAGCTTTCCTTCCAGAGTCTCGCTTACAGGTCTTGTCGGATCAGCAGCTCCGGTAATTCTCATGGCCTGATATACATAGGTTCTGCCCGAAAGCGGATCTCTTATAGCTCCGCCAAGGCAGGTAGCAGCACCACCGAACGGCTCTATCTCTGTCGGGTGGTTGTGCGTCTCATTTTTAAAATTCAGAAGCCATTCTTCAGTCTTCCCATCTACTTCGATAGGAATGATGATCGAGCAGGCATTTATCTCGTCTGACTCTTCCTGGTCTTTTAAGAGTCCTTTTTTCTTAAGGATCTTTGCTGCGATTGTAGCTAAGTCCATCAGACAGACGAACTTATCGTCTCTGTCTTTGTAGATGACACGGAAGTTATCGAGATACTTGCCGTAAGAATCCTTTATAGGCTTCTTGTAAAAACCGTCCTCGAAGTTCACATTTGTAAGCTCTGTAGAGAATGTCGTGTGACGGCAGTGGTCTGACCAGTAGGTATCTAAGACCCTGATCTCCGTGATAGACGGGTCTCTGTGCTCATCTGACCTGAAATAGTTTCTTATATGAAGGAAGTCCTTGTATGTCATGGCGAGATTCAGTGAATCATAGCGCTTCTTGAAGTCTTCATCGCTCTCATCACAGAACCCGTCCAGGATTTCCACATCAGCAGGCTCCTCGAAGTTATCCTCAAGAGTCTCCGGTTTCTCCTCATCTGTGAGCCTTGAATCTACAGGATTTACACAGTGTCTCTTTATTTTTTCAAAATCCTCGTCGGAAATCTCTCCCTCTATCACATAGGTAGTAGCCGTTTTTATGATAGGATCTGCTTCGTCGTCTAAGAGCTTCATGCACTGCTCTGCTGAATCTGCTCTCTGGTCGAACTGTCCCGGCAGGAATTCTACAGAAAAAATCCGCCCGGTAAAATCGAAAGTCTCCTCATAAACTGTATCAACCGGAGGCTCCGAAAATACTGTGCGGACCGCTTTATCAAATACTTCGTCCTTTAAATTCTCCACGTCATAACGAATAAGAACCCTGACGCCGGTGATACCACTAAC
>JAQXXU010000139.1 GCA_029226225.1 Lachnospiraceae bacterium | reverse complement strand
CACTCGAAGTAAGCATTTCTTGGATCATATCCTGCTTCGCAAAGTACTTCGAATCCTGTCTGCATCAGCTTTACAACGCCGCCGCAGAGAACTGCCTGCTCACCAAAGAGGTCTGTCTCTGTCTCTGTACGGAAGGTAGTCTCAAGAAGTCCTGCACGAGCTCCGCCGATTCCTGCGCCATATGCTCTGGCGATATCCCATGCCTTTCCTGTAGCATCCTGCTCTACTGCGATAAGGCAAGGAGTTCCTTTTCCAGCCTGATACTCAGAACGTACTGTATGTCCTGGTGCCTTTGGAGCGATCATGGCTACATCTACGTCTGCTGGCGGAACGATACATTTATAATGGATATTAAATCCATGTGCGAACATCAGCATATTGCCAGCTTCGAGGTTCGGCTCGATATCCTGCTTATACATGTCAGCCTGTTTCTCATCCGGTGTCAGGATCATGATGATGTCTGCCCACTTAGCTGCTTCAGGAGTAGTAAGAACCTTAAGTCCCTGCTTCTCAGCCTTCTCTTTTGACTTTGATCCTTCATAGAGACCTACGACTACATCACATCCTGAATCCTTGAGGTTAAGTGCGTGTGCGTGTCCCTGGCTGCCGTAGCCGATGATAGCTATCTTCTTGCCCTGAAGGTATGACATATCACAGTCCTGCTGGTAAAAGATCTTTGCTTCTGACATAAAAATATCCTCCTTATGTGAGTACTTATATCTGAAAGTGGAGTTATATCCGCTCTCTGTCTGATTACAGTGAATGCATCTTCCCGTCTTCGTCTATCATGACTACATCCTTCGTGCCGCGGGTCAGTCCGGTAAGCCCGGTCCTCGCAAGCTCAAGGATATCGTAATCTTCAAGCATATCAAGGAAGCTGTTCAGTTTGTCCGCCCTTCCTGTGACTTCGAGTACCATCGAGTCCTTCGTCACATCGACGCACTTTGCATGGAAAATCTCGCAGATGGAAAGCACCGACTGTCGGTCTGTATCTCTCGCGCTTATCTTCACAAGCATCAGCTCTCTGGTGACTGAATCCTTTGGATCTAAGGTCTTTACATCTACGACGTCACAGAGCTTTGCGACCTGCTTTTCGATCTGCTCGAGGATCATCTCATCACCGTGCGTTACGATCGTTATTCTCGTAAATCGCGGGTCTGCGGTGACTCCGGATGAGAACGAGTCGATGTTATATCCTCTTCTGGAAAAAAGGCCTGACACATGACTTAGTAGGCCCGGTGTGTTCTCCACGAGGATTGATAATACTTTCTGCATACTGTTTCCTTTCTGCAACTGTCACCTATTCTATCACTATAAGTTCTAATGTCAAGAGTTTTTTTCACCGGGGTGGTGAATATTTTTCAATGCAGGATAGGCTGGTGACTCATGATGACTCTTTTATCATATGCACGACCCGCTTTAAGCCGGCATGTCGTGTATCGGTCCGTCACGGCCTCCGTCTCCGAAAGTAATTTGACTTCCATGGGTGGCCGTGAGCCGGACACGATACGCGCATGCCGTCTCGCGGGTCAACGTAACCTGCTGGATGACTATCCAGTTTACCACGCTCATTTTATAATCGCCGGATAATCGATTCTCGGACCAGGCACATCACGTACTTATCTGTAGTGAAATAGACTTTTGAATCCGTGATTCCACCGTTCAGGACCTGTGAGAGTGGGACACGGCGGGACTTCATCAGGGCTTCTTTCATGGTCCAGAGGCGGAGAAAGGTATCGGTCTGGTCTTCTGATGATAAGACCTGTTCTGCTTCTTCTTCTGAGAAAAAGCGCTTCGATAGCCCAATGACATCCCGTTTTGATGCTCGTTCTCTTTCCTCTATGTCTATCCCGATGCTGACATCAGGGGCTGTAGTTATGGCTACGGCTGTGTAGCGTCCACTGTGACTGACTGAGAGATCGGCGTTGCCGTCATATAAAAAATCAGCTTGCGTTTTACCCAAAGCTACAGCAGAATTGCGTGATGATGCTATATACGGGCGGCCGGATGGAAGCTCTTTGTAGGCTGTAAGCGGGATGCCGTAACGGGTAAATGCCTCATAGATAAGCGCCGAAGCTGAAACGTAATCCCAGGTGTCACGGGCCTTTCTGTACGGATGCATCAGTGGTTCAAGCCTTTTGACTTTTTCGATGGAAGCTGCATTTTTTTCCATAATGAGGATGTCTGTCATTCCTGCTCCATCGCGTTGATCAGTGCCGGGATCACCTGCTTCTTGCGGGAGACTACTCCCGGAAGCATCTGAAAGCGGCCGTTCGCGTCTTCTAGGATCGGCTTATCCGGGAAGGCCTGATGTGCTATCTCATCGCTGTCTGTTCCTGCGCAGATCAGTCGGGTCGACTGATCGAGGATATTCGTAAGCATCACGTATACCTGGCTTAAGTTACGGTCCGCGAGCACTTTTTCAAGGTATTCGCCTAAGGACTTGCGGATACTGTTCAGCTGCTTGTCTGACACTGCAGATATCTGTGAGACGCCGAAATCCTTATCTCCCTGGTTAAATGTCTTGAAATCCGTATAGAATATCTCACCTATGGACTTCTTAGAGAAATTTGAACCTGCTTCAAACATCGCCATAGCGTGCTTTTCTATGTCGACGCCGGCTATTTTTGCTAGCTCTTTGGCGGCTGCCTTATCTGCACCGGTGCAGGTCGGGGATTTAAACATCAGAGTATCTGAAAGTATTGCACTAAGCATAAGCCCTGCCATCTGCGGATTTACTTTTACTTTTCTTTCCTGATACATATGATAGATGATCGTCGAGCAGCAGCCTAATGGCATATTCCTGAAGTAGATAGGGGAAACTGTCTCTAATGAACCTATCTTATGGTGGTCGATGACTTCGAGGATTTCTGCTTCATCTATGCCGTCGACTGCCTGATTTTTCTCATTATGATCTACGAGGATGACACGCTTCTTTTCAGGATTTAAGAGGTTACGTCTCGAAAACATGCCGACGTAGCGCTGGTGCTCATCTAGTATCGGAAAGTCTCTGTGGCGGACCTTTCCGATGACTCTGGTCACATCGTCCAGGTAATCATCCTCTTCAAATGTCACCAGGTCATCCTTTGTCATAAAGTATCTGATCGGAATACTCTGGTTTATGAGTCTGGCTGTCGTGAAACTGTCATACTCAGTAGTGATAAGTACACAGTCTATGGCCTCTGCTGTCTTTACTACCTCGGGATCTATAGTCTTTACTCCTGTGACTATCATGCATCCCGGGATTTCTTCAAGAACTGCCTTCTGTCGGCTGACTACATTTCCGAGGATGACCAGATCATCACCGTCGACCTCAGCCCGAATAGTTTTCGTATCACCTGAAGCTACGACGACTTTTCCGTGGTTAAAGTAAGCATGCTCGTTTCCACAGATCAGTTTGCCATTAAGTGTCTCGATGATATTCTTGTACTGCGTTCTCGCGCGGCCGAGCTCACGGTTATCGTATACGTCCATGTACGAATAGGCGATGTCCCCGTTTACGATAACTCCCTCGAGCTTTCCGTCCGGCTTGACTACAGGGAGAGTTACGACGTCTAACTGTCTCATCAGTGCCCAGGCTTTTTTCAGGGATAAATGTGAATCCACGCCCTCTGTATGACGATAGTCCATATCCATTATCTGGGTTCCGACATTTCTTACTGTCTCCGGCTCTGTCACATGAAAAGTGTCAAGGACATACCTGGTCTCCTCATTTATCGGGCCTGCTTTTTTTGGAATGAAATCTCCCTCTTCTGTCTGATTCTTAAGATTTGCGTATGCTATTGCCGCGCAGATGGAATCTGTGTCCGGGTTCTTATGACCTATGACCCAGACCGGGCGGCGACGTTCTAATTTTTCCATAATACAAAATAAGGGCCGTATAACGGCCCATTTCATTTAAAAAATACCTAGTGAATGTAGCAGAATAACAACGGAAACCCCGAAGTTCGCGATCAGTACCACAAGAAGTGCTATAAACCTGCTTTTAAGCGACTGATACTTCTCCTCGAAGGAAATATCGATCTCTTCCGAATGATCCATCTCCTTCATGGTATCCTGGATATTCCGGAATACCTTTACGTTCTCGGAATGGATCTTGTCAGAGAGTTCCTGCTTTACGTCTTCAAGGCTTATGCTCTCACTCGAGTTCGCAAGAGTCTCTTTTATCTCGTCTACTGAAGTATTTACGGTGTTAAGGAGATTCTCAAGCTTATCTGCTCCTGCCTGGTTCTCCTCTGATATCTTATCAGAGATGTTCTGGTTCAGGTCAGATAGGTCAGACTTTACCGAGGTAAGCATTCTGTCTACCTGAGTCTCTACAGTCGTCACAAGAGCGTCTGCTTCTTTCTGCTTCGAATCGAGCTCTGACTGAAGGGAAGCTATCTGTTCTTCTTTGTCTGCGATATCTGCTTCTCTCTCCTTCACGAGAGCTTCTAAGGCCACGACCTTCTTCTGCTTCGCTCCTATGAGGCCTGAGAGCTTTACAGCCTTGTCCCTGAAAGCGTCTATCTGTACTAAAAGCGCGTCAGAACCATCGTAGTCTTCGGTTGTAGTGATATCAGTATTTTCGTCCATTGGATTTTATCCCTCTGTGAATGATTTATTTAACTAAAATAGTTTACCACACTTCATTCGAGAAGGTCAAGAAGTTCCTCTTTAGACAGGTTAAAGAAGCTCGTGCCCTCACCATTTAGTATCTCATCAGCGAGATTCAGCTTTTCTTCCTGCATTTTGAGGATTTTTTCTTCTATCGTATCTTTTACTATCAGTTTAAAAACTGAGACCTTCGAAGTCTGACCTATCCTGTGTGCCCTGTCTGTGGCCTGGTTCTCAGCAGCTGCATTCCACCATGGGTCGTAATGGATGACTACATCCGCGCCTATCAGGTTCAGTCCTGTACCTCCAGCTTTAAGCGAGATAAGAAATACCGGCACTTCATTCCCATTAAAGTCATTTACAAGCTCGAGTCGCTTTTTCTTAGGCGTAGCTCCTGTAATCAGGTAAAACGGAATTCCTCTCTCTTCGAGATCTTTCTGTATCAGCTCGAGCATCGAAGTAAACTGCGAGAACACAAGCATTTTGTGACCGCCGTCTATCGCCTCTTCGATAAGCTCCATAAGAAGCTGTCTCTTTGCTGACTCACCCTTGTAGTCCTCTATGATAAGTGACGGGTCGCAGCAGATCTGTCTCAGGCGGGTTATGTCGGCTAAGATCTTCATCCGGTTTTTGTTAAAATCTTCCTGGCTCGTCTGGTCTATCAGATTTTTCATGCGGACAAGCTGGCTGTCGTAGATTTTTTTCTGAGCAGATTCAAAAGCAGTGTAACGGACTTCCTCGATCTTATCAGGAAGGTCTTTTAAGACCGACTCCTTCTTTCGGCGCAGGATAAACGGCGACGTCATCGCAGAGAGCCTCTTCGTCAGTTCTTCATCCTGATCATTTACTATAGGCGACTCATAGTCAGTCCTGAAAGTGTCATAGTCGTATAAAAATCCCGGCATCAGAAAATCGAAAATGCTCCAAAGCTCCGAGAGCCTGTTCTCTATAGGAGTTCCTGTAAGCGCGAAACGGTGTGATGCCTTTACTGTCTTTACTGCCTTACTGATCCCGGACTTTGGATTTTTTATATACTGGGCCTCGTCTAAGACCATGTAGCCGAAGTGCTGCCCGTCATAGAGATTTATGTCACGGCGCAGAAGGTCGTATGAAGTGATAAGCACATCTCCTTTGCCTCCTTCAATGGTCTTCTTTCTGCCTGACTTCGGTCCATCTATAGGGATCACCTCAAGCTCAGGCGCAAAGCGTCTGAACTCACTCTGCCAGTTGTAGACTAAGGACGCCGGGCAGACTATAAGGCTTCTCTCAAGTGTTCCCTGCTCCTTTTCATAGACTAGTGCTGAGATCATCTGCAGAGTTTTACCTAGTCCCATCTCATCGGCTAGAATTCCGCCGAAGCTGTAGCCTGCGAGAGTCAGGATCCATCTGAATCCCTCCTTCTGGTAGTTCCTCAGCACGTTCTTAAGAGAAAGCGGCACTTCATAGTCAGCATCCTTTAATGTCTTAAAGCTCTTGACTAATGACTTGAAGTTTTTGTCCCTGTCGGTTGCGATCTCATCGTGTTCCTCGAGCATTTTATTAAGGTAAAGTGCTCTGTAGGCCGGCACATCCATTTTTCCATCGGTAAACTCCTTTACCGACAGATGCAGGTCTTCCATCATATCCTCTAGGGCCGCTACCGAATCGTTATCCTCAAATGACAGGAAGTCTCCGTTTTTCAGGCGATGGTACTTTCTCTTTGCCCTATAGCTGGTCAGCACGTCAGCCAGCTCATCCATAGGTATGTCACTGGAAAGGACGTTTAATGACAGGAGGTCACTTTTTACCGAAACACCGACAGATAAGTGCCATCCCCTGCGCACCGTAAGACGGTTAAACTGGTCTGAAGTATTTACATCACCGAGCTTCATCAGCGAGTTCACGCCCTCGGTAATGATACGGTACACCGTGTCTGGATCCTTATCGCATGAGAATCTGCCGCTCTTCGGGTCGTAGTCCGGGAAGAAACTGTTTACAGCGTCGATTATCTGATTCTCCCGGTCGATGTCACGGTAGAAATTCTCACCACTTTTTATTTCATTTGTATCAGTCAGATTATAGGAAAAATCTCCGTAAACTGCCTTCACCTCGCAGAATACATCATCATTATCCGCATCTAAGAAAAATGAAAAAGTGGATTCTGGCGGCAGATAGTTCTCTATCATCTGTGTATCTTCACTGTTCAGATGGACATACTTCTCTATCTGCGGAAGGATATGATAATAGAACTGCGCGAGGTTTCCGCGGCCGATCACGAATTCTATAATGCCATCATCTGCTGATTTCACGAACGGTCTTATGGCTTTAGCATTTTCTCTTGATATCCGGGCAAAAATTCCACCACTGAAGTAATAAGCACCTCTGATCCCTTCAAGAACTGTAGGCACATATCCGTTCAAAGTGATGCCGTCGAATTCACCGTCACTGTCCTTATGAGCTGTCGCAGTCAGAGTGATCGTCAGGTCATGGTCATCTGCCTTTACCGGACTTCTGATCTCATCATCCAGATTTTTCGCATTTACTTCAAGTGAATGTCCTTTGACCAGATCAAAGAAATCATCGAGACGCTTTCCATACAGCATCAGCTCCTTCGCCGTCATGGTCTTTGAACCCTCGACCACATCCTGTCTGTAGGATTCCTCTTCTATGTAGGAGACGATGAAGTCATACATCTTCTTTGAGGTGTCAGTGAAGTCTTCCTTCGAAAAAAGAATGTCTGATTTTTTGCCTAGTGAATAAACTTCCCTATTACGGTATTTTTCTATCAGCTCGTTTAAGTTCTTCACAAGATACGGACGGTCTCTTCCTACCTTGAAATCTACTGAAAGCTCGGTCCTGTCCTGGTATATCCAGCGTGATCCATAGAAGTAACCACCGCTCTTGTGGTTTATCTTCAGGCGTGGTGTGATGACTACATCCTTTTCGGCCTTCTGATCATCTGGAACAAAGCCTGATTCCGCAAAGCTCTCTAAAAGTCTGTGTCCTGCCAAGTCCGTGGTATCTGTGATGTTCGGATTTTTTATCAGGTATTCATTCGTCAGATACAAAGCTGCGATCACATGCGCGCAGAGTGGTTTCCTTCTCTCATAGGCAGACAGGGAATGCGCTGTTCCATATGGATCATAACGGTCACAGCCTGGAACTCCGCAGCTGTATGAAAGCAGATCATTTCTAGACATGACGAGTTTTACAGTTTTCTTAGGTGAATAGCCGAAATGCGTGGCCCTCCCTCCTACATAATCACAGGTCACAAAAAGAGCCTGGTTATCATCATCCTGATCTGCCAGACTAAGCCAGTTCCGACTGATAAATCCACTGTGAATGTCGGATATTTTTATCTCATTACGATGTATGATGTCAAGAGCTTCGTCATAAGCTTTCTGTTGTATCTTAAAATTCTTTAAGGCTCGTGAAACTGTATAGAAGTGGTATTTTCTCTGGTAGGCAGGTGCAGAATCGTCATCACTGTCAGGCATTGGGAAAGCTTCATCTGCAGGTATATTTCCTTTGCCTTTTCTTTCCTTTTTCATCACAGATGCATTCTGACCCTCGTCATGCTCCTCCAGATAATAAAAAAAAGCTGCCAGATGCGAGCATCTGATGCCATTTGTAAAGTCATCACAGTTGCAGTAAAGTGATGGAGGCATACCATTACCGTTATCTATGACCTGGACTGTATAGGTGTGACCACCAAAGTCGGTGACATTACCGGTGTAGAGGTTTGTATCCTTTGAATACAGCTCTACTCTTCCCTCTTCTTCCAGGTCTTTTCCGATTTTTATGATCGACGGCGCAAATAATTTCTTCCAGTTCATCACGAGTCTCCTTAGATTGTTCTACAAAATTCATTCTAACACAAGAAGAGCGGCACCGCAACGCGGTGCCGCTCTCAACTCTTCTAATGAAGTTCTTTTCACTAAGCTTTATTCAGCTTTGTAAAGGTCTACCATCTTTGTCAGATACTTGTAGTGCTCCTTTGACTCCTCTTCTGACTCTGCGAAGAGCTTAGCTGCCTTGTTCGGATTGAACTTAGCGAGAGCTGCGTATCTGTTCTCACCCTTTAAGAAGTCCTGATAGCTTCCTGTAGGCTCCTTAGAATCAAGTGAG
>JAQXXU010000138.1 GCA_029226225.1 Lachnospiraceae bacterium | reverse complement strand
CAGGAGAGATCACCTTCTATCGTCTGCAGTCTACAGCAGATGCCAAGCTTCGCGCTTATGCAGCAGAAGGCGAAGTACTTAACGTACCGACACAGTCATTCGGTTCTATCGGAGTATTCGCTATTCCGGAGATGGGACGTTTCTATCGCTATCATCTGATCGGAAAGAACTTCCCGCATCACGGTGCAGTTATGTTCGGACATTATGCGAAGTCACTCTATGACGCATTCAAGTACATTGGAGTAGACCCATCAGAGATCGGATACAATCATCCGGCAGGCGACCGCTACGAGGATGAAAATCCATGGGGCACTCTATGAAGATATACAGTGTGACAGATCCGGAGTTCAAAGAGTACGGCCGGATCATAGATGGATATGATGTATCTGAGATTCTTAATGCTTTAGAGAAGCATACCCCTTGTCCTGAAGACGGGACAGGCTATGTGCCTGAAGAAGCGGCACTTCAGAACCTCGAGACATCAAAGACCATAGCACCGACACTTTTCGGCGGAATGCCTGTAGAATTCGGCTGGTGCAACGGCCATAATACAAAGCTTAACTGTCTTGAGTATCATAGGAACTCTGAGTTTAACCTCGGAACAGTGGATTTTATCCTGATACTCGGTCTGGCAAAAGACATCACTGACTGGAAGCTCGACACTTCTACCTGCAAGGCTTTCAGAGTACCAGCAGGAGTCTTAGTCGAAGTCTTTGAGACGACTCTCCACTATGCTCCGTGTTCAGCGGCCAAAGGGCAGGGCTTCAGAGTACTGGTAGCTCTTCCAAAGGGAACGAACACCGATGCGCCTGCAACAGGCGGAAAGACCGCAGAAGACAGGCTGCTTCGTGCCAATAACAAATGGCTCCTCGCCCATCCGGACGCGCCAGAAGCAAAAGAAGGCGCATGGATAGGGCTTACCGGAGAAAATATTGATATAGCTGATTTCATTTAAAAATCAGTTCCCCTCCTTTCTAACTTGAACCTCCGCTTCGGCGGAGGTTTGTTTTTTGTGTACTATCACTGTATAATGAGCGCATGAGTTATTTTCTGATAAAAATCTACGGCATCGTCCAGGGTGTCGGTTTCAGGCCAGCTGTCGCACGTGCCATGAATCCGGCTGGCCTCCGCGGTTCAGTAAAAAATTGCGGCTCCTATGTCGAGATATGTGTCAGTGGGGACGCGTACACTGACACATTCGGCTTTTTCCATGCGCCTGCGAGGGCGGAGATCATAGACGTACAGAAGCGTGAGATCACAGAGGAGGAGTTTGAAAGCAGACTTTCTCGTGACGTGCCGGAGAAGGGAGAGGAAGGGAAGAAGTTCTTCATAGCGAAAAGTCCTGGAGAGAAGCCAGCTGATGAACCGGTCTTCATACCTCCGGATCTGGCTATTTGCGACGACTGCGTGAGAGAACTCTATGATAAAAATAACCGCCGTTATCTGCACCCTTTCATCAACTGTACCCAGTGCGGTCCGAGGCTTACGATCATAGATTCACTGCCATATGACAGGCCTCGCACTTCTATGAAAAAATTTCCGATGTGTCCTTCATGCGAAAAGGAGTACACTGATCCTCGTGACAGAAGGTACGACGCGCAGCCGGTCTGCTGTAATGACTGCGGCCCTTCGGTCTATTTTTTGAAAAATGCGGAAGTGACTTCACGTGACGGTGAGGCGATAACGCAGGCCAGGAAAGCCCTGATAAATGGGAAAATAATTGCGGTAAAGGGCATAGGAGGCTTTCACCTGTACTGCGATGCGGCAAATGATAAAGCGGTAAAAATGCTTCGAGAGAGAAAAGGACGACCGGCAAAGCCCTTTGCGGTGATGGCTCATGATATGAAGGCAGCAGAAGAGATCTGTGAGGTGATGCCTGAAGCGGAGGAGCTTCTGACAGGACACAGGAAGCCGATAGTCCTGATGCCGAAGAAAAAAGTCCTTCCGGAGTCGGTAGCGCCTGGAAATCCAGCGCTTGGAGTCATGCTTCCATACGCGCCGCTTCAGCTTTTACTATTCTCATATCCTGATGGACTTGACGATGAAATGCCGCAGGTGCTTGTGGCTACGAGCGCGAACAGGAGCGGAGGAGTCATCTGCCGGACTGAGGAGGAAGTCGAAAAGACGCTTGGAGAAGTCTCAGACGGCATTTTATCACATGACAGGGAGATACTTACGAGAGCAGATGACTCTGTCGTGGATTTTTTCGAGAAGAAGCCTTATATGATAAGGCGGTCAAGAGGCTATGCGCCGCTACCGGTCACAGTGGAGCGCAGGTTTCCGGGAGATGTCCTTGCCTTCGGCGGGGAGCTTAAAAATACTTTCTGTATAGGGAAGGGGAGGCTTATGTACCCGTCGTCGTATATAGGAGACTTATCAGATCTGAACAGCGACAGGGCTTTGGAGGAGACCATGGAGCGCTTCCTTACAATGCTCGATGCCCACCCTTCGGTAGTAGTCTGTGACAAGCATCCCGGCTACAGGAGCAGTGCCTTAGCAAAAAAATACACCGAAGAGCATCATGAAACGAAGCTCGTCACGGTGCAGCATCACTACGCGCATGTGCTGTCAGTCATGGCTGAAAATCATTTTTACGATGAAGTGATAGGAGTGGCGTATGACGGGACAGGCTACGGAGACGATGGGAGCATCTGGGGCGGAGAAGTGTTTTTATGCGACTGCCATTCGTACCAGAGAAAGGCGCATATCAGTCCGTTTATTTTTTCGGGAGGAGACGTGGCAAGCAGGGAGGGCTTCAGGGTAGCGCTCTCGATGCTCTTTGATAAATACGAAAATACAGATGATATCTATGATATAATAAAACGACTGGAACTGTGTGAGGACAGATATCTGCGCCCGCTCAAAGCGATGCATGACATGAAGATAAATTCTGTGATGTCGACTAGCTGCGGAAGGCTTTTTGACGCGGTAAGCGCAGTGCTTGGCATCTGCCATAAGCAGAGTTTCGAGGGTGAGGCTTCGATGGGACTTCAGTTTGCAGCAGAAAGATGGTTAAAAAGCAATAAACCATCTGCGAGTCCTAAAAAGCTTTCAGATAGTTCAATAAATGAAACCAACCGGCTGTTTGAGCGGATAGTCGATGAGAGGCTTAATGGAAGAAGCGCGGAGGAACTGGCGTATCTGTTCCACCAGAGGCTTGCAGAGATGACAGTAAATACATCCGTTCAGCTCCGGGAAGAAACCGGGTGTGAGTCGGTCGCTCTGTCAGGCGGCTGTTTCCAGAATACACTTCTTCTGGGGCTTACGAAATCCGGTCTTGAAAAGAATGGTTTTAAGGTGCTGACAGCTCATGAGATCCCGCCAAATGACGGCGGACTATCGCTTGGTCAGTGCATGAAAGGATTAGTATGTGTGTAGGTTTATCGGCAAAGGTGCTCTCTGTGAATGAGGACACGATGATAGTAGATTCCGGCGGCGCTAAGAGGAAAGTGTCGGCGGCACTTCTGAACGGGTTAAAGCCGGGCGATTACGTGATGGTCCATGCGGGCTCAGCGATTTCCCGCATCACTGATGATGATACGGACGAAAGCGCTTCGGTATGGGAGAGCTTCAAGTGAGCGCAGCAACAGAGGCAAGGGATTTTCTCTCGTCTTACGACG
Organism: Lachnospiraceae bacterium; assembly: GCA_029226225.1. Taxonomy (GTDB): domain Bacteria; phylum Bacillota; class Clostridia; order Lachnospirales; family Lachnospiraceae; genus Weimeria. The sequence continues at coordinate 12,552 of JAQXXU010000138.1, read as the reverse complement.
GGAAAAAAGTCCGCATAATGGAGGTCTGCGGGACTCACACTCACGAGATATTTAAAGACGGGATCAGGCAGATCCTTTCCCCGCAGATAGAGCTGATATCTGGCCCCGGCTGCCCTGTCTGCGTGACTCCGGCTGACTACATCGATGAAGCTGTGATGCTAGCATTAGAAAAAAATTGTACGATCACTACCTTTGGTGATCTGGTCAGAGTTCCCGGTTCTGAAAAGTCCTTAGCTGATGCTAGGGCTGACGGGGCGAGGGTAAAGGTCGTGTACGCGCCGCAGGATGCAGCCCTGTACGCAGCAGAGCACCCGGACGAAGATGTCGTTTTTCTGTCGGTTGGCTTTGAGACGACAGTGCCTTCGGAGTGTCTGGCGGTGCAGCAGGCTATAGAGAAAGGACTTAAGAATTTCTTGCTGCTCACAGCGAATAAGACGATGCCACAGGCTTATCTCGCGATGAAGGACGCGACAGACGCTTTTTTGTACCCAGGACACGTGCATGCGATAATCGGGACTTCGGTCTGCGAGAAGCTCCGGGACGATTATGGGATCAGCGGAGTCTGCGCGGGCTTTACACCGTCTGAGCTTCTTGTGGCTCTGGCTCTCGAGGTGAAGGGACTATCTAAGGAGAAGCCATTTTTTATAAATGCGTATCCGAGGGTCGTAAAGCCTGAGGGTTCGCCGAAGGCTGTGGCACTTACCCGAAAATACATGGAGCCGGTCGATGCGCTATGGCGCGGGATCGGCGAGATCAAAGGCTCCGGGCTTGCGCTCCGTGACGACTACGCGGATTTTGACGCGAGAAAGAAATACAGCCTGCCGCACATCACAGGCAGGGATAATCCTGCCTGCCGATGCGGAGAAGTACTACAGGGAAAGTGTACTTCAGCAGAGTGTCCGCTCTTCGGAAAAACCTGCACGCCGGAGCACCCTGTCGGAGCCTGCATGGTCTCTTCTGAGGGAGCGTGCTCAGCGTATTACCTGTATGGGAGACAGTGAGAATTTATTTGTATATCTGTTAGATAAATGACGAGTGTAATTTTACGGAAAGCTTATGCTGGAATATAATATGCCGGTCCACGAGGGCTGGAACATCGTAAATATAGCCATGCAGGTGCCAGAAAGCCACCAGATATACGTGTGCCCGGAGAACTGCGCGCGGGGTGTCATCATGACAGCCCATGAGATGGGTGCTGCTGACCGGATATCCTGTGTGACTGTAAGCGAGAGGGACCTGATAGTCGATAATCTGGAAACCGTGACGATAGAGGGCGTCTCAGATGTGGTGAGCGAGCTTGCAGAGAAGCCTGCGGTCATTTTTCTCTTTACAGTGTGCTCGCACAGGATACTGTCATGTGACTTCAGCTATGTGTTTAGGGCACTTCGGAAACGGTTTCCGGAGATCATCTGGGCACATGGTTACATGGACTGCATAGCGCAGAAAGAGGGACCGGCGCCTGATGTGAAGCTCAGACGCGCCATGTATGATTTCGTGCCGAAGAGTGAGACCTCCGAAAAGACGGTGAACCTGCTCGGAATTGAGGTCAGAGCAACGGCAGAAAATAACGACATCGTTGCTTTTTATGAAAAAAATGGTTACAGGGTCAGACAGCTGTCGGACATCCATAGGTTTGACGAGTACATGAAGCTAGGTGACGCCTGCCTTAATATCTGTATGCATAAGCCGGGAGATGAGGCTGTCAGGCAGTTTTCGGAGAGGCTTGGAATACCGTATGTGTTTGTGCTGCCATTTTTTGATGAAAAAACGGTAAGTGAATGGTGGAAAAGGACAGACCTTTCGCAAGCACCAGAGAAGGAACTGACATATGAGGAAGTGGCGGGCAGATACAGGGCATTTCAGGAAGAAATAGGAGATAGCCCTGTCGTCATAGATTCGATGGCGATCACCTGTCCTTACAGCCTTGCATATTTTCTGCTGGAGAATGGCTTTAATGTACAGGCGGTAGTATCTGATGGCCCGGCTGAGTATGAGAGCGACATCTATGGCCGCCTTATGAAAAAATACCCGTCACTTCTGACGGTTAAGCCGACTGATCCGAGACTTCGGGAAAAGTCCTACAGGGACTCGCTGATAGAAAAAGCAGTCGAGACTTGTAGACAAACAGAGACTGACGGAAACGACACAGTCACAGAGACGCCGGCGTCGGTCAGAATTCTCGCCATCGGCCCGATGGCTGCGTGGATCTACGCCACACCGTACTTCGTGAACCAGATAGAAAACGACGGTGCCTTTGGCTGCCTCGGTATGAACGCGCTTCTTGAAAAAATGCAGGATGCATTTTGGGCCTCGAAGGATATGCCGCATACTGTTTCGCGCAAAGCACTGGGATGCGCATGTGTGCAGTAAGTGCAAGTAGACCGAATAGTAAATAACTGGAGATGATCACATGACACGACCTGTAACTCTTTCGATAGCTGGCCTCGACCCATCTGGCGGCGCTGGGCTTATAGCGGATATAAAGACTTTTCTCGCAAACGGTGTATATGGCATGGGGGCTGTGACCTGCGTCACCGCGCAGAACACTGTGAAAGTCTCCTTGGTAACTCCTATGACGCCTGAAGCCTTGGAAGATGAGATCATGACTGCCATCTCTGATATAAGACCTGATGCGGTAAAAGTCGGAATGATGGGGACGGCTGAGCTTATCAGAACAGTGCGAGGATGTCTGTCAGGACTGGACGCCCCGGTAGTCTTAGATCCGGTCATGATATCCTCTTCCGGGACTGCGCTTTTAAAAGAAGACGCAATAGATGAACTGAAGAAGTTCATCCCAGAGGTGAACCTGCTGACTCCGAACTATCCAGAGGCCGAGTTCCTGGCGGGTGAAAATGACACCGACACAAGGAGTCGGGAGAAGACCGGAAAGCCTCCAGAGCAGCTGGCAGAGCTGATCGGGAAGAAATATCATACAGCTGTTCTGGTGAAAGGCGGCCATCTGAGCACTCCTGACGACTATCTGTATGACGGTTCTTCTGTAAAAAAATATCCGGGTCTTCACATAGAAAACCCGAATACTCACGGAACTGGTTGTACTCTATCCTCGGCCATCGCCGCAAATCTCGCCAAAGGCCATGATCTGAGCGCTTCTGTGCGACTCGCCAAAGAATATGTGACTACTATAATAAGTGCAGGCCTCGACCTAGGTGCCGGCCATGGCCCGATGGACCACGGCGCCGCGCTGAGGGGAGATTTTACGGAAGAGTATTGTTGACTTTCAAAGCGGCTGAATACAAAATTCTAGTTGAAAAACATCAGGTGATTCCCAGCCATTAAGCGGGATATTTTTTCAGGTGATTTTTTCAGAAAATACTACGGCGGCACGGAGCACCCGGAGATCACCTGCGGCTACTTCTTTGCGATTCCGTCCATTTACAGGGCGTGGCGTGATGCTGATTTGCTTAAGAGGAGAAAAGTACGAAGATAATGAGATCAAACGACAATGATTAGTATTAAGAAAGCTGAAAAAAGTGATTTCCGCCTGCTCGAGGAAATCTCGGTGGCGTCGATGAGTGAGCCATGGCATGAAGCGGATTTTCTGTCGGCAGAGAAAAATGAGTTTGCAGTGATCCTTGAGGCAGTGAGTGATGGTGAGCCGGTAGGCTATGCTGTCGGGTATTTTGCGGCGGATGAGTCGGAACTTCCATCAATTGCGGTAAGTCCGCATCACAGGAGGCTAGGAGCCGGAGGCACGTTGCTTTCGACACTTTTTGATGAGGTAAAAAGCCGCGGCGCCGCAAAGATGTTTCTTGAAGTCCGTGAGTCAAATGATGCTGCTATATCGCTGTATGAGAAGAACGGCTTCATCACAGCGGGGACGAGAAAGCATTTTTATGATAACCCAACGGAGGACGCGCTGGTGATGATGAAGCTGCTGTGAAAAGACGGCGTTCACAATTCTGACATAAAAAAGATGAAACACTTCATGATTTTTGCACGAAAAAGATGAAATAATTCAACTTTTTTGTGCGAGGAGGGAAAATGACTGACCATGTAACTCTTTCGATGGGCGCTGGCGGTAAGCAGACCGCGGAGCTCATCACGAATGTATTTAAAAAAAATCTCACAAACCGGTTTTTTACCGCAGATGATGCGGCTGTTTTGCCGCAGCCTGACGGACAGATAGCGATGTCGACTGATGGTTTTATCGTAAGTCCGGCATTTTTTCCAGGAGGAAATGTCGGCGAGCTGAGTGTCTGCGGGACAGTAAATGACCTGACCTGTATGGGCGCGAAGCCGTTGTACCTGACCTGCTCATTCGTCCTCGAGGAAGGCTATCCGATATCTTCCCTTGAAAAAATAGTCTCTTCCATGGCAGAAACGGCCACCAAGTGTGGAGTTTCTATAGTCGCTGGTGATACTAAGGTCGCCGGCAAAGGACAGGTAGACGGCTGCTTTATCACTACTGCCGGAGTCGGCGAAGTGGTTGATGGAGTCAGCACTTCAGGTGCTTTCGCAAGACCGGGAGACGCTGTGATAGTGACCGGAGATGTCGGCAGGCATGGCTGCGCGATACTTCTGTCACGGGCTGAATACGGGATAGAAGCCGATGTGGCCAGTGACTGCGCGCCGCTCTGGAATCCGATGTCTGAGGTCTTTGGCAAAGTGCCGGAAGTACATGTGGTTCGTGACGCGACCCGTGGCGGAGTGGGAACCGTGCTCTATGAGATAGCTCATGAGAGCAGTGTCGGTATAAAGCTGTCACGCGAAAAAGTACCGGTTCAGTCTGAGGTGCAGGGAGTCTGTGATATGCTGGGACTTGATCCGCTCTACCTGGCTTGTGAAGGACGAATGGTGATCATAGCCCCTGCACAGAAGGCTGATGAGATCATAAGTGTCCTGAAGAGTCACGATGATACTGCCGGCGCCTGTGTGATAGGTGAAGTGACCGATGAAAAGCCAGACCATGTCATAGTCGAGACAGTCATAGGTACTGAGACCTATCTGCCAGAACCAGGAAATGAGTTATTACCGAGGATTTGCTAGTATGTACATAAAACTGAAAAAAGGTGAGGGCCGGCTCTTAAAGAGCGGTGGCGCCTGGATTTTTGATAATGAGATAAGTGAAGTATCTGATGGTGTAGAGGATGGTGAGATCATAAAAGTCCTCGATTTCGATGACTACTTCATGGGATGGGGATTTTATAATTCGGCGTCGAAGATCAGGGTCAGGATGCTCTGCCGCCACAGAGAAGAAAAGCCCGATGAAGAATTCTTCAGGGAGAGAGTCAGAGCTGCTGTCGACTACCGCTTGAATACAGTAGATATGAACGCCTGCAGACTGATATTCTCGGAAGCAGATTTCTTTCCGGGAATGGTCGTAGACAAGTATAACGACCTGCTGGTAGTGGAATCACTGGCGTTAGGGATCGACAGATCAAAGCCAATGATCCTGAGACTTCTGCTTGATGAATTGAAGAAGCATGGGTTTGTGATCCGAGGAATCTACGAAAGAAGTGATGCCTCGGTCCGCAAAAAAGAGGGCATGAAGCCTTTCAAGGGTTGGCTCTACACAGCTGCTAAAGGCTTTATCGATGAGCCGTTTAATGATATGCAGCGGGAGTGGAACCCTTCTGGGGAGTATCCAGAGAGACCTGAAACCCCTCTGACTGAGATAGTCGAAAATGGAGTGCACTACACAGTCGATGTGGAGAGCGGACAGAAGACAGGATTCTTCCTGGACCAGAAGTATAACAGAGCAGAGATACAGAAACTCGCTAAGGGTAAAACAGTGCTCGACTGCTTTACGCATATGGGGACTTTCGCACTGAATGCTGCTCGAGGCGGAGCAGCGGAAGTGCTGGGACTAGATATCTCTGAGCTTGCGGTACAGCAGGCCAGAGCCAACGCGAAGCTCAATGGACTGGAGTCTGTGGCTCGCTTCGAAGTGGCAGATGTGCTCGATGCGCTCCCGCAGATGAGGAAAGAAGGCAGGCTTTTTGACCTAGTAATCCTCGATCCGCCGGCTTTCACCAAGTCAAAGAATACTGTAAAGCAGGCTGAAAAGGGCTATCGTGAGATAAACCGTGAAGGCATGATGCTGGTACGGGATGGCGGTTTTCTAGCCACCTGCTCATGCTCGCACTTCATGACGGAGGAGCTCTTCAGAAAAGTCATCGCACAGGCGGCCGTTTCAGCTCACAAGCGCCTCCGCCAGGTAGAGTTCCGTACACAGGCACCGGATCACCCGATACTATGGGGACTTGACACGAGCTACTACCTGAAGTTCATAGTCTTCCAGGTAGTAAACGAAAAATAAGAGTTTAATGACTTAGTGATCTGGGCGTAAGCATGGATTTCTGCTCAGTAAGACTCATCTGCTTCCGACACCGCCCATCCTACTGATGCGGCGGTAAATTTTAGTACATTTTCACAAAAAAATCATAGTAATTGCAACAAAAGTATGTTAAAATTTTATGAATGTATGAATAAACAGGGCTGCGGGTCAGGGAAACTACAAATGATACCGCACGCAGCCCACGGGTATGTATAAAGGAGGAAATTTTTACATGCAGAGATTTACTAACCCACGGGACATCTATCACGGAAAAGGCGCACTCGAGGCTTTAAAGACCCTCGAAGGCAAGCGTGCAGTCATCTGCGTCGGCGGTGGCTCGATGAAGAGATTCGGATTTCTTCAGAAGGCAGAGGACTATCTGAAGGAAGCCGGCATGGAAGTGAAACTGATCGAGGGAATCGAGAGTGATCCGTCAGTCGACACAGTCATGAAGGGTGCCAAAGTCATGGAGGAGTTCGGACCGGACTGGATAGTAGCTATCGGCGGAGGAAGCCCGATCGATGCTGCCAAGGCTATGTGGATAAAGTACGAGTATCCTGACATCGCCTTCGAGGATATGTGCAAGGTTTTCGGACTTCCACAGCTTCGTCATAAGGCAAAATTCTGTGCGGTTTCATCGACGTCGGGAACAGCTACAGAGGTCACAGCATTTTCTATCATCACAGATTATGACAATGGAATCAAGTATCCTATAGCTGATTTCGAGATCACGCCGGATGTGGCTATCGTAGATCCAGAGCTTGCAGAGACTATGCCGAAAAAGCTCGTGGCTCACACCGGAATGGACGCTCTGACACATGGAATCGAGGCATATGTATCGACAGCAGCCAGCGATTTCACAGATGGACCAGCTATCCACGCTATAGAGCTGATCCAGGCAAACCTCATTAAGTCATATAATGGAGACATGGACGCACGTGATACGATGCATTCAGCACAGTGCCTTGCCGGGATCGCATTTTCTTCGGGACTTTTAGGAATCGTTCATTCGATGGCTCATAAGACAGGAGCTGCATTCGCAGATTACGGCGCTCATATCATCCACGGAGCAGCAAATGCCATGTACTTACCGAAGGTAATAGCATTTAACGCAAGAGATGCCAGAGCAAAGCAGAGATACGGAGTCATCGCTGACTACATGCATATCGACGGAGCAAACGATGATGAGAAGGTAGCAAATCTGATCAAATACATCCGTGGCATGAATGACGAGCTGAACATCCCTCACTGCATCAAAAACTACGGAGCAGACAGCTATCCGACAGAGCAGGGATTTGTACCAGAGGATGTCTTCCTCGACAGACTCCACGACATCGCAGCGAACGCTATCCTCGACGCCTGCACAGGTTCTAACCCTCGCCAGCCGTCACAGGAGGACATGGAAAAAGTCCTCAAGGCCTGCTACTACGATACTGAAGTAGATTTCTGACCGAAAACTTGTAGGCGAGAACGAGACGAAGTCGAAGCTCGAGCCACAAGCGAGCTCGCTGTCTGAGATTAGCAAGAGCAAGTCGAAGGCGCAGCTCGAGCTTAATGAAGACAGCTTCCTTATTCAGATCTGTCTTGTAAGTAGAGCCTTCCCGACATCGCCAGATGTGGTTCATCTACCCACGTCTGGCGGTCGGCATCAAAGCCCCTCACGCCGTGTGAGCGGGCTTCTTTAAAAAGTGGGTCGCCGTGGATAACGGCGGCTTTTTTCAGTTGCTCAGCGATCTCTGTCTCCCCATGAAAAAATGGACAGCGACTGCTTTCGGCGTGCAGTTGTGCTATGTCTCCGATCTCACACTCGGTCGTGCGTATGAGACGGGCAGGTGTGCCGGCAAGGGCTGAGGCGGCTGCCTCGGAACCCATAGTGACAGATTCGCCGATAAAAGCAGTGCTGGCCTTGTCATCAAGCAGAGATAGATAAGAATTTTTAAGTTTCTTCGAGCTGATGGAAGCTTTCAGATCATTAAAGACGATTGAAGCAAAATCATAAGACGCGAGAGGATTTCCTATGACATACGGGATACCAAAATGCTCGTAGAGATACTCTGCGGCCTTTATCCCGATAGAGGAGAGAACCAGCGATACATCAGCCTGAGAAGCTGATGACATGTCCCTGAAGCTTACTGGATGCTTTGCAGTCCCTTTGCCCCAGTTCGCGCAGATGCGAAAGCCGGCGGACTCTAAGACATCATAAAGCCTGTCTATCTGAGCATCATACGGGAACTCAAACGGAGTCAGGCCGAGCAGATTTACTGACTGCTCACAGCATTTTTTCCCTGTGAGCATTTTCTCCGCAAGCGCCTCAAGCGCGTTCGCTCCACCAACCGTATAGTCGTGCATCGCATTCGTGTGTACGTAGAAAGTGGGAATGCCGGTCATTTTTTCAAGGAGGTGGCATAGAGCCGCAAAGTCAGTGCCGATGATATCGGGAACCGGTGAATTACATAGGGCGATGAATGCGGGCTTTTCTGATAGGCTGCTTATCGTCTCACAGATATCATCCAGAAGTTTTCTGTCATTTCCGTTTATAGCGTCGCTTTCCTTAAGCCCTGAGATGTAGATGGCACTCTCGCGGTTCATCCAGCGCAGTTCGTCAAAGGTATTATAAGTAGAGTTACAGCCGCTCGGGTCGTGGATGACCGTGAGTCCGCCGAACTCGTAGAGCGCCGAAGCCGCGCCCGAAACGTCCCCTGAGTATACAGGGATATGAGTGTAAACCTGTCGTTTGATACGTTCATTTTTCATGGAAAAATTTTACCACATGGTGTAAAATATAAAAAGGAGTTTTTGATTTTCAGGAGATTTTTATATGAAGATACTTATAGTAGAAGACGAATTCGCCTTAGCTGATGCCCTGCGTGACAGGCTTATGCAGGAGAAGTACGAGGTCGATATCGCAAACGACGGCACAACGGGCTACGATATGTGCATGACCGGAGCCTATGACATCATCATCATGGATGGAATGCTTCCGGGAAAGGACGGTATTGAGATCATATATGAGATGAGAAAGGCAGGAGTTACGACACCGGTGCTGATGCTGACCGCCCGCTCCGATCTGATGGATAAGCTCAAAGGCCTTGACGCCGGAGCAGATGACTACATGACGAAACCGTTCGAGGTGGAAGAACTCCTGGCACGTCTTCGTGCCCTTATCAGAAGAAACTACGGGAAGGAAGAAAACGTCCTTACCGTTGGTAACTTAAAGCTTGACCGGAAAAATGCCTCGCTCGTGAATACCGGGGATAACCAGACTATTTCCCTGGCCGGGAAGGAATTCAAGATCCTTGAATACTTCATGGACAATCCTGGACAGGCACTGACCAGAGAGCAGATATCAGAGCGTATCTGGGGACACGATGATAACGTCGAGTATAATAACGTCGAGGTCTATGTGTCATTTATCAGAAGAAAGCTCAAGTTCCTGAAGGCCAATGTAAAGATCCGCGCTGTCCGCGGTGTCGGCTACAGGCTTGATGTGGAAGAAACTGCCTCATGATAAAAAAATTACAGCACAGGATCGAGCTGATCCTCTCGATAACTATCGCTACCATAGTCATAGTGATCCTGGCTTTTGCGATGGCGGCCCAGTACAACGAGAACACCTCGTCGCTTGAAAAGCAGCTGCGCAGGGCTGAGGACGCCTCGTATGACTCTTACTATGACAGTATTCTCGACGTGAGGATGAAGGAGGCCGGAGACTCGGACGAGGCATCGAAGTCAAAGGCCGGAGACGCCTTTCCGGAATCACCCTCTTATGCAGTTTTTATCGAGGACGCGGACTCGTCGGATACGAGCGAATCGGGTTCTCTCACCGATGAAGCCTCGGGAGATGCTGGAGATGTCACCGTAGAAAATAACGACGATGGCGTAGCCTATGTCTACAATAACGACGCAGACAAAGACGATGTAGCCTCACTCGCGAAGCAGATGAAGGAGACCGGAAATGATTCCGGAGTGTATTCACGCTATATGTATGACATCCGTGAGGTCGAGGACATGAAGCAGATCACCTTCATCGACACGACGATCATCAGGAGGAGGCTGATACCGGTCTTTGCTCTTTCGGGAACTATCGGAGCGGTAGCGGTAGCAGCTGCCATCATCATAAGTATCCTGCTTGCCCGTTACCTCGTAAAGCCTATCTCTGAGAACATCAGAAAGCAGAAGCAGTTTGTCGCAGACGCTTCGCATGAGCTGAAAACACCTCTGGCTGTCGTCGATGTGAACATAGACATGGCCAGAAGCACCCCTGATAACGACAAGTACCTGACCTACATCAAGGGCGAGACCAAAAAAATGAACCGCCTGATCCAGGAACTTCTGACTCTTGCTTCTGTTGAGGATGTGGAGACTGTCGAAAAAGGATGGGAGACCTTTGATATGTCCGAGACTTTAGAGGGTGTGATACTTCCGTTTGAGGCGGCAGCTTTTGAAAAGGGAGTTACGATAAACCAGCAGATAGATGAGGGCGTCTCCTTCTATGGTGACCCTGTAGATATCAGCAGAATGGCCGAAACCCTGATCGAGAATGCGATAAATCATTCAGACAATGACTGTCCTATAGATGTGAAGCTGACTCATTCAAAAAATCATATCTATTTTTCTGTAGGAAATCATGGAGAGACTATCGATCCTGAATCACAGAAGCATCTGTTTGAGAGGTTCTACAGGGTGGATAAGGCCAGAAACAGAAAAGAGGGACATTTCGGTCTTGGACTTGCGATAGCGAAAGCTACGACAGACAGATATAACGGTACGATCTCTGTATCCAGTGAGAACGGCTACACGCTCTTTTCTGTTGTTTTTAGAAAATAATAATAATTCTTTTGTGGCAGTATTGTGAAATCATGTTATAATAAATCCGGATGGTCAGTTCCATCCGGATTTTTTTGCAGAAGTACCAGGAGACAGGAATATGAATATTGCGACCCAGTTATGTGGACTTACGATACTTGTCGTAATTCTGTTTTTTTATCATAGACAGCAGAAAGTGGACTTCAGAAGCAGCCGTCTGTTTGGTGTAGCGATACTGGCTGATCTCGGCTGTCTTATCCTCGATATTCTCTCGATTTTTGGAATAGTATACTCAGGAAACGGGGTAGATCCAATCGCTACGGGGATACTCTGCAAGCTTTATCTGCTGGCCCTGGTTTTTATGGCTTATATAGGATTCAGTTATGCCGTGTCACAGATGCCTGTCACTGAAAAAGGAGGAGGGCGGATGGAGAAGTGCGCGATGTTTATATACGCGGTCGCGGCTGTCCTTATCATAGCTCTCCCGATATCCTATAAGACCGATGGCCTGATCACCTACTCGTATGGAAAAGCATGCTACCTGGCTTATTTTTTTGCTCCGTTCTTCATGATCATGACCTATCTGATAGCACTTTTCTACAGAAAAGAGCTTCCGGTGAATGTATTTGCGACTATCTCGTTCTGGATCGGAGCAGAGTGCTTTGCGGCTCTGATGCAGTTCTTAAATCCGGGATGGCTTGTTGTGGGATTTGCCTCTTCTGTGGGACTCTGTGTCGTGTATCTGGAGCTCGAGAACCCGGAACTTCAGAAGGACAGGTCGTCGGGACTCTTTAATCTGAGCACGTTTCAGTCATATATCGTAGATTTTTACAAGAAGGATCTCCAGTTCTCATATATCTTCGTAAAGCTCGTATATGACCTGGCATCTCCGGCAGACAGCAACGGAGCGGTAATGCGTCATGTGGCTGATTATCTGAGAGAATTCAGACAGGCAAAGACCTTCTATGTCGGACAGTCGGGATATATCATGGTATTTCGTGATCCGGCCGAGGCAGCAGAGACCGCAGGAGAGATAAACGAAGCGCTTACGATGTTTTGCCATGAGCACGGCAACAGTTTCCTTGAGATCCTGGAGACTCAGGGACGCAGAGCGAACTCGATAAATGAGATCATGGAGCTCTTAGGACAGATCTCACTTAACGGAGAGTATTCTGATTCGGGGATCATCACGGTAACTGATGACACTTATGAGCGCTTCAGGCAGGAGAGAAGCATCATAAAAGAGATCGATGATGCGCTGGACGATGACAGGGTAGAAGCTTTCTTTCAGCCTATCTATTCGTTTGAGGATGATGCTTTCACTGGCGCTGAGGCGCTGGCCCGCATCAGAAGAAAAGATGGTTCGATCATGACTCCGGGACTCTTCATTACGGTAGCTGAGAAGACTGGGCAGGTCACCCGGATAGGTGACAGGATGTTTGAAAAGA
>JAQXXU010000137.1 GCA_029226225.1 Lachnospiraceae bacterium | reverse complement strand
AAAACTGGCGTAGTACAGCGGCATCGGTACGTCTATCATGACCTTCTCCTGCAGGTCATCGTCTACAAGCCCGCTGTGATCATTTAAAAATGTCCTTAGCCAGTCCACATCCTCTTCTCTCATAGAAAGGCCTGCTGCCATCGGGTGTCCTCCGAACTTCGTGAATACTCCGTTCCCGCCGTATGCTTCGTTGGCTTCAACCATTTTTTCATACATGGAGTAAGCCTCTATGCTGCGACCACTTCCCTTTACATCGCCGTTTGCGGTTTTACATAATACGAATACAGGTCGGTAATACTTCTCTTTTAGCCTACCCGCCACAAGCCCGCAGAGACTTTCGTGCAGATCCGGTATGTACAGGACCATGACCTTTGGCAGCTCTGTCCTGCCGCTCAGCTCTTCAAAGGCTCTGTCCACGCCCTTCTGCGTCATGCCTTTTCGCTCTTCGTTAAGAGATACGAGTTCTTCTGCTTTCTCCATGGCTCTGCCCGGGTCATTCTCCAAAAGAAGGTCTAAAGCCTTCTCAGCACTGTCTATACGTCCTGAGGCGTTAAAGCACGGGCCTAAGACAAAGCCTATGTGCCATGCCTGGATATGGTTTCTGTCAAGACCAGCAGCATCTATAAGTGCGTCAAGTCCGACATTCCCGGAATGTGCCATCTGCTTTAAACCGAAGCTCACTATAACACGGTTTTCATCACGGAGCTCCATGATGTCAGTCACAGTCGCAAAAGCAGCTTCAGGCAGATACTTAAGAGCATCCATCCTGCCACAGTCTTCAAAAAGTGCCGTTATCATCTTAAACGCTACGACTGCGCCACAAATACCTGGGAACGGATAACTGTCATCCGCCCTGTGCGGATCTACCACACAGTTCGCATGAGGCAGATGGTAGACCTTCCCATCGCTGAAAAAATCGTAAACACCATGCTCAGTGTCAGCCTCTTTCGGAAGCCGTGCAGTATCATCTCCTTCTTCAGGAGTGGAATACGGGATCTCGTGGTGGTCAGTGACTATGACTGTCATGCCTTTATCTCTCGCCAGCTGTACAGCCTCAGCTGCAGCTATGCCATTGTCACAGGTGATCACTGCTTCTATGCCCTCAGAAGCTGCCTTCTCCACCATCTCAGGGTTCAGGCCGTAACCATCATGGACTCTGTCCGGCAGCTTGTAATCGACATCGGCTCCGACTGACCTAAGTCCATCGACAAGGATATACGCGGAGCAGATACCGTCTCCGTCATAGTCTCCGAATACACGAATTTTTTTCTTATCGTGTATCAGTGACTGTATCAGCCTGACTGCCATGTCCATGTCCTTCATCAGATGGGGGCTGTGAAGCTGCGACAGATCCGGGGATAAGAACCTCCCCATCTCCTCTTCATGTATATCACGATTTATCATGATGCGTGCCGTGACCTGATCTATACCATACTTTGCTGCCAGCTTCTTGAAATCCGCCTTTTTACAGTAGCATTCCCATTTTGCCATATCTTTATAAAAATGGAGCTGTGGGTCATAAATGAAAATGGGACAGACCCTTTTCATATCTGCACAGCTCCGGTTCAGTTTTATTCTTTACTACAGTTGTTATCTAAGAACTTATACAGAAGTCTGTACAGTTCCTTTGCCTCGTCCCCATCCAGTCTCACACATTTCGCCATTTCCTTAGGCACCGAAAGCGCCCTGTCGCGGAGCTTCATACCTTCGTCTGTTATCGAGATAAGAAGATTCCTCTCGTCTGTCTTACTTCTGTGGCGATAGATATAGCCCTTCTGCTCCAGCTTCTTCAGAAGAGGTGTAAGTGTTCCCGAATCGAGGTACAGGCACCTGCCTATCTCCTTTACGTTCATCTGTTTTTTCTCCCAGAGGACCATCATCGTGATGTACTGGGTATATGTCAGATCCAGCGCAGAAAGGTAAGGCTTATACGCCCTGACCACTTCCTTCGCACAGGCATAGAGCGGGAAACAGAGCTGGTTCTTCAGTTCGAGGCATGCATACTTGTTCTCTTCCATTACATTACATCTCCAAAAAACGAAATACAATTACATTGTACACAATCTTTTAAAAACTGTCAACGGAAGAAGATGTTTTTTTAAATGTGCTTTAGCATATACTCTACCACAGCCGCACATCGTTACGAGCACTTAGCGGCTGTCTTTTAGCCGCTTACGTGCGATACATGCGCGGCTGTTGGCGGCCGTTCTTCAGGCCGCCTACGGCCTTCAGAGATTTTTCAACATATACTCTACTACAGCCGCGCAGTGCCTTGCTGCCTTCTTCTCGAATGTCGGATAGTCCTCAGAGCCTGAGTTGTCAGCCTTATCAGAGATAGCGCGGATGATAACGAAAGGCACTTTGTTCAGGTAAGCCACCTGTGCAATGGCAGTTCCCTCCATCTCAGTGCACATACCGCCTACGAGATGGTGGATAGCCTTCTTCTGGTCATTTCCGGCGATAAACTGGTCTCCTGAAACGACTCTTCCTGAGAATACGTGAATATCAGGAGCAGCCTCCTGTACAGCCTTTACAGCACAGTCATGGAGCATTTTATCAGCCGGGAAGCTGACAGTTCCGACTCCCGGAACCTCTCCAGGCTTATATCCGAGCGGAGTCACATCGAAGTCATGGTAGATAGCATCCTCAGAAACCACGATATCTCCTATGTCGATATCGGCATCCATCGAACCAGCAACTCCGGTATTTATCACGTGTGTCACATCGAAGCAGTCACAGAGTACCTGTACACAGGCAGCTGCATTTACTTTTCCGACTCCGCACTGTACTACTACGACGTCCGTATCTCCGATCTTTCCTTCGAAGAACTTCATACCGGCCTTATCTACCGTGCGCTCCGTCGTCATCTCTGCTTTGAGGTGATCGACTTCGATTTCCATAGCTCCTATAATTCCGATCTTCATTTGTCTTTCCTTTCCTGTTCCTTTACAAGTGACTATGACAAGTAAAATAACTATAACAAGTGCTGTCGTTTTTTACTACAAATCAGATAATAAATATTCCCTGATATATTTGTCTCAGGATATAATCTTCTATACCGTTCAATAACCACAAGACTATCAGTCTGGATATACCAGGTTCTCGTCTGTGGCATTCTGCAGTACATTTAAGTACTTCTTCGCCAGGTAGTGCGCCATGCCGAGGTTCTGGTCCAGGTAATTCCCGCAGTCTCTCGGAGCTGCTCCAGGTACATCGCCTTCAAAGTCCCTGATGAAGTCGAACATCTCTATGACAAGCGGAAGTACATCCTTCGAATCATAGTCTCCTGCAAGAAGCATATAAAATCCTGTCCGGCATCCCATAGGTCCAAAATAAACAGTCTTATCGCCGAAATCCTTATGGTTTCTTAAAAAAGTGGCTCCGAGATGCTCTATAGTGTGCATCTCCGCTGTATTCATGACAGGCTCTCTGTTCGGCGCTGTCATCCTGAGGTCAAAAGTCGTGATGACTACATCGCCATAGCGGTCTTTTCTCGACACATACACTCCCGGTAGCAGCTTCAGATGGTTTATAGTAAAACTCGTGATTTTCTCCATAGCTTTGTCCTTTCTTTAAAAAATAAAATAAGGGGCTGTGTTTCCGCAGTCCCTTAAAATATGCAGTGCGGATAACAGGACTTGAACCTGCACGGTCTCCCACTAGAACCTAAATCTAGCGCGTCTGCCAATTCCGCCATATCCGCCCACTACTATACGCTTTACTCGTCGTCATCCCTTGAAAGAGAGTTCAGTGCATCGAGAATATCCTGACTGTCGATCTCCGAGAAAGCATTCAGTGCCTGCTCCATCTTTCCGAAAAGAGGCTCTTCTTCCTGCTGATCCTTGATCCCCAGGTGCTCGCGAAAGCTCTTGATCTCTGCCTCTGTAGTATCTGATGAGTTCTGCTCTGTCTTTTTCTCTTCTGCCATATGCGACTCCCTTACGGCCATCAGAATGACCTATGAGTTTTGCGTTGCAACTCATATATGATACAGGATTTCAGAAAAGAATGCAAGTATTTTCAGATGCCTTCTGAACGTCCATAGTAAAACATATACTGCTGGATGACCCCGGCATAGGGACTGTAGCGCCGGTCGTCAAACGAACCACCATATACATCATCTATAACCCGTTTTATCCATACATCTATAGGAAAGAAATCCAGGCGGTGGAATCCAAACAGTGCAGTGCAGTTAGCAACTTTCTTTCCGACTCCCTTAAAGCCCAGGAGCTCTTCGTATAAAGCCCTATCATCGAGCTGCATCATATACTCCAGAAGGTCAGGATTCATAACAAGTCTGCTGACAGTCTCCTGGATATATGGCATTCTGTAACCCAGTGAACAGCTGTCCATACCAGCCTTTTTATAGGAACAGAACTCTCCTCCGCACTTCTCACACGAGAGGCCTGACAGCTGTACCAGAGATGGAAATGCATATACCTCATCTCCGTCGAACTCACCTATATAAGTACCACAGGCCGTACAAAGCTTCTCCACACAGGATTTGATTGCCGGAATGTTCTTCCTCTGGGAGATGATGAAGGTGATCAGTGTCTCAAGAGGGTCCTGTCTCAGTATCCTTATGCCACGGCCATAGTTTCCTGCCTTTGTAAGAAAAAAATCACCAGAATCTATAGATGCAATAATTCTGTCATAATCCGTATCTACATCCAGGTAGTCTTTCCAGACGTTCTGATACTCACTTTCATCACAGTCTATCGTAATGGTGTGGTCATCTACCTGTGTAAAATACCTGACCAAACCGAAAGCCGTGACTCTGAATGTACCATCTGTGACTTCCTTCCAACGGAAACACTGTCCGCTGTCTGCTATTTTCTTCAGGTCTATGCTGTCATTTAAGCTAACTATGTACTTTTTCATAACACTGTCATTATAACCATCCGTCTACCCGTTCGCAAGGTCAAAAACGGGGTTCTAAATATGACTTCTGCATAAAATTCACAGCAAGTGCACCAGTTATCCACACACTTATCCACAATAGTTCGTTCAAGTGGTGTTTAATGCTAAGTCAGCGTCATTGATTAACATCTCAACTAAACACTTGTGGACTCAAAAAGTGGATAACGTGCATAGTTTCGTTGATAAAGTATTCAAAAGGCGGATTTTCGGGAAATCATTCCACAAAATCCGGTGGATTTCTGTGGATAACTGTAATAGTTTCCGCTGTGAATTCGTGGATAACTCTCTAGCACTGGTCTTTTGATTTTTGAATCAACTAGTTTTCCCATCATCACCTCTCGTCATATTTAAAATTCACCACTCTTACTGCCATTTTTGCTGCCTCCTTTATCTATATTATATACCGTATTTACAATGTATTTATTTTGTTTTAATTGAAAATCCCCGCCTTTTGCGTTACTCTTCTTATATGAAGAAAAAAGTCATTTCTATTACAGTTATCATCGCCTGCTTGCTGGCGGCGGCATTTTTTGGTTACACCGGGAATTACTATCACTGTGTGGATCCGAAGGAGGCAACCTCCGACACGGAGAATGTAGATGTCGAAAAGACCGACTTCGGGTATTTTTACGACGGGCCAGGGACTGATAAGTGTCTTATCTTCTATCCTGGCGGGCTGGTCGAAGACATCGCCTACGGCGGCCTTCTTAAAAAAATAGCCGACAGCGGCACTGACTGTGCCCTCGTCCATATGCCATTTAATCTGGCGGTGTTCGGAATGAATCGTGCTGAAAAAGTAACGAAAGAATATGATTACGAGAAATGGTACATCGGTGGTCACTCTCTTGGAGGTGCTATGGCTGGAAACTACGCAGCAGAGCATCAGAAGTCATTCGACGGGCTTCTGCTCCTCGCCGCCTACCCTACGAAGGATCT
Organism: Lachnospiraceae bacterium; assembly: GCA_029226225.1. Classification (GTDB taxonomy): domain Bacteria; phylum Bacillota; class Clostridia; order Lachnospirales; family Lachnospiraceae; genus Weimeria. The sequence continues at coordinate 21,095 of JAQXXU010000137.1, read as the reverse complement.
GTCTCGCAGTTCGATGAAGGTGCTCTCCGTCTATGGCTCGAACGATCATGTCCTGGAGCGTGATAAACTAAAAAGTGCCCGCTCCCTGATGCCGTCAGACTACACCGAGCAGGTCATAGATGGTGGAAACCATGGACATTTCGGGAATTACGGACGCCAGAAAGGAGACGGCCGGGCCACTATCTCCACAGATGAGCAGCAGTCCGAAACCGTCTCCCTTATGAATAAAGTATTTCAATAGTCCACGCTTATCAGCATAAGCCCTTTAGCCGGAGCCGTAGGCCCGGCTTTTTTTCTGTCTTTTGCATCAAGGATTTCACTGACATCCTCCGGTGCAAGCTTTCCTTCCCCGACCAGAAGCAGAGTTCCTACTATGATCCGCACCATATTCTGTAAAAATCCGGTGCCATGAAGTGTAAAGTAAATATAGCCCTTCGAACGTCTGACATCGATCCTGTCTACGAGGCGGACAGTGGATTTTTTCATATGGGAATTGCCGCAGAAGCTTTTAAAATCATGCTCACCAGTCAGGATGTCAGCGGCCTGCTGCATTTTTTCGACATCTACATCGCGCTCCAAGGCAGTGTAGTATTTCCTGTTAAAAACTGGATGCACCGGACCGAAAAATGCCGTGTACTGGTAAGTCTTGCCGACAGCGTTGTATCTGGCGTGGAACCTGTCTGAGGCTACAGAGACTTCACGGATCGCTATATCATCCGGCAGATACCTGTTGCAGTAATCTCTTATAGCGTCACAGTCAAGCGGCGTATCGAGCTTTACCGAAGCCACCATGCCTCTCGCATGTACACCTGCATCCGTTCGCCCGGCTCCTATCACCTCGGGGATCGTCGCCGGCTCATCAGTTCCTTCCCGTTCGATATCTTCCTTACTCATCAGCATGAAACCAAGGACTCTTTCGATCTTCCCCTGGATCGTCGGCCTGTCCGGTTGATGCTCCCAGCCATAGTACCTCGTACCATCGTATTCTATTTTAATCTTATAATTTTTTTCACTCATGCCACCTAGTTTAAAGCATATAGCAGAGAAATACAAGCATCAGTGAGCCCGGGCGGCCGCAGTGCGCGGGCGAATAGCGGGGAGACGTTGTGAGGGAGCACGCTAGTTACTGCCCGGGTGGCCCGCGGTGCAGGCTCCGTTTGGGCCAGAGGGCAGTTAAAAGACGCGTGTGACCGAACAGGAACTCCGCTGTTGAGCCCGCGCACGCGGCCGCCCGGGCTCACATCTAGTAACTTATCTTCTTCGGAAAAGTATAAAACCCACTGTAGAACGAGTCCCTGTACACCTCTTTTTCCGGCAGATCCATGTACATATGGTTATCCTTCAGAAACTGTATCGTATTCGAAAAAGAAGCATAAACAGGCAGATACTCTTCACCTTTCTCCGAAGGGATATCCAGAACTATCTGGCCGATCTCCATCTTAAAACCTGCCGTATCGAAGTCATAGTGCTCCAGATCCTTCAGATAAGCCTCCTTTAAGGACTGATAGATATCAGTGCTATTAGCATAAAGCCGGGTAGCATCGGCATCCGCGTTATCATATGCTATCGAGGCAGAAGCCCGTTTCAGGCCTTTTGCTATATCGTCGTCATGGTACAGTCTGAAGAAGCCTTCTTTGAATTCTTCAGAACCCATGACTTTATTCATTAGATCTCTCGCAGTCGCTGGAATATAGACTTTTCTCGACATAGTCTTCCCATTTTTCATACGATAGTAGATCTTTATCTCACAGGTGTTGGCAGGACTTCCGTCCTCAACCGGAGTATTCCTTGTGGTCTCCTCTCCTATCTCGAGCAGATGGTTTACCGTATCTATATCGGTCAGTTTCATATAAGAAGCGGCATACGTAGTATCCTCGATCTCATTACCGGAAGTGTTTACTATGTAGGCACTCTTCACCCCAGCTTTATCTGGAATCCAGCGGCTGTACCCGACTACATCATATCGGCAGAAGACCATAAGCACGATGGCACATACGCCCCCGATGGCAGTAAAGCCAAGTCCCTTGAACACTTTTCTTATGTCGGCGTTGTAGATAGCCTCCATGACACCTCCTACCACAAGAGCTGAGATGATCATCGAAATGATACCGCCTGCCATCCCGGCACTCTGTTCGAAGAAAGACCCGGCAATTATCGCCGCGAGAAAAATAAGCGCAGCTTTTGTGATCGCTCTTACAGCCTTCAGTGGCACAGTCTTTCCGGCGTCCTCATTTTTCCTGTACCTGTAGAACAGGTATGCAGCCACCAGCGCAATCGCAGCACAGAGCAGGTTATGCGGTATCGCGTACCAGGCCGGTCTGTAAAAAGTCTCCACCGGTGAAAAAATGCAGTGAGTCGTGAAGTCCCTCCCATTATAGGTAGGAAGCATCATCAGACAAGTGTTCACACAGGCATCAAATGCAGGCTCAAACGCGAGCAGGACCACAGCAGCTATTACAGAAACCGCCAGAGTTCCGGTAAGCATTACTGCCAGCGTCGATACGGAAAAAGTCGCCAGTGAAAGTATCAGATTACTGCCAAAACCTGTAAACGCTGTCTTTACCACTGCTCCTGTGCAGGCTTTGTATGAAGCTGCAACTATAAGTCCGAGAACGATGCCAGTCAGGTACGATGTCACCAGGATCACAGCGCTGTTTATGATCACGCCTACGAAGTGTGCGTTTCTAGATATCGGCTGGCTCTCATAAAAGTCTATTTTCTGCTTGTTTGAAAGCCACTGAAATCCCTCTATCGCCAGCAGTACGGAACCCACCAGTACGATCACTGTGTTAATGTTCCCGGCTCCAAGCATCTCCTTAGCTGCATCTATAGCAGAACTCCTCGTCAATCCCGTCAGATACAGTGACAGGAATCCGGCATCAAATAGTATAAAAGTCACAAAGGCCAGAACTATAAGCCATTTGCGCCGTTTAAAAATATTTTTCTGTAAAGTAACGAAGTTACTGAATGATGAGTTTTCTGACATCATATCCTGCTCCTTCCGTTTCCGCTATGAAAAGCTCCTCCAGTGTCAATGGCAGTATCTCAAAGAATACCGTATCTATATGTGAAAAAATTTCCGTAACCTGCTCTCTGGTCCCACGTACAGTCATCACATGAAGCCGTCCCTGTCTTTCGTCAGACAGGACTTTTAAAGGCTTCGAGACATTCTGTACGTCATTCTCATCTGAAAAAACGCACTGCAGCTTCAGAAGTCCGGTCTTCATGTCATCCAGATCCTCAGACAGAAGCAGTCCTCCCTTGTGCAGCAGGCCCACATGGTCACAGATATCCTCGAGCTCACGGAGACTGTGTGACGAGATAAGCGGCGTAAGTCCCCGTTCTGACATCTCATTTGCAAAAAGTGACTTGACCGCTGCTCGCATAACAGGATCCAGTCCATCGAAAGTCTCATCGAGAAGCACATACTTCGTCTTCGCGCAGACAGCCAGAAGTATCGCGAGCTGCCTCTTCATTCCCTTTGAAAAAGTGGCTACTCTCCTTGTCATCTCAAGGTCAAATGCTTTTATCAGCCTGTCGAACTGTGCCTTATCAAAGGCAGGATAAAGGCTTCTATAGTAGTCAGCCATGTCTTTCGGAGTCGCATTATTAAAAAAATACGGATCATCCGATACGAACACGAACTGCGATTTGGCCTTCGGATCGTCCCAGACCGGCTGCCCGTCGACTGTGATCGTTCCCGCATCCGGTTTCAGGACACCTGCCATTAATCTGAGCAATGTGCTCTTTCCTGCTCCGTTAGTTCCCACAAGCCCAGTGATCTCGCCGTCCGACACCGTAAGCGTTACCTTATCAAGTGCCTTAGCCCCGTCAAATGACTTGCACAGATCCTTCGTCTCTATCATTTCTTCCCATCCTTTCCGTCTAGAAGTTCGGACCGGCTGATACCGATCTCATCCGCCTCTTTAAAAATCTCCGCAAGCCTCGACTGAAGCTCCGCCTTTTTCTTCTCACGAAGCGCCGGATCTTCTTTTACGAAGTTCCCTCGACCCTTCACCGAATATATAAAGCCCTCATGCTCAAGCGCCGTATATGCCTTCTGAACCGTATTCGGGTTCGTCGAAAGCTCCATCGCAAGCTTCCTTACCGACGGCAGCGGCTCATCGGTCTTCAGCACGCCCTGAAGTATCAGCTTCTTATACATATCAGCTATCTGCTCGTATATCGGCCGCGGATCCTGAAAATCCAGGAAATTCATAGGCATCTCCTTTCATTTTTGTTCTAACTGTACTAATTATATTAATACAGCTGCGTTTTGTCAAGAATTTCTTCCACAAAAAAACACCGGGAAGATCTTTCTTCCCGGTGAAATAGAATTTAAGAATGATATCAGGTGTGCTTTATGAAAGCAGTCCCGCATTTAGGGCAGGTTATCTGCACTTTACCGTGTCCGCGTGGAACCCTTACCTTCTGGCCACATGACGGACAGGCGAAAACCTTTACGCCATTTTTTCTGCCGTAACGTATTTTCCTATACAGTTCTACAAAAAATGCCCTGATCCGCCACATAATGCCATCCTCCATTGATTACCTGAACAGTGCTGTCATTCGCACCCACTTTTAAATAATTTTCTTAAATGCAAAACCCGTTACAGGGATTATTCTAACACTTCATTTGCATTATTACCACACAAAATTTTGAAAAAAATCTCGTCTATATTTGCGCTCTTGTGGAAGCGTTCTCATACGTGTATAATGAACAAAAAATAAAAAGGAGGGCAAAAAAATGACTATAAATGAAATAGCTGAGATGGCGGGGGTTTCGAGGGCGACAGTTTCCAGATATTTAAATGACGGCTATGTAAGCGATGAAAAAAAGGACCGGATCTCCGCAGTCATCGAAAAGACCGGCTATGTGCCGTCAGTTTCAGCAAAGCTTTTACGCTCACACCATTCGAACTTCATCGGAGTCGTGATCCCGAAACTGAATTCCGATTCGATCAGCCGGATGACAGACGGAATCAGCAGGCGGCTTTCAGATGAGGGCTACCAGATGCTTCTCGCCTGCACCGATAATGACGAGAAAAAGGAGCTTAAATTCTTAAAGCTCTTCCAGGAGAATAATGTCGATGGCATCATCCTGTTCGGAACTATTTTTACGGCGGCACATCGGAGGTTTTTAGACCAGCTGAACATCCCCGTCGTGATCTTAGCCCAGGAAGAAAAAGGCTATTCGTGCATCTACTCAGATGACTATACGGCAGCATATGATCTCGGCACACATCTGGCTGAGAAAGCTGAGAAAGTCGGTATGATATCGGTCACATCTTCTGACGCGGCCGTAGGAAGAAACAGAAGAAACGGATTCCTGGACGCCTTTAAAAAAGCAGGCATCCGGATACCAAAGAGTTATATCCGGGTTTCCGGTTTTGACGCAGCATCAGGAGAACAGGAGACACTCGCACTTTTTAAAGAGCACCCCGATATCGACACCCTTGTATGTGTGACCGATACCATAGCGTCCGGCGCTTCGCGAGCACTTCGCACCCTGAATAAAAAAGTACCAAAGGATGTCCAGCTCTCCGGATTCGGTGACAGCACAGTCTCGGAAGTGCTCTACCCGACTCTTACGACAGTTCATCTCTACTACGAAAAAGCCGGCTCCTCGGCGGCGGCGATGCTTTTAGAGCACATTGCCTCGCCGGAGGAACCGGTCAATGAAATGAAATTCTCATATGAAATAAAGATCCGCGAATCTACTAGGTGATCTTATTCTGATATACCACAAAGCGGTTCTCGTGAAGTGTAGTGATATACTTCGAGAGCCGCTCATACAGTGGCTCGGCCTTTTCGCCGAACTCTTCATGCACAGCCTGGCCTATCTGATAGATGGTCTTTTTTCCGTCTATCTGCTCCCATACAAATGAACCGAAATCATCGAGCTCTATATATGAAAACCGCGGCTTTTTAGCTATGGCCTGGGCTATCTTGTTGAAGACTCCCAGGTTTTCTCTTTTTATCTCGACATGTCCGGCTTCGTTCTCCTGCCACGGCATTACCTTGCTGTGGCGCGGAACGAAGTCTAAATAATTCTCTTTTTTCATGATTTCTTTGATTTTTTATTTATCGTAAGTACGAGAGAAACCACAAGCAGCGCAAAGAATACAAGCGAACCGACAGGCCCGAGACTGAATTTTCCTGAGATGTCGATCGCAGCACCTGCTCCGAAGATGGTCATTATCGCGATGATGATCCCGACTATTCCTTCACCGGCCACAAGCCCCGATGAATAGAGGATCCCGCGGTTGATCTGAGCTTTTTTCTCATCTACAGAAGCGCTCTTTTTCTTCTCGAATACCAGACGCACAAAACCGCCGACCATGATAGGGATCGAAGTGGAAATAGGCAGGTAGAGGCCGACTGCAAAAGGCAGTACCGGGATTCCCATGATCTCGACCACGATAGCTATGAATACTCCGACAAAGATCAGCGCCCAAGGAAGGTTTCCGTTCATGACACCCTCTACGACGATCTTCATGATCTCAGCCTGAGCAGCAGGAAGCTCCCTTGTGCCATAACCATAAGCATTGTTCAGGATGTACAGAACTCCGCCGACTGCAAGAGCAGAAACTACAACACCGATGATCTCACCGAGCTGCTGTCTGTAAGGAGTCGCACCCACGATATAACCGGTCTTTAAGTCCTGTGAGATATCACCTGCAATAGCACTTGCGACACAGATCACTGATCCGATAGTGATAGCTGCTACCATTCCGGCAGTTCCGATGTGACCAGTAGCTTTCATGATAGCTGTTATGATAAGAAGCGAGGCTATCGTCATTCCTGACACCGGGTTATTTGAAGAACCTACGATACCTACCATTCTCGCGGATACGCTTACGAAGAAAAATCCGAAGATGATGATAAGGATAGCTCCGAACAGGTTCACCGGAATTGCCGGAACAAGCCAGAGCACCAGTGCGCAGATGCCGATTCCAAGGATAATAGCCATATTCGGCAGGTCCTTATTTGTGCGGACAGCGTCGCCCACCTTTTTACCATAGCCCTTCATCGCACCCGAGAATGCTCTGATTATCATCGGGAATGACTTGATAAGGCTTATGATACCGCCTGCTGCCACAGCACCGGCACCGATGTATTTGATGTAGTTCGACCAGAGTCCCGAAGCGCTGAGCGCTGATATCGGATCGGTAGCCGGGAAGACTACATTATCACCGCCAAGTGCGGCGATTAGCGGCATCAGGACGAGCCATCCGAGAATGCCTCCGGCGAACATATAAGAAGAAACTTTCGGTCCGCAGATAAATCCGACACCGATCAGTGAAGGCAGGGTACTCATTCCGACACCGGCACCCTTGTAGTGCTTGAAGTCATAGCTGATGTCACTCGGAAAGAGCTTAAGACCATCAGCGATGAATTTAAATGCAGCTGAGATTCCTAGTCCTGAGAAAACAGCGCTTGCTGCTGAACCGCCCTCTTCTCCTGCCTCGAGCACTTCTGCGCAGGCCGTTCCCTCCGGATAAGGAAGAGTTCCGTGTTCCTGTACGATCAGCGCATTTCGAAGCGGGATCATGAAAAGGATACCGAGCACACCGCCGACCATGCAGACTACTGCGATAAGTCCCATGCTTGGATTCGAAGTCTTACCCTCTGAAGCCCACATGAAGATAGCAGGCAGCGTGAAGATGGCGCCTGCCGCCACAGACTCACCGGCCGAACCGATGGTCTGCACCATATTGTTCTCAAGTATTGAATCCCTGTGAAAAATAAACCTCACAAGTCCCATTGAAACTACGGCTGCCGGGATTGACGCCGACACCGTCATCCCGACACGGAGTCCGAGATACGCGTTTGCCGCCCCGAATACGATAGCCAGGATAATACCCAGAATCACCGAGAACGGCGTCATCTCAGCCATCTGCTTGTCAGCAGAAATGAATGGCTTGAACTGCGACTGCTGTTCTGACATTTTTATAAAACCTCCTGAAAAAATAAAATAGAGCCGTGCCCTTAAGCACAGCCCTACTATTATAAAAATGAGTAAGAACAATGTCAATAAACAGTATTATACGATTGTCCATCCTTCCAGGCTTTTAGCATTATCGGACTTGAGGATAATGTCGTCCGGGTCCTCAGGATAATACCTCGTCGTAAATACAGTTTCGCCGTCATTTGCGAAAATTTCCAGAAGGCTCCTGTCAAAAATCAGCCGGATTTTTTTCACAGGTGAAGACTCTGCGTGTCTTACCGTCCTGCCATCACCGGTATCATTTAAGAACTCAAGCCTGAGTCTGCCATCCTTTACTGAAAAAATCAGATCGTCGTTTAGCCTGAAAAGTTCAGCGTCAGATACGTTATCGAATTCGAGAGTCATATCCCAGGCTCCGCCCTCCGGCGCAGTAATCTGCTTTTCGTGTCTCGTATCAAGCTCCCTTACCGGCAGCTGATACAGCTTTCCATTCTTAGCCTTAAGTTCACGCGGCAGAGTCATAGAATGCTGCCACCCCTCTGCTATTGCGGGAGCGTTCTCATATCCGGCATCCGGAACACCGGCCCATCCTATAAGGATCTGCCTTCCGTCAGGTGTCGTAAAAGTCTGCGGCGCGTAAAAATCAAATCCCTTGTCCCATTCCTGAAAGCATTCTATACTTATCTGCCTACTCAGCTCTTCATCAGAAGCACTCCCGATTATATCCCCGTTCAGCTCACAGTATCCCGATTCGTATGTGTTCTGGAACCTGTCTGACTCATGCCTCATTCCCTGCGGACAGAAACCCACGAACTGTCTTCCATCCACAGTGAAATAATCAGGACACTCGAGCATATATCCGAAATCGTTCTTAGGAAAATACTCCCTGGCTAGAGACCATTTTTTCCTGTCCGGCGACTTCATCAGAAGCATTCCGCCTTTCGATGTACGGCTTCTCATTCCAAGAAGCATATAGTACGCCTCACCGCTCTTCCAGACCTTCGGGTCCCTGACATGGCAAGACAGATCAGACGGGTAGTCATCGTTTGTCAGAAGGGGCTGCTTTTCTCCCGGATGGATCCCATCCTTAAAATCCACCCTCAGTACATTATGTCCACGGCCTTCATTTATGTAGTCGTAATCACCAGGATGCTTGACATTTCCTGTATAGTAGGCCTCGAGGACACCGTCTCCGGTGTATGCAGTTCCTGAATAGACTCCGTCACTGTCCCACTCCGTATCCGTAACTATCGGCGTGTCCACGTAAGTAAAGTGCGCGAGATCCTCAGATACATAGTGGCCCCAGTACCTTCCTCCTTCTCCTGTCGGACTGTCGGGCGTATACTGAAAAAATATATGATACTTCCCGTCAAACCAGCAGGATCCATTCGGATCATTGAGCCATCCCTCAGGCGGCTGTATATGAAATCTATGTCTGTATTTTCCTTCAAGCATTTGTTTCTATGCCCTTCTATCAGTTATTTTCTTACAGTGATAAGTGACTGCCCCTGCTCGATGAGTCCTTGTGAGACCGATTCCACACTCTTGTACTCACCTGCGTTTGTTATAAGAACTGGTGTCACCAGCTGGTATCCAGCCTTTTTTATCTCTCCCATATCAAACGACAGCAGCAGGTCTCCCTTCTTTACTCTGGCATTCTCCTGGGTATGAGTCTCAAAGAATTTTCCATCGAGTTCTACCGTGTTAAGTCCCACATGGACCAGGATCTCCGCTCCCCTGTCAGTTGTGATCCCTATCGCATGCTTTGTCGGGAAGAATGAGGTGACAGTGCCGTCTGCAGGCGCGTATATTTTTCCTTCAGATGGCTCTATGGCAACGCCTTTTCCCAAAACTCCGGAAGCAAAAGTCTGATCAGGTACTTTTTCAAGCGGTATGACCTCTCCATTTACAGGAGCTGCGATCTCTTCCTCACCAGCTTCTACCTGCGGTCTGTCGTCGACAGGTGCTTCAGCCTCTTCAGTAACCGGGTCTTTATACATGATGTATGAGCAGATGAAAGCTACCACAAAGGAAACTGCCATCGTAAGAGCATACATGATAGTAGACTGTGTCGTGATCAGGAATCCGAAAAGTCCGGTAATTCCATAAGCTGTGGCATAAACGCCAGAAACTGCTGCCACGAATCCGCCTGCTGCGCCGCCGATACATCCAGCGATGAAAGGCTTCATGAAGCGGATGTTCACTCCGAAAATGGCCGGCTCGGTTATTCCTAAAAATGCTGAAAGCGATGAAGGCGCAGCCATTGATTTTATCTTTTTATCCTTGGTCTTTACAGCAACTGCGAGGGCTGCGGCACCCTGACCTACATTTGCTGCAGTAGCGATAGGCATCCAGGTATTCTTCGGAATAGCCCGAGCGCACATCTCGGCCTCGATCATATTGTACATATGGTGAAGTCCGGCAACTACGGTTATCGCATAGAGTCCGCCGATCAGGATTCCGCCGATTCCGAATGGAAGTCCGATCAGCGCCTGCGCTCCGTGGAGTACCCAGGTCTCGACTGTAGAAAATACCGGACCGATGATAGTCAGTGTCAGGTATCCTGTAACAAGAACTGATACGAGAGGTGTCACGAACAGATCTATCATAGCCGGAACGTGTTTGTGGAGCCACTTCTCGAGTTTGCTCATCAGGAAAATGGCGATGATCACAGGAATGACGTGTCCCTGGTATCCGACCTGATTTACATGCCAGGCGCCGAACCATACGCTCCACTGCGGTATCTTCTCGCCTGCCTCTTCAAGAGAGGCTACGTTCCAGGCATTTATCAGACTCGGGTGGATCATTATGAAACCGATTACAGCTGCAAGGAACTGATTTCCGCCGAATTTCTTCGCCGCGCTTATAGCGATGAGGATCGGCAGCATAGAAAGAGCTGCACCTGCGAAGAGATTAACGATATTATACGTATCGCTCTGGGCGATCGATGGAATGGCGCTCGAAAGTCCTCCGAGGAGTCCGTTCAGAAGTCCGCTCGCTACGATAGCCGGGATGATCGGTACGAAGATGTCTCCGAGTGTCTTTATAGCACGCAGGAACCAGTTCTGCTTCTGCGCTGCTGCTTCCTTGACATCGTCCTTGGTCCCGCCCTCGATATGCGCGATGTCGATGAACTCGTCATAGACGTGGTTTACGATGCCTGTGCCAAAAATGACCTGAAGCTGTCCGCTTGCTTCAAAGCATCCCTTGACTCCGTCGACATTCTCGATAGCCTTCTTGTCGACCTTCGAATTATCCGCGATGACAAGGCGAAGTCTCGTCGCGCAGTGCGCTGCCGAGACGATGTTCGATGGGCCTCCGATGTGGTCTAAGACCCCCTGGGCTGACTTTCTGTAGTCCATAGCATAATCCTCCGTTTTTCCGAACCCCTCCGGGTTCGATGTCGTGTGTTGTGTGAGAACGTTCTCACATCTGATGATTGAATTATACTATCCTGGCCCGCGATTTGTAAATTAGCACAATCTGCCAAAATTTCATCCCTATTTTTGTGCAAGGTGCACAAAAGCCTGTCAGTTGTCTCATAGAAAGACAGCTTACAGGCTTTTCTTATAAATGCACTCAGTCACATCGATATATCGAATCGGCTTTGTTCTGGTATTATCCCATCTGCGGTCACCATGCCATCGGCATGATCATCTGAGACCGTTCTCAGTGTCGAATTATATATCGAGTAAAATTTCTGTCCTTTGTTCCACTCCTCCGGTGTCATTTCATATGTCCAGCCATCGCCAAGATTCGAGAGCACATTTTTGCCCTGCGAATAGACGTTTATGCCGAAACCACCTGTGGTAAGTGCCGGGAAAGTCACATACGCTCCTCCTGAGAGAGAAAAACGCTTTGAAGCCAGGTCTTTATCAGTATTCAGACCATCCGCCCTGTCTAAGAAATAAAGCAGCGTATCCCTGCCTCCAATCGCCCGAGTCTTTGCTGACAGTCCCTGCTTTCTGGCTGTATTTTCTGCCTGTCTGTATAGTGATCTCCTGTCAGGTGATACATCAGATATATACTCTGCCCGAAGTTTTATTTTCTTATCATCTATCTGTTTCAGCCGGTCTGCATCATGGGTCTTCGCCTGCTCAGAAGCCAGTTTCTTTATATCTTCAATGATTTCACTGTCGCTCCGCTTTGCCATTCCCTTGCTAGGGATCACAGACCAGTCTGGTGTTGTAGCACTTGAAACAGTCATTTTTCCTGATATTGTATTTGCCATTATCTTGATCATACTGTACTCTTTATGCATATAATATCATAATTTGTCTAACGAATTAAATATAGCATCATAAGTTCTACTAGTCAATAAGCAGCCATGCTATCGAAATGAACATCTTTAAGTATCATTTCACCCCTTCACAGCACCTGCTGAAATGCTTTCCACCAGATTCTTCACGAGTGCGAAGTAGAGGATTATGATAGGTACCGCTATAAATACACTCCCAGCTGCAAACCGGGCGAATTCAGTTTCATCGAGGCTCATCAGACCTACTGCTACCGTGTAAAGATTTTTTTCTTTTAGAAGCAGCTTTGGAAGGATGAAATCACTCCACGGCCAGGTAAATGACGTTAAGGCTGTATATACTATGATAGGTCTCGACAGCGGCAGATTTATCTTTGTGAATATCTGAAAATTAGTCGCTCCGTCTATTTTTGCAGCTTCATCTATGGCCTTTGGTATCGTATCGAAATATCCTTTTTGTGTCAGATATCCCATCGGCGCACCTGCTGCATATATAAGTATCAGCCCCCATGGCTTATTTATAAGACCAAACTGGGTCATCAGCAGATATACTGCTGTCATTCCCATAAATGACGGAAACATACCAAGTATCATGGTCGCCTTCATCAGCGGCTTTCTCGCTTTAAAGCGAAAGCGTGACATGGTATAGGCGGTAAGTATAGTAAGAAAAGTACCAAGCACACAGCTTCCGGCTGCGATGATAAGCGTATTTAAAAACCACCGTGGATAGTTATACATCCTTGTATCAGTGAACAGCTTTTTAAAAGTATCAAGACTGTATGACTTTGGAAAAAAGCCATCGAATGAGTAAATGCTCCCAGACTTAGAAAATGATGCAAGTATTATCCACAGACACGGAAAGAAAAATACAAACGCAACAACTATCAGTATTATATAAGTCACAGCCGTATCGACCGGATCATGATATTTTTTCATTGGAAAGTATCCTCCTCTCTGTACGAAGGTGACTTCACATACACTGCAAGCGAGATTGCTGACGTGATGATAAAGATCACAAGGCTTATAGCAGCTCCGATGCTATAGTAATTATTGTCAATAGACAGATTATAGAGCCAGTTGATCAGCAGGTCTGTATCAGATGCCAGGAAATACCCGTCCTTATACAAGCCGCCACGCAGGAAATAGAATATACCGAAATTATTGAAGTTTCCGATAAACTGGCTTAAAAGCACCGGCATTGTCGTAAACAACATATATGGCATAGTGAGCTTGTTAAACTGCTGCCTTCTGTTTGCGCCATCAATGTCGGCTGCTTCGTATATAGACATATCTCTGTTTGACAGATTCCCGGTAGCCAGAAGCATTATAGAAGGCACGGAAATCCAACAGTTGACAAGAAGTCCTATTATCCTGGCGCTCCATTTTGCATCTATATCTAAAAATCCTATAGCAAAACCGCCATGTGCCACAATGAACTGATTTATTGGTCCCCCATATGAGAACATGAACTTGAAAGCTAGCAGCGTTATGAATCCCGGAACAGCATACGCAAGTATAGGGAAAGCTCTCCAGAAGTTCTTACCTCTGACACAGTCTTTATTCAGAAGCAGAGCCAGTCCGAGTCCCGCGAAATAATTCAGCACAGTCGACATGACAGCCCATAAGAGGTTCCATCCCAGGATCTTAATAAATGTAGGACCAAATTTTTTGAGAACTATCAGCTTTTTGAAGTTCTCAAGTCCTACCCAGTCCACCAGCTCCGGTGGTACTGTATTACCGCCGTAGTTTGTAAACGCGATAAGGATCATGAATACTATCGGCAGCACATTAAAAATACAGACACCTATGACAGGAAGCGCCAGAGCCAGACAGTAAAATTTTCTGTCGAGCAGTTCCCTAAAGTTCTCTTTCAGAGTCTTCTGTGGTATGGCTTTTTCAAAACGACTCTGTGCCTCCCTTGCTCCCTTTACATTCTGCACATAGATATATATGAAAGCGCCTACCACGATCCATGCAAAAATCCCCATCAGAAGCATTATAATGGAATTATCTCCTGCAATTCCCGCCCAGGCATCGGCTTTTTGTGTTCCAAGTGTAAAAAATCCCTCTATGTCCTTAAAACCACGTCTGATCAGATACCATATCATGGAGACCTCTACCAGCAGATACAGTATTCCTTTTGATATGGATCCATACCTCAAATGTCCGACGCCCATTATCACTAGCGACGTTTTTACCGCCGGTGATGATGTCCTGAAAAAATCCTTTATTTTCTCTTTTCTTGTCATATATTCTGCCTTTACTTAAGCGTTGTTATCGCATCACTTATCTGTGAGCACATATCCTCAAGCCCCTTTTTCATAGCAGCCTCATCCTTGTATTTTTTCTTATCCTTTGTTCTGAATACATCCTTTGCCAGATCAGAGAAAAATGTCTTTCCCGGAGTCCATATCTGCCCAACCTCAGTGATCGAAGGCATCAGGATGATATCACCGCTGTCAAGATTCTTATACAGCTGCTCTGATGTAGTGCCTGCATCCTTTGCTGCATCTTCTCTTGCTGGGGCAATTCCTAAAATGTCGGCACGTTTCTTTACCATTTCATAGCTTGTAGCAAACTTCACAAATTCAAGGCAGGCGTTTGGAGCTTTAGTATATGAGCTTATAGCATATCCATTGATGCCGCCCATACTTTTTGAAACAAGCGTATTCTCACTGCCATCAGTCAGATCTCCGCTTTCAGGAAGTTTCGGGAGTGTCGTCATCACAAGGTTCTCCTTTGCTTTCTTTTCAGCATCTTGCTTGCTGTCCCCGTTTTCCTCATAATTTTTCTCTAACTCCTCAAGAAAAGTCGAATATACATCAGGTGTAGATATCGTGGCAAAATAACTGCCATTCCCCAGCTTCGAATAGGCATTTGTAGTTATCGTATCATCTATGCAGTCCTCATTCATTACTGATGCCAACTGGCTTAATACGTTAGCACCTTTTACAGCGTCACCTGCTGCAAATCCTATATCAGACGGGTCTGTATTGTCCTTGCCGAATATATATCCGCCATATGAAAACAGAAATCCACTTGAAAAATACATATCATTCAGAGATTTCATATAGCCGTATTTTTTGCTGTCCTCCGCATGGCGTTCCTTTGAAAAATCATACATCCTTGACCATGATTCTGCCATGTCCGGAATATCATTCCCGTTTTCGTCCCACTTTTCTTTCCAGTCATCCGGAAGCAGATCCTTACGGTAATAGAGCATAGGCGCCTGCACATTTACAGGCACTCCACAGGTATAGGTCTTTCCGTCTATTTTTGTCTGATAGGCTTTCCAGGCAGATTCAGGTATCTCCTTATAGCAGTCCATATCCTCCACAGGAAGCGGCAGGATATGCTTTCCATCTACGTATTTCATTATCACATCGTTTGCCTGGTAGAGCACATCAGGGCCATATCCGTAAGGGCCATCATTCGCCAGATCCAGATACTGATCCATATTTGCATCCACTGCCTCAATTCCCTGATCCTTGTATTTTTTATTAAAGGCATCGATCAGTTCCTTGAAGTACCCTTTCGAAATAGCAGTGTCATTCTCAAGTACCTGTATCTTCACATTTTTCTCGAGTTTACCTGTAAAAAGTGCTGATCCTGTACCAGATGACTGCGAAGTCTTCTTGCTGCTTTCTGAATCTGAACCAGAATCACTGCACGCCGTAACTGTAACGAGCATTGTGCATGCCAGAATTAACGACAGAATTCTCTTCTTCATTTTTTGCCTCCTTATAAATACTAAAGCTGTCCTTATCCTTTATCTTCAGAGTGATCTTTTCTTCCGGAATACTTCTCTCGACTACCAATGCACCATTCTCTGTGTATATTCTCGTCTCACCGTATTGAATAGCTCTGTCTTCTTTTAGGGCGAGTATTTTTTTCATATGAGACATAAACTCAAAGTCCCAGAAATCCTCATCCCAGTTGAAGCATCTGCGTGAATCCGGGTCATATCCGCCCTCCAGGCAGATTTCAGTTCCATAATAGATGCACATGGCTCCTGGAAAAAATGCTTCGAGTGCCAGCGCCGTGAGAAGTTTTTTCTTATCTCTGCCGACCTCCGTAAAGAACCTGTGGGTATCATGTGAATCCAGCAGGTTCAGCATCATATCATTGACAGGTGTCATATTTCTCATCAGGATCCCGTTGAGCTTATCGGACATCTGCTTCTCATCAAAACGGTCATGTGCAAAATAATCAAGGCAGGCCTTAGTAAAAGCATAATTCATTATACTGTCGAACTGGTCTCCTCTCAGATAGTCTGAAGCATCATGCCAGCTTTCACCAATTATCACCGCGTCTGATTTTTCTTCCTTGACAGCTCTTCTGAACATGCGCCAGAAATCATGTGATACCTCATCTGAGACATCAAGTCTCCAGCCATCTATATCTGCTTCTCTGATCCAGTAAGTCCCGACATCTATCAGAAAATCCTGAACAGCAGGTACAGCTGTATTCAGTTTCGGCATATAATTGCAAGCTGCAAAACACTCATAGTTTATCTGAGCCGGGTCAGGACGGTCACCGTCTATTATGAACCAGTCATAGTATTCAGATTCACGGCCTTTTTTCATCACATCCTGGAACTGTGACAGATACATGCTGCAGTGGTTAAACACTGCATCAAGTACCACCCTTATCCCAATCCGGTGGGCTTTTTCTACCAGTTCTTTTAAGTCTTTTTCAGAGCCAAACATCGGATCTATCTGTTTATAGTCGGATATATCGTATTTATGATTCGATACCGACTTAAATACCGGTGTCAGATATATAGCATTTACGCCCAGGCCTTTAATATAATCCAGCTTCTCGATCATCCCACGTATATCACCGCCTGCAAAGCTTTTCGGAGTAGGGCGCTCACCCCAATTCATATTGATATACGAAGTATCCTTCTCATGATCCCCATGATAAAATCTATCTACAAATATCTGATAGAATACCGCATTTCTCATCCAGTCTACGGTCTTTACCCTGTCATTTTCATTTATATACGGTATCTGGAAAAAATTGTAGAAACTTTCAGGAAAGGAATATCCGTCCGTCAGGCCGTCTTCACTGAAAAAATAACTTTTTCCATCTTCTTCTATCCTGAATACGTATGCCAGTCTGACATCCGATAGTGTAAGCTTTTTTTCAAAATACTGAAATACACCGTCTCTGTATTCGGGCTGCATCTGGGCCTCATACTGTCTTAGCTGATATTCGTACTTCGGTCCGTAAACCAGAAAGGCCTTAAGTCCTCTGTCCTCTTCTGCCGCTCTCAGTCGTATCGTGACTTCATTTTTCCCTGTGGCAAAGCAGAGGCTGGAATCAGGTATATGTAATAGTGCCTGTTTATTCATTTTTTCTCATTTCTTGACTTTTACTCCTGTTACGCTGATAATGAAAGAAATATTTTTGATGGAGGCAGTCAGCATGGCAAAGAAAAAAGTAACTATAAAAGATGTCGCTCGCGAGGCAGGTGTTTCTACCGCCGCCGTTTCCTATGTCATGAATAACCGCACCGACGTCCGCATCTCTGATGAGACCAGAAAAAAAATACTTCAGGTCATAAACCTCTTAGACTACACACCTAACCAGGCTGCCAGATCGCTTGTCGCTAACAAAAAAAGTATCTTCGCCATTTACATGCCTGCTTCTGACAGTATACTCATAGAAGCCGAGTATATGCGCAAAGCCAGAATTCTCACAGATTTTTTTCACCGGAACAGCTACGAGACCATTCTCTTAAATGACGATGACCCGGGCAAATGTGACCAGGCTGATGCCATCATCTGTATCGATTCATCCTCTGATGATTTCAGAAGACTTGGTGACTCGAATTTCATTCCTCTGGTCGCCCTCGACTGCATGATAAATGACCCTCTGTTTTTCCAGGTGAACGATGACCCGGAAAGGATCATCTCTGAGGCTGAGACGCATTTTGGCCATGACTTCCATGTGCTGATGCTCAGGACTCCTAATCTGGAAAAAATATCGTTCTACCGGAGATATTTCAAACACCTGGAGATCATTTCCTCTATGGCTGATGCCCTGCATTTTTCCGATCAGAATGTCGTTGTACTGAACTGGTCTGTCTATTCTCTTATGAGCGAACGGACTGACCTGCTGTATCTTCCTTCATTATCCGACAGCAAGCTCACGCAGCTGCTCTCCTGTATCGAGAAAGCCATGTCACGTAAGCCCGCCGAATTGCATGATATACTCGTTTAGCCATTATAAGCAAAGGTGATCGTATCGTATGGGTTCAGGTTAAAATTCTCCTTCTTGCTCTCACTGTAATACGAATCCTCTGTGTCATAGTAATCTGCTGCCGGATAAGTAGTCAGGGTAAAAGTATAATTTCCTGCTACCTGAACTTCTATATTCGACTTCTTTACATTTGCATCACCAAGAGCTCCTGAATTCTTGAAATACTCTTTTCCATCCTGCTCGATAGTCGTCATATAGCCAAATCCTCTTTGATCATCCCAGGTCTTGTCTACAGCAAACTGCAGCTGGTCACCTGCTTCGAGATCAAGAGTTATCGTATAGACATTAGCCTCTTTGTTATCTTCTTTTTTCATTTTCATGGAATCGTCCAGCTCTGCTCCCCAGTTTGATTTCTTGAGCACAGCACTCTTTCCGCTTCCCAGCACATAGAAATCTCTCGTATCCTCTTTATACTGTACAAAACCTGCATAAAGTGAAGTATCAGCATCAACTGCCTTTGTGTCATCGTACTTTCTTGTCAGATCAGGTGTCACGTACCATCCCATGAAAGTGTATCCATCCTTTGTCGGATCCTCCGGTTTATACGTCTCACCTTTTGCCACAGTTTCTTTGCCGAGCTCTGTCTTTCCATCACTGTCATACAGCGTAACAGTCACTTCGTCTTTCTTTTCGGTATCTGCGCTGGCTTCAGTCTTAGTGCTTTCTTTTGTCTCTTTACTCTCACCGCAGGCAGAAAATGCCATGCACCCAATAAGAGCCGCTGCTGTCAGGATAGCCATTCTTCTTTTAAACATTGGTGTACTCCTTTTCCTTATCGCCTTTGCTTAGTTTAATCGTTTAAACTCCTGTCAAAAAATATAAGCAACGTCACGCGTTCACGTTGCTTAATCGTTTAACTGTAATTAAACTATCACTTTTAATTTACGGTGTCAATCAGTAATTTTTCACAAAATCTTTATCCTGTTTTTATGCAGGTTGCACAATGTTCTTCATCACCCTGCAACCGGGCCAAGTCCCATGCAGACCGATATAAGCATAAGCAAATTCATTCCGACCGGGTAGATAAGCGATACCACACCGAGTATGAAAAAAAAGTCCGCCACTTTTTCCTCGGTAATACTACTCTCAAATCTCCTCGAAGCCATTATCTTCGTAGTATAAGAGCAACCGGCTGGAACTGATCTTACTCAGTTCCAGCCGGTTGCTCAATAAAAAATGTATCGATTTAATTTTTACTCAAAGAACAGCTTCATATCGTCTTCTACTGTTCCGATTCCTGCGATACCGAAGTTATCGACTAAGACCTTTGCTACATTCTGGGAAAGGAATGCCGGGAGTGTCGGTCCGAGATGGATGTTCTTCACGCCGAGATACAGAAGGGCTAAGAGAACGATCACTGCCTTCTGCTCGTACCAGGCGATATTGTAGACGATTGGGAGATCGTTTACATCATCAAGTCCGAATATCTCCTTGAGCTTAAGAGCGATAAGTGCCAGTGAATATGAATCATTGCACTGTCCTGCATCGAGTACTCTAGGGATTCCATTGATGTCACCGAGGTTCAGCTTGTTGTACTTATACTTGGCGCATCCTGCGGTAAGAATGACAGCATCCTTAGGAAGAGCTTTTGCAAAATCTGTATAATAGTTTCTGGACTTCGCTCTGCCATCACAGCCTGCCATTACTACGAACTTTTTTATAGCTCCGCTCTTTACGGCGTCCACTATCTGGTCAGCAAGAGCAAAGACCTGCTCGTGAGCGAATCCGCCGACGATAGTTCCTGTCTCTATCTCTGTCGGGGCCTGGCATTTCTTAGCCTGCTCGATGATAGGAGTGAAGTCCTTTGTCTCACCATAAGCGGCGTCGATATGCTTACATCCCGGATAGCCTGCTGCACCTGTAGTCCAGAGTCTGTCCTTGTAGCTGTCCTTAGGCGGAACGATGCAGTTTGTCGTCATAAGGATTGGTCCATTAAAGCTCTCGAATTCTTCCTTCTGCTTCCACCATGCATTTCCATAGTTGCCGGCGAAGTTATCATACTTCTTGAAGAACGGATAGTAATGAGCAGGAAGCATCTCAGAATGAGTATATACATCTACTCCTGTTCCCTTTGTCTGCTCGAGAAGCATCTCAAGGTCTTTTAAGTCATGGCCTGAAATAAGAATTCCAGGATTTTTTCTTACACCTATATCTACCTTTGTGATCTCCGGATTACCATAGGCCGTAGTATTCGCTGTATCGAGATCTGCCATGCCCTGTACACCGTACTTACCAGTCTCAAGTGTAAGAGCTACGAGATCATCTACTGTAAGTGAATCGTCAAGAGTCTTTGACAGAGCTTCCTGAATGAATGCGTCTACCTCAGGATCATCCTTAAGAAGCGCATTGGCATGCTTAGTATATGCAGAAAGTCCCTTGAGTCCATAAGTAATCAGCTCGCGAAGAGATCTGATATCCTCATCCTTTGTAGAAAGAACCCCTTCCTTCCATGCCTTGGCGTCATATTCAGCTTCATTTCCGTTCCATCTGGCGGCTTCCGGAAGTGCATTCTTTTCAGCTTCTGAAAGCTCATTTAAAAGCTCTGCCTTCTCTGAAAGTGTCTCTGTAACCTTTGCCTTAATAGCATCAAGGTCGAAGTTCGCATTTGTGATAGTTGTGAAC
>JAQXXU010000136.1 GCA_029226225.1 Lachnospiraceae bacterium | reverse complement strand
GCATGCTCGTCTACTGCTTTAAGTATGCAGCAGAGAACGAGAAGGAACTGCATATTCTCGTGCGGAGTCTTGCCAGGATCTAAGAGATTCTGTCCGTCGTCTGTAACCAGTGACCAGTTATTGTGCTTTCCGGAGCCGTTTACTCCATCGAACGGCTTCTCGTGGAGAAGGCACTGGAGACCATGGTCGTATGCTACCCTCTTCAGGGTCTCCATGATCAGCTGGTTATGGTCGACTTCGACATTTACTTCTTCGTAGATCGGTGCCAGCTCATGCTGTGCAGGTGCGACTTCATTATGCTGGGTCTTTGCCGTGACTCCGAGCTTCCAGAGCTCGATATTCACATCGTGCATGAAAGCGCCGATCCTCTCACGGATGGCTCCGAAGTAATGGTCGTCCATCTCCTGTCCCTTCGGAGGCATAGCTCCGATAAGGGTGCGTCCGGTATAAACTAAGTCTTTTCTGGCTAGGAAGTTCTTCCTGTCGATGATAAAATACTCCTGCTCAGCGCCGACTGAAGGTGTAACCTTATGAGCAGTGGTATTTCCGAAAAGTCGGAGGAGTCGGAGGGACTGCTCATTTATAGCTTCCATAGATCGGAGCAGAGGAGTCTTCTGGTCTAAGGCTTCGCCTGTGTATGAGCAGAATGCAGTAGGGATCACAAGTGTAGCTCCGCAGGCATCCTCTCTGACGAAGGCCGGTGAAGTGCAGTCCCATGCTGTGTAGCCGCGGGCTTCGAAGGTCGCACGCAGACCGCCTGACGGGAATGATGACGCATCTGGCTCGCCCTTTATCAGTTCTTTTCCTGAAAAGCTCATCAGTGCCTTTCCTGATGGAAGCGGGCTGGTGATGAACGAGTCATGCTTCTCGGCTGTGGCTCCTGTCAGAGGCTGGAACCAGTGAGTGTAGTGAGTGGCGCCTTTTTCGATAGCCCACTCCTTCATCTCATGAGCCACGACATCAGCAGTCTCTATGTCAAGTTCCTTTCCGTCCCTGATCGTCTGCTTCAGCTTCTGGTAGGCCTTTTTAGGCAGACGCTCCTGCATCGTGCGGTCATCGAAGACATTTTCTCCGAAGATCTCGGTTACATTTACCTTTTCTTCTTCCTTCACTTTTCTTTCCTTTCAAAAAAAAGGCGCGCCGGAGCGAATCCAGCGTGCCCACAATTTTTATAAAATTCAGGCTTTTCCAACAGAGCCGAAGAGCTCCATCTTTTCCTTAACCTTTGCCTTGATAGCCTCAGCACCAGGAGCAAGAAGCTTACGAGGATCAAATCCCTTTCCTTCCTTGTCCTTACCAGCCTCGATGTACTGACGTGTAGCTTCAGCGAATACAATCTGGCACTCTGTGTTTACGTTTACCTTTGAAACGCCGAGAGTGATGGCTTTCTTTACCATGTCATCAGGTATTCCTGTGCCGCCATGAAGTACGAGTGGCATATCGCCTACCTTTGCCTTGATGTTCTCAAGAACGTCGAAGCGAAGTCCTGGCCATCCTTCTGGATATACACCATGGATATTACCAATTCCGGCTGCGAGCATATCTACTCCGAGGCTAGCAACTCTTGCGCACTCCTCAGGATCTGCGCACTCACCCATAGATACGACGCCGTCTTCCTCGCCGCCGATTCCGCCGACCTCAGCCTCAATAGACATACCAAGGTGATGAGCTACTGATACAAGCTCCTTTGTGTTCTTTACGTTTGTCTCGATGTCATCATGTGAGCCATCGTACATGATAGATGTAAATCCTGCTTCGATGCACTTATAACATCCTTCGAATGTACCGTGATCGAGATGAAGAGCCACAGGAACTGTGATTCCAAGGCTCTTATCCATAGCCTTTACCATAGCTGCTACTGTAGAAAATCCTGTCATGTACTTTCCTGCACCCTCTGATACTCCGAGGATTACAGGGCTCTTAAGCTCCTCTGCGGTAAGAAGGATTGACTTCGTCCACTCGAGGTTGTTGATATTAAAATGTCCTACTGCGTAGTGGCCTTTTCTGGCCTCTTTGAGCATGTCTGCTGCGTTTACTAACATGTACGATTCCTCCGTTTCATGTATTGGTTTCTAAACACCACAAAGCATTATACCCCATTCACAGGTTTCGTTCAACCCTTAACTCACAATCTGAACGGCGCCGTGAAGAGCTTTGATCTCCACCTCCTGTGGCTTGCCGCCGTACTCGCCGTCGAGAGTCCATGGGATTTCCTCAGCGGCGGTGAATTTCACCCGATTCGTCTGGAACGAAGTAACCATGTCTGTGTCCGTGTCGACACCAGTAAGACTCGAGACTATCTGACTCAGTTCTATAGGATTCTTCGGTGTCCTGATAAGTGTCACTTCGAAGAGTCCATCTCCTAAGTCGACTTCGCCTGAGATCAGGCCCTTCATGCCGCCTACCGAAACGGTGTTTGTCACCATCCCATAGATGAATTCGTCGTACAAGACATTCCCGTCGTATTCGACCTGCATTCTGTATGACGGTATATCCCTAAGCTGCTTGAATGCCGAGAGTATGTAGGCAGCATGGCCCAAGACATTCTTCAGCTGCTGGCTTGTCGTGTAGCTCGTCTCTGTAAAAATACCGAAAGCCGCCACATATACGAAATACGCATCTCCGAACTTTCCCACATCAACCGGTGTAGGTGTTCCGTTTACCGCCGTGTCAGCGGCTTTTTTCATATCTGACTCGAGTCCGAGTGATGACGCGTAGTCATTTGTACTGCCTGCTGGTATATAGCCAACCGTACATTTTTGCTCTAAAAGCATAAGACCTGAAACCACTTCATCAAGGGTTCCATCTCCGCCGCTTACTACTATCCTGTCGAACTCACTGCCGTATTCTGTTGCTTTCTCCATCGCGTCACGCGGACGCTGGGTCGGATAGACCGTCACCTCATATCCGGCGCGAACCATGGTTTCGATGATGTCGGACAGATGTACTTTTACCATGCCGCGCCCGGAGTGTGGATTATAGATAAATAGAAGTTTTTTCCCCATGAAAAATAACCCGTACCTTTATTTAGTGAGAAAATCCTCAATGGCTACGACTGCTTTTTCCTCGTCGTCGCCCTGTGCGTCAATCGTCACTTCAGTACCTCTGGTAAGCACGAGGCTCATCATCCCCATGATGCTCTTCGCGTTTACCTTTTTCGTATCCATCTCTATATATACCTGGCTCTGAAACTGATTCGCCAGCTGCACCAGGTGTGCGATCGGTGTTGCCTCCATTGATTCACGCATTTTGATGGTTACATTTTTTTTCATGTAATATCCTCCTGATTTCTGATATCGTAAGCCATCTGTCCGATCTTTCTCAGTCTGTGGTTTATTCCGCTTTTTCCTACCGGCGGTGAGCATCTCTGCCCCAGCTCATATAATGGCATCTCCGGGTTCTCAAGGCGCAGTCTTGCAGCCTCCTGGAGGTTCGGACTCAGCTCTGAAAAATGTCCGCTCTCCTGAAGAAAACGAATATCCTCTATCTGCCTGACCGCCGCCGACACCGATTTACGGATGTTCGACGTCTCACAGTTGACCTGCCTGTTTACATTTTCGCGCATCTCTTTAAGTATCCTGGCATTTTCGAAATCCATGTATGCCTTCGACGCGCCGAGCAGTCCGAGCATGGTCTCTATCTGTGAGCCTTCTTTTAAATACACGACATAATGGCTTTTTCTCTCGACTATATGCGGGGCGCATTCATATCCCGCGATCATCTCCCGCACTTCTTCAGCCTGCTGCTTCGTGTGGCATACCATCTCGAAATGATAGGATTTGCTCGGGTCACTGACTGAACCTGCTGCTAAGAAAAATCCCCGTAAAAATGACCTCCTGCAGCAGTCCTGTTCGTAAAGCACAGGATTTGTGACAGTGAAGTCATCTTCGTTCGTTTTTAAAAGTTCGCGTATTTTTTTCCCATTAGATGAACTTATATAAGCGCTGTCATCTCTGTCTATCTTAATCGTTTGTTCTAATAAAGTAAAGTATTTTTCTATAAGCTTTTCGTTTTCAGTGTCTATCCTGACAGCGTCGTTCCCTAGCTCTGCCTTTGCGATAACTGCCGTGATGCCGGCTGTCTCTGCGATCTGACAGTGTCTCGCCTTAGGATAGACTTCGAATAGCTCTTCCTTTACGTCACTTGAAAATGACATATCAACCTTTATTTATATCTCTGTGCTCGATGCGCAGACCATAGTCACCCTCGTGCTCCTGGAGGGCGTGGTAGAGTTCACGGGCGATCGTCACGGAACGGTGGCGGCCGCCGGTACAGCCGATGCAGATCACCAGCTCATTCTTTCCTTCCTTGATGTATTCAGGTATAAGAAAAGACACCAGGTCTGTAAGCTTGTTCACGAAAATATGTGAGACTTCTGAGTTCATCACATAGTCTACTATCTCCTGATCGTTCCCGGTCATCGGACGGAGACTGTCCACATAGTATGGATTTGGAAGAAATCTGACGTCAAAGACCAGATCTGCGTCAGTCGGAATGCCATACTTGAATCCGAATGATAGCACCGTGATATTTATATTCTTATAGTCAGTTCCCTGTTCGAAGATGCTGGTAAGCTCAGCTCTTAAATCGCGTACCAGAAGATGCGTCGTGTCGATGATGTAATCAGCTCTTTTTTTTAGGAAAGCCATCTCCTCACGCTCTTTATGGATAGCGTCTATGGTTCGGCCCCCATCTGCAAGCGGAGGTGTACGTCTTGTCTCCTTGAAACGCTTTACCAGCACATCATCCTCGGCATCCAGGAAAAGTATTTTTATCTTCTTTCCATCGCCTTCGAGTTCATCGAGGATCCCTTCGAGTTTTGCGATTGGAGTCCTGCTTCTGACATCGATCCCGACCGCTACCCTGTCCGCGTTCGGCGAATCTGTAGCAAGTCCAGCAAAGCTTCGGAGCAGCGGTATCGGAAGATTGTCGACACAGTTGTAGCCCATGTCTTCAAGGATTTTAAATGCTGTGTGTTTTCCCGCACCGGACATACCGGTGATTATAAGTAGTTCCATTAGAATTCTCCCAGCATCTTTACTTCGGGCTCGAGAGTCACTCCGGTCTCCGATTTCACTTTTTCTATGATCTGATTGATCAGGGTATAGATGTCTGAAGCTGTGGCGTCGCCTTCGTTTATCACGAAACCAGAATGCTTTTCTGATACTCTCGCTCCGCCTACTCTGGCATCCTTCATACCTGCCTGCTGCACCAGCTTCCATGCCGGCGTCATCGACTCAGGCGTATCTCCATCTGAGAGTTTCCTGAAAGTGCTTCCTGCGCTGCGTTTGTTTACTGGCTGCGAAGCGCCTCTCTTTTCTCTGATGGCGGAAATCCTGTCTTTTATCTGTTGCGGATCTCCAGCCTTCAGTCCAAGTATCGCTCCTGTGATTATCTCATTTTTCTCAGAAAAAACACTGGTCCTATAGCCGAATTTCAGATCCTTTGCCGTATAGTGCTTCGCTTCGCCATTCATATCTATGGATGTCACAGCAAGCACCGTATCACTCATGTCACCGCCGAAAGCTCCGGCGTTCATGTAGACGGCGCCTCCTATGGTACCAGGTATCTGTGTAGCGAATTCCAGTCCTGTAAGAGAGGCTTCGCAGGCCCTCTTCGCCACTGTAGGAAGCAGGGCTCCGGAGGTAGCTTCGATGCTTGCTCCTCCTTCGCCCATTTTCACACTAACTTCGCTCATCCTCCTACCGATGCGGATCACCGCGCCACGAATACCGTTATCGGAAACTAAGAGATTGCTCCCGTTTCCTATCACAGTAAAAGGACAGCTGTAATCTTTTAATGCTTTTACGACACTCCTGAGTTCGGCGCCCGCCACATCTATAAAAATATCTGCTTTGCCGCCGACTCCGAATGTCGTATGCTTTGACATCAGCTCGTCGATGAGGACTGCATTTTCATCCTTCACTATTTTTCTTAATACTTCTACAATGTCCGCCATACAGACCTCAGATCCCTTACGCGAGCAGGAATGCCATATAACCGCGATATGCTTCGTAGATATCGACCTTTGAAGTGATCTCCCATGGCGCATGCATATTCAGCACTGCGACTCCGCTGTCGATAACGCTCATGTCCCAGTTACCGAGGATGTAAGCGATAGTTCCGCCGCCGCCCTGGTCTACTTTTCCAAGCTCTGCTGTCTGGAACTCGACATCAGCATCATCGAAGATGCGTCTGATCTCTGCCATGTACTCGGCTGTAGCGTCGTTTGAACCGCTCTTTCCTCTGGAACCAGTATATTTATTTATCACAAGTCCCTTGCCGAAGTAGCAGCTGTTCTTTTTCTCCATGACGTCAGGATAGTTCGGGTCATAGGCCGCTGAAACATCTGAAGAAAGTGCCTTCGAATACTGCATGGCTCTCATAATAGAAAGCGGTGAATCGTCACCCTCTGCATGAAGCAGCTCTGCTACTGTATTTGCGAAGAACTTCGACTCCATTCCTGTAGCTCCGACAGAACCGATCTCTTCCTTATCTACTAAGAGGCAGGCGTAGGTTCTCTTGCCTGGCTTCGTGTCTACAATAGCTCTGAATGAAGGATATGCACAGACCTTATCATCCTGACCGTAACCCATGATGCAGCTTCTGTCGAGTCCGTAATCACGTGCTGGACCGGCCGGAAGTACCACGATCTCAGCTGAAAGGAAGTCATCCTCTTCGATATCATACTTTTCCTTCAGGATATTCAGGATGTTCTTCTTTACGGTATTTTTCTTATCCTTATCATCTGTGGCTTCATCGAGAGGAATGGTTCCGATCATGACGTTTAAGTCTTCACCCTCTACGACCTTGGCGCCTGACTTCTTCATCTGATCCTGTGCTAAGTGGATCAGCAGATCGCTTACACCGACTACCGGGTCAGACGGGTCCTCGCCGATGCAGACATCTACGACGCTTCCGTCCTTTTTTGCTACTACACCGTGAAGAGCAAGTGGAAGTGCTACCCACTGGTATTTCTTGATGCCGCCATAGTAGTGCGTATCGAGGAATGCCATCTCAGTGTCCTCGTAGAGCGGAACCTGCTTTAAGTCCATTCTAGGGGAATCGATGTGAGCTCCGAGGATATTCATTCCCTTTGAAAGCGGCTCCTCGCCGATCACGAAAAGTGCTATATTCTTGCCGCGGTTTGTACGATATACTTTATCTCCTGCCTTTACTTTGCCATCTGCGGCGATTATGTCATCGAGATTTTTAAAGCCTGCCTTCTCTGCTTTTTTTGCAAAAAATGACGTACATTCTCTCTCTGTCTTTCCGTTGCTTAAGAACTTACGGTAGTCCTCAGCAAAATCCATGACCTTCTGGCGGTCTTCCTTTTTAGTGTACTTTAACCATGCGTTCTTCTTTTCCATTGTAAAAAATCCTTCTTTCTTCTATATTCTACCGCAGTTTTTTCGCGGTGCATTCGCATCCGCTCAATTATTACGCGTGATGTTTTCCTGTACCCTTCGGTAAAGCTCTGCTGCAGCGTTGTAGCCCATTTTTTTCTGACGATGGTTGACAGCCGCTGTCTCACAGATGATAGCGAGGTTACGGCCAGGTCTGATCGGCAGCGAATGACAGACAACTTTTTTATCGAGGATTTCCATGTACTCGTCCTCAAGTCCGAGTCTGTCATACTCGGTGTCGCGATGCCAGTCCTCAAGCTTTATCACGAGGTCAATGGTCTGCTTGTCCTTGACACACTCGACTCCGTAGAGGCTCTTTACATCGATGATGCCGATACCACGAAGCTCTATCAGATACTTTGTGATGGCAGGTGAGGTGCCGACTAAAGTATCGTCATTTATTTTCCTGATCTCTACGACGTCATCCGCGACAAGTCTGTGGCCTCTCCGGACAAGCTCTAATGCCGCTTCTGACTTTCCGATACCGCTCTCTCCCGTTATCAGAAGTCCCTCGCCGTAGACATCTACCAAAACTCCGTGAATGGTAGTGGTAGGAGCCAGCTCGTAGCTTAGTACATTTATCAGCGCGGCTTCGAACTGTGAAGTAGCTCTCGTAGTGCCAAGCACCGGAGTTCCGGCCTTTTCCGCCTCTTCAATGAAATTTTTCTCAGGTTCCAGTCCCCTGCACATGATAACAGCCGGTATATGATAAGAGAACAGCTTCTTATATATCTCATGCCTTTCGGCCTCGTCTCTCAAGCTGTGCAGATACGCGTATTCCACCATTCCGATCAACTGGATCCTGTTCGAATCGAAGTGATCATAAAATCCTGTCAGCTGCAGCGCCGGCCTGTTGATGTCCGGCACCTTGATGAAGCACTTGCCCAGGTCTATCTTCTCTGTATAATTCTTCAGCTTGAGCTTTTCGGATATATCCTTTATGCTCGCGCCTTCCTGCTGTATCGCCATAATTTTCCTCCTGATGTATCGTCCCCATTACTCTAAAAACGACATACTATTATATGATAAAATCGCCCGCCTCTTTTGTCAAGGCACGAAAAAAGGCCGTCCCCGAAATGGAGACAGCCTTTCATGTAAAAATCCTTATCCCAGTATGATGCGGATATCCTGTTCTGTATCACTGTCTTTGATAAGACTTCGCTCTATGTGTACAGAGTCATCGCCATGAGAGATTTCTGTACTGTTCAGAAAAGCCTTTGCTATCCTGTACTGCCCGACCTCTTTTTTCTCAGGATTTTCTATCGTGACCCTGATACAGCCCGATGCAAATGGGAGTGATATTCCAGCATTTCCGTTCTGATCAAACTGTTCCTTGCAGAGTCTCGGAGTGATCTCGAGATCTCCTGCCTTTCCCTTTACTCCGTACATCTCCTGAACCACTGTCATCATAAGCCAGCTGGCAGCACCGGTCAGATATTGGTACATACCACGGCCATCTGCCCTGAAGTACTCCGGAATGCCTGGATAGATGCGGCTTCTGTCAAAATCCATAGCAGCATCCGTAAGCGTCTTTATGGCCTTATAGCCTTCCTTTGCGAAGCCTCTGCCATACAGCGCGTTTGCGAACATGACCGTCATATGTGAGAACACTGAGCCGTTTTCCTTTTCGCCATATGCAAAACCGAACATCCTGCCCAAATCCATTTTCAGTTCATGGAAATCAGAGTTCAGACGGTAGCCACCGACGTCCTTTTTATACAGATAGTGGTCAGCAGCCTTTACGATGTCACTGGTTTCCTCATCAGTCGCCGTTCCGCTCATTATCGCAAATACCTGTCCGGTCAGCATCATTCTTACGCTACCATCCGGCATGACTCCCTCTACACGGTTCCCTGAGTTATCATAGTAGCTGTTAAACCAGGAATCCACCTGAGTCGTGATCCACTCCTGTCTTCTCAGAAAATCCATCAACCAGTCTGCTTTCTCGTCAAGACTGTCTGCTATATCCTCAACTGAAAAATCTTTTTTCTTACCATCCATTTCCGGCTGAACCTGAGATAGGTATTTCTCGAGGATAACAGTTTTCGCAGCCGTAGACTCATAGATCTCCGTATCAGCCTCAAGCAAAGTCTCCAGAGGTTCTGCCAGAGAGACAGTTCCGATTTCTTTTTCATCATGCAGGTATCTGAGCAGCTTTGCCAGCCTCTTCAGATTACCGGCATAGGCAAAAGTAAATGCCACACTCTCTCCATTCTCTGATGCCATGTCAAGCGCATCGTTCCAGTCAGCTCCACGGAGACGGATGATATTATGCTCTCCTACTTCGTAGAATTCAGTCAGGTTCTCGATGAGGATATGCTCCAGTACACTTCCCTGAATAATATCTCCATCCCTGTCTATAAGCTCCGTTCCTCTTCTCTCATCCCAGTTACCGTTTTTTTTCGTACCGCGGTATATCTCAGCATCTTCGAAGTATGGTGCTTCTTCATTCAGAATAGAAAAATCACCTGTCTGGTTTAAGTATAACTCTATCGTCAGGAATGGCCACATACCATGATCCATCCAGACTCTCGCTATACCATTTCTGTCAGCCTTGAATTCCCCTGGTCTGTCTCCGATTATCGTAGCATTGGTACCATCTATTCTGACGCCTCCGAAATAGCTTACGAGATCATCCCTTACTTCAGTCGGATTCATCATCAGAAGTGAGAGCGAATCCTGCCACAGGTCTCTCCAGCCTCTTCCTCCTCTACCATAGTCGTGATGAGGAAGGAACGAACATCCGAAGATCCTGCGTAAAAATGGCTGGAAAGTAACCCACTTCATCAGTTCATCAAATGAATGGTTCCCGGTATGGTAGCTGATGCTGACTTCCTTTTTCCAGTAATCCTTTACCTCTTTAAGCTCGCTTTCTGTCTTTTCTGTACTTCTGAATCTGTCGATGACAGGTGCCAGATCTGTTCCCTCCGGCGTGATTCCCAAAAGAACAGTGTAGCTTACCTCTTCTCCAGGGGCAAGCGTTGTCTCAGCAAACTGAAGCGCACCGACGGCTTCTCTACCGGCAAAATCTTCTCCTGCCTTTGCGCCTTTTAGGTCTCTGTAGACAGCTCCCGGATGAGTGAAGGTTCCTCCTTCTCCTAAGAACAGGTCAACTGTAGGGTAAAATACTTCCGGAGCCTTACCTTCACCTGACTCTCCATAGACAAAATACGACGTATGATTTTTCTTATGTCCTCTCTCATCAAATGACATCGTAGGAGTCACGATGGTACCGTACTTATCAGTGTGGATTCGATGGAGCATCGAGGTCACGTTCCTGTGGTCACGGATATTATCAGCACTTCTGCCATATATAGGAACTGCGGCAACCGGCGTGAACTTCTCTGTCTTATCGGAAGTATTTTTTAGCTTTACCGACATGACCTCGGCGTTTAAGTCTCTAGGTACGAATGACGTGATCTCGGCACTGATACCATATTTTTTTGACTCGCGCTCTATAGTCTGCCACATAAAACCGGCAGTGATCTTTGAGTCGTCCTGAGCCTTCGTGAACTTGTCATTTTCAGCCTCTGCAGAGCTTCCGGCTGCTGACCATACATCACCATTATCGAACTTGGCCCAGAAATTCCTGGTGCTCCTGTTGTTGTGCAGATTCTCAGCACTTACAGGCTCAAGCAAAAAAGACGTCTGATCTATTTTTATATCACCGCCGAGATTCGGAGTGATACTGCTCTTTAAGCCTTTTTCACTGGCAAGCGGGAAATACAGATAGCTGTAATCTTCCGGACGATCCAGTTCAAAGGTTCCATCGTTATCTAAAAATTGTATTCCGTCCATATATTCCTTTCTGCTTATAAATCTTTAGTTTTAAAAAGCTGCGGACATGCCGCAGCTTTTTATGAAGGGGAATTTATTATGAAGAAGTTACCTTAGTTAAGTAAAATGAAGTTTAGAATGTAGCGGGCGTTTTCCTGAAGTTCTCCAAGGGTCAGGTAGTTCTCCGGGTCGGAGTCATGTACAAACCCTACATCGCCTCGTATCAGTGCACCAGGCATCAAGAGGTTTACACCTGCGCGGATACGGTACGCGTTATTTTTCACTCCAGGGAATTCAGGACTGTCAGCCAGCTGCATCCACCAGTCTGTCATGACCAGGCCCTTGTAGCCCCATTCTTTTCTGAGCACTGTCTTTACCAGGTCGTAATTGTAATGTGCCCAGACACCGTTTATCTGGTTATAGCTTGTCATAATGCACTTCGGTGAGGATTCACGGATGGCGATCTCAAAAGGCTTCAGATAGATCTCTCTAAGAGTCTTTTCATCTACATCGCTTGAATTCCTGTACCGGTTTGTCTCCTGGTTGTTGCAGGCAAAGTGCTTTATGCAGGCTGCAGCTCCTTTGCTCTGGATGCCTCTTACGGCGGCACCGGCTGTCATTCCTGAAAGGTACGGGTCTTCCGAATAGTATTCGAAATTCCTGCCGCAGAGCGGATTTCTCTGGATGTTCATTCCAGGACCGAGCAATACATCAACTCCGTAGTGCTTCATGTCGTCCGCTTCTGACGAATACAGCTCTTCTATCAGGCGCCTGTTCCAGGTGCTGGCAACAGCTGTGCCTATAGGAAGAAGTGAACTGTATCTACATACACGGAGTCCCGAAGGACCATCCGAAGTATTTATTATCGGAATATTTTTTTTCTTTAAGGCAGGTGTGATACCACCGAAAACACCTGCGTTTCCTTTGATGGCATTAGGTGAATCCATGTCACCTTCGCCGCGCGACAGATCCGAAAGCTCTGCCGGAGTCATCTGCGCTATGAAGTCATCCAGGGAATACTTTCCAGCTCTTACATCATCAAAGCTGATCTGCTCTTGGACTATAGTCTCTACAGGAGCAGGAAGTCTGTCATGTATCCTCTCTTTTAGCTTCTCAGAGCCTTCTGTGATACTCTCGCATTTCTGAACGACTATATCATCTGTGACAGTCGCCTGACCAGCTTTTACAGTAGTATCATATGGCGTGTCTCCTATGAAAAATTCATAGAAGCCTTTCTGTATCACGAAACTCTCGGAATCGGTATCGTAGATCGAAACCTGGACTTTTTTAACAGAGAGGAGAATGACTTCACTCTCACCAGGTGCGAGCTCATCAGACTTGCCATATCCTACAAGAGTCCTGAAATCATATCCCGGAATAGTCGCATACAGCTGGACTAATCCCTTTCCTGAACGTTTTCCGGTATTCGTGATCTCTGTCCTGAACTCAAAGGTATGAGCTGTCTCTTTATAGTCCAGCACCTGTGTATCGAAGGTCGTATAAGACAGACCGTATCCGAATGGGAACAGAGCTTCTTTAAGCCCTCTGTAACCTACACGGACGCCTTCTTTGTACTCGTTAGAGTCCGGATCACCGAAATGGGCGGCTGACGGATAGTCATAGTACTTTTCAGCTATAGTCTGGGCTAAATGCCCTGAAGGAGAGACTCTGCCGGTAAGTACATCTGCTACCGCATGACCCATTTCCTGTCCCAGCTGCCAGACGATCAGAAGGCCTTTCAGATGGCTGTATTTTTTAAGCCAGGTAAAATCAATCAGACCACCGATATTTAAAAGAACTATGACATTTTCAAATGCTTTGTCTACTTTTTCAAGGAGGGCTTCCTCCTCACCTGTGAGGAAGAAGCTGCCCTTTGTAAGAGTGTTATCTCTGTCTTCGCCTGCCGCCCTGCCTATCACGACTACTGCTTTTTCACAGCTGTCGGAAGCCGCCTGCATCAGCTCGTCAGAGACAGGCATTTCAGGAAAACTGAAAGGCCAGTTACCCCAGGTGCCTTCGTCAGGTATATGATCAGGACACCATGCTTTATAGGCTCTGGCCAGTTCTGTGTCGTAGTTTATGCCGGCACTTTTTATGCCATCGAGGATAGATACTTTTCTGGTCGGCTTGACGTCGCCTCCACTTCCATATCCTACGAAAAATGTATTGATCTGGCATCTGCCGAAAACTGCGACACGCTCGTCCTTTATCGGTAGGACTTCATCGTCGTTTTTTAGAAGAACTATGGCTTCATCACCGGCCCGACGGATCACATCTATCGAGCCTGGTGAATTGTACTTTTCTCCTTCGACGGGTAATGATATGCCCTGCGCAAGAGGGCTGAGACCAGCCTCACTCATAAATTACTCCTTAACACCACCAAGTGTAATACCGGCGATGATGAATCTCGAAAGGAAGAGATATACTATGATGATAGGAACGATAGCTACCATGATCATCATATAGATCTTGCCCATATCAAAGTTCATGTAATCAGCGCCACGAAGGGTTGCGATAAGTATAGGAAGAGTCATCTTCTTCTTTGTCTGAAGAACAAGGGCTGGAATGAAGTAGTTATTCCAGGAACCTACGAAGGTGAAGATGGCCTGTACTGCGATAGCCGGCTTCATGATAGGAAGGACTATCTGGTTAAAGATCCTGAACTCACTTGCACCATCTATTCTGGCTGCTTCTACGAGAGCTACCGGAAGGGATGACTCCATGTAGCTGTACATGAAGTAGAATACCGCCGGAGCTGCTATCGAAGGAATGATCAGAGGAAGTACTGTATCGTACATTCCCATTTTTGTGATCAGTCTTAAGAAACCAAGGGCAGTAACCTGTGTAGGCATTACCATGATGGCCATGATAAATGTAAACGCTGCTTTTCTCAGCTTGAAATCATACACGTAAAGTCCGAATGCAGTCATCGCTGAAAAGTAAGTCGACAGAGCCGCACTGCAGGCTGCCACTATAAGGCTGTTGATGATACCGTTTACGACTGGAAGAGTTCCATCGTTTAATACGTTTGTCAGGTTCTTCGCAAAATGTGTGCTCGGAAGGAATGAGAATCCTTTCTGTAGTTCTACATGAGACCTGGTCGAGTTGATGATCAGGATGTAGAAGAAGAACATACACATGAATGAGAGGATCACGAGCACTATCTGTGCTATTACTACTCTTGTTCTTTCTGAATGGCTTTTCATACTGTGATTCCTCCTTCCACTGTGGCGATCTTTTTCTGACGTTTTTCTCTCTTAGCCTTTGCCTTTGCTTCGTTATCCGAACTGTCAGTATTGATGAAACGGTAAACGATGAAGCAGAGGATACCACTGATGATGAACAGGTAAACCGAAAGTGCACCTGCCATACCATAGTTCTTGGTCTTCAGGTAGTTGTTGAGGAGCATGATAAGTGTCATCGAGCTTCTGTCCGGAGAACCATTACCGTTGGTAAGGATCTGAGGTACATCGAACATCTGGATACCACCGATAAGAGAGGTGATAAGAGTGTAGGTAAGTATTGGTCTTATCATAGGAAGCGTGATCCTGAAGAATATCTGCGTATGTGTGCAGCCATCCAGGTTCGCTGCTTCAAAAAGCTCTGGGTTTACGCCGTTTATAGCCGACATCAGCATGATAGTCGTGTTTCCGAACCACATCAGGAAGTTCATCAGTGCTATCAGGCCTCTGGTTCCTGACACTGAGGCCAGGAACCTTATCGGCTCTTTGGTGATGTGAAGCTGCTGTAAAAGTGAGTTCACAGGACCTGAGTTAGAGAAGAGGGTGAAGAAGAGCATTGCGAAAGCCGATGCCATGATAAGGTTTGGCATGTAAATGATGACTTCGTACACTTTTCTTCCTCTAAGCTTCATGTGCTGATCTGTAAACCACGCTGCAAGTATCAGCGCTATCACGATCTGCGGGATGAAACCGGCAATCCAGAGGATGAATGTGTTTCCGGTGTATTTAAGCAGGTCTGCCTTCAGTATCTGTGAGTAGTTCGCAAGACCTATGAAGTTCGGTCCCACTACTTTGAGTCCGGAAGTATAGTACTCATAGAAACTGTTCTTTATCGTATCGACCAGCGGTATCAGTGAAAAAATCACGAAACTGATGAAAAACGGTGCGATAAATAAATATCCGTAATTCGAATAATTCTTAGCTTTCTTTGTTTTCTTCTTCATAGTAAAGCCTTTCCAGGAAAAACCCTTTTGACCAGGTAATTATTACTTAGGCCACTCTACCTTCTTGAGGTCACTGTATCTCTCGAGGATAGCTGTCTCGAAGTTCTTCTTTGCCTTGTCAAATGAAACCTTGCCGTTGAAGTAATCACCAAATGCGTTCTGGAAGCACTCGCCGCATCCCTGATCATAAGGTGTGATCTTATCCATCTTGATGCTCTCAGCAGCTGGAGCGAAGTACTTGTATGGGTTCTCGCCGCCAAGGAAGTCTGAATCACCCTTCTTATCATCAGCAGCATACTCTTCCATACCTGAAACTGTGTTGGTATAGTCAAGAGTCTTATCTGTGATCTTAAGGAGTGTATCCTTATCAGCTGTAAGCTTCAGCATGATATCTTTAACGAGCTTCGGGTTATCTGTTCCCTGCGCTGCAAGGATGAATGAACCGCCCCAGTTATAAGACTGTGGTCCATTACATACAGCCCAGTCTCCTGCTCCTTTATCTCCTGCGTTAGGCTGGATAGTGAAGTTGATACCCCAAGCTGGGAAGAACCATCCGAATACCTTTGAATCAGCACCCTGATCTTTGTTCCAGTCATCTGTCCACTGTCCTGATACTTTGTGGTTGTATCCTTCGTCTGTGAACTTCTTTGACTGCTCTACCCACTTCATGAGGTTCGGGTCTACAGTAACTGTATCGCCCTGTACCCATGGCTCGCTTGCATTGTTTCCGAATACTCTGTAGGTATCAGCGCCCATTGATGAAAGCATGTAATAACCTTTATCCTTGAGTTCCTTTGCTGACTGCTCGAATGTATCCCAATCCTTTACCTTCTCCTGGATCTTTTCCGGATCATCTGTTCCGAAAGCATCCTTTGCGATTCCTCTTCTGTATACGAAGAGTCCCGGACAAGCCTGCCAGCTGGTAGCTCTTAAGTCGCCATTCTTATCTGTAGCGGCATCCTTTGTGTACTGATACTGATCAGCGAGGTCTTTGTCAGGATCAATACCTAAGTCCTTCAGAGGCATTGATGCGTTTGCGTCAGCGTCTGTGTACTTTACCAGGTAATCTGTCTCAGCAAGGAAGATGTCGATCTTGTCATCAGCTGAGGCTGTAGCCTGATTCTGAAGAGCTTCATCGAGCTTCTGCTGGTAAACGCCGTCCTGGTTAGGGTTGATCGTCCACTTTACTACTGTACCATCCTTCAGCTTTGTCTCTGTCTTGTCCTTTGATACAGACTCTACTTCAGGATAGAAGTCATTGAATCTGGTCTCGAACTCGTCATTCCAGCTCCAGATGTTTAAGACTTTTCCCTCTTTACCACTTGAAGACTTTGATGATGAAGATGATGAAGATGAGGAATTAGATCCACATCCTGCGAACATTGTGGCTGTCATCGCTGCGATGAGGGCCATACTTACGATTTTCTTTTTCATTGTGATTTCCTCCTTTGAAATCTCCGTTCTTTGTAACTATGCTTAGATTATATTCTTCATGGGTACATCATTATACAAAATGAAAAGGAAAAATATCAGATTCGTGCACTCATTTTCATCACAAATCTGATATAATAAATTCATGGAAAATAGATTTGAACACTACGAAATAAAACAGGATGACGAGGCTGAAAAGCATCGGCCTTCATCTGAAGAACGGGCTTTTTACAAGGAAGTAGCCAGAGGAAACCTCGAGGCAGTGAGAAAAAACTGCGAAGCGCATCGATTCACCTCTCCCGACGGAGTAGGTGTCTTATCCCGTGACCCCCTGACAAATATCAAATATCACTTTGTTGTCAGCTGTGCGCTTATTACCCGTGTATGTGTTCGTGCAGGCATGATCGAAGAGCAGGGATTTAGGATGAGCGATTACTACATCCGGCAGCTGGACGATATAAAGTCTATATCAGGTGTCGAAAAACTGCACGACGCTATGGCCACAGATTTTGCGACAAAAATGCGAATGACAGATACTCAGATCAAGGTGTCCGGGCCGGTCCAGAACGCGTTAAATTACATATA
>JAQXXU010000135.1 GCA_029226225.1 Lachnospiraceae bacterium | reverse complement strand
GATATGTACAGACCGGACATGTCGAGGGAAGAGGCTGAAGCTGTGGCAGAGCAGGTGTCACTTGACATAGCTGCTAAAATAGAGAAAACAGCTGACGGCTATTACTTTATGGTGCCTTTTAACCGGGTAAAGCTGATCTGTGATATAATTGGAAAAATCAGGGAAAAAGAATGACTGTTACTGAATTTAAGAAACTGACCGGGACCGGACATCCTGTATATCTCGATGGCGGTGTCGGTACGAATATGATGAAGGCCGGAATGCCTATGGGAGTCTGCCCCGAAAAGTGGATGGTGGACAATCCCGAACCTATAAGAAAACTGCAGCACGAGTACATGGAGGCGGGGAGCAATATAGTTCTTGTGCCTTCTTTTGCTGCAAATAGGATTAAGCTCTCGGAGTACGGACTTGAAGACCAGGTCGGAGAGATAAACCGGACGCTTGCAGAGAATACGAGAAAAGCTACAGATGGAAAGTGCCTGGTGGCTGGTGATATCACGATGACCGGCCAGCAGCTTTCTCCTATAGGTGAACTCGACTTTGAGGACCTTGTCACCGTGTACAAGGAACAGGCTCAGGCTCTTATAGAAGGTGGGATCGACGTATTTTTTATAGAGACGATGATGAGTCTCCAGGAGACGAGGGCTGCTCTTATAGCTGTAAAGGAACTGGCTTACGACATCCCTGCGATCACTTCACTTACCTATAATGATGACGGCAAAACTCTGTATGGTTCATCACCTTCGAATGCGATTGTAGTATTACAGTCTTTAGGTGCTGATGCCGTCGGGCTAAACTGTTCTACAGGTCCTGACAAAATGGCGCCTCTTATAGAAGAGATGAGGCGTTACGCGACAGTCCCTATCATAGCAAAGCCGAATGCAGGACTGCCGGAGCTTATCGATGAGAACACAGTCTATAAGATGACACCAGACGAGTTTGCTGCTGATATGGAAGTGCTCGTAAAGGCGGGTGCTGTTATTATAGGCGGCTGCTGCGGAACTACACCGGCACATATAAAGGCTATGGTAGAGCGAACCAGAGACATGGATACGCTTGAGCCGGCTCCTGTGACTGAGAGAGTCATTTCATCCGAGAGAAAAGTTCAGGAGATAGAGCCTGGAAAGAATTTCCTAGTGATAGGAGAGAGGATAAATCCGACTGGAAAGAAAAAGCTCCAGGCAGAGCTACGTGCTGGTTCTATGGATCTCGTGAATGAGTTTGCGAGAAGCCAGGAGGAAAATGGTGCCTCTATCCTCGATGTGAATATGGGAACGAACGGCATCGATGAAAAAGAGATGATGCTTAGGGCGATAGACGAGGTGACTTTTTCATCTGATCTGCCGCTCTGCATCGATACGAGTTATCCGGAAGTCATGGAGGCAGCCCTTCGCAGGTATCCAGGCAGAGCACTGATAAACTCCATCTCCGGCGAAGAGGAGAGGATGGAAGTCATGCTCCCTATCGCAAAAAAATACGGAGCCATGTTCATCGTGCTGCCTCTCTCATCATCTGGACTTCCTAAGACACTTGAAGAAAAGCACGCAAATCTCGACAGGATACTGGACGCTGTAAAGGCAGCAGGAATGTCTGAAAACAGGTGCGTTGTGGATGTGCTTACAGCAACTGTCGGAGCTGACCCTGAGAGCGCGGTAAAGTGTTTTGCCACAGTTGACTACTGCAGAAAAAAGGGACTTCCGACAGTATGCGGACTTTCGAATATCTCCTTCGGCCTTCCGGAAAGAGCCTTTGTAAACACAGCCTTCCTTAATATGGCTATAGCCCACGGGCTTACGATGGCGATAGCGAACCCGTCTCAGAAGCTTCTGATGCTTACAGCCGCGGCTGCCGACATGCTGCTTTGCAGGGGCGGAGCCACAGAAAAGTACTTAAAAGACGCTTCGACTGCTGATTTTTCAATCTCATCGGGAGCAAAGGCTGCTGACACAAAGGAAGAAAAAAAGAGCGAGTATCCTCCTGTAATGGACGCTGTCATAAAGGGAGACACTTCACACATCGACTCTCTCGTAAAAAAGGAAATTGCCGCTGGTCGTGATCCAAGGGACATACTGAACAAAGACCTGATCCCTGGGATAAATACCGTCGGAAAACTATACGAAGAAAAAAAATACTTCCTGCCACAGATGATATCCGGCGCGAATGCGATGGAGAAGGGCGTTGCAGTCTTAGAGCCTCTGCTTAAGTCTGATTCAGGAGAAGTAA
Organism: Lachnospiraceae bacterium; assembly: GCA_029226225.1. Lineage (GTDB taxonomy): Bacteria > Bacillota > Clostridia > Lachnospirales > Lachnospiraceae > Weimeria. The sequence goes on along the minus strand of JAQXXU010000135.1, from coordinate 8,779 downwards.
AGGAAACTATAGTCTGTGCTACCGTAGAGGGAGATATCCACGATATCGGAAAGAACTTAGTCGTCCTGATGCTTAAAAACTACGGCTATAATGTCATCGACTTAGGCAAAGATGTAAAGGCCGAGGATATAGTAAACGCAGCCATAGAGAATAAGGCTGCTGTCATCGGACTCTCAGCCCTGATGACGACTACAATGGTACACATGAAGGATGTCGTCGAACTCCGCAACGAAAAATACCCATCATGCAAAGTCGTGATCGGAGGAGCCTGCATCACTCCTTCCTACAGTGACGAGATAGGAGCGGACGGATATTCTCCTGATGCGGCTGAGTGCGTAAAGCTTGTAGACAGTCTGCTTCTTTGATCTAACACGGCAGCCGGTGCATTCTGATCAAAAAAATAAGAGGTTGTAAACAATTGCTTATCAGTGATATAATAATCAACCGGCGAAAAGGTATCTGGTAATTTTTAGGAGGTAATACTATGAATGTGCCTATATGGCTCTGTATCCCTTTTGCAGGACTTTTATTGTGCGTAGCACTGTTTCCTCTTTTTGCTCCGAACTGGTGGGGCAGACATGAGTCTCACATGGTCATTCTCTGGTCAGTGATCTCAATCGTACTGTTCGCGACACAGTTTGGCGCGGCAGAGACATTTCACACAGAATTTGACTGTATCATAAACGATTATCTGACATTTATAATACTGCTGTTCGGACTTTTCTGTGTAGCCGGTAATATCTCATTCACCGGTGATCTGGCAGGTTCTCCCGGAGTAAACGTGGTGCTTCTTACGATAGGTACACTCCTGTCGAGTGTCATAGGAACGACAGGTTCATCTATGCTTATGATCCGTCCTGTGATAAAAATGAACAGCTGGAGAAAAAGAAAGTCTCAGATCATCATCTTCTTTATCTTTCTGGTATCGAATATCGGAGGCTGTCTTACACCTATGGGCGATCCTCCGCTTCTGATGGGATTTATGAGAGGTGTACCGTTCCTGTGGAGCTTTAACCTGTTCCCTGTACTTCTGGTGAACATGTTTCTGCTTCTGACCCTGTTTTTCTTCATCGACCGTAAGAATTACAGGAAGGACATAGCAGAGGGACGCAGACCGGACCTGTCTTCTGTCCGCACGATGATCCGTTTCGAGGGACTTCACAATATTATCTTCCTGGTAATGATAGTAATAGGAGTTGTTTTAAGCGGCCTACTGCCTGGCCTTAAGGCTTTCCAGGATGCCAGCGGCAATGTGCTCGGGATCACTCTTCCGGGCAATGTCTCACTGACTTATCCGTCGCTTATAGAGATCATCATCATACTTCTGGCAGCTTATCTGTCATTTAAGACGACGAACAAGGAAGTCAGAGTACACAACCATTTCACCTGGGGAGCCATCGAGGAGGTGGCCGTACTCTTTATCGGCATATTCATCACGATGCAGCCGGCTCTTATTCTTTTAAAAGCAAAAGGATCTACGCTCGGTCTTACGACACCTGTTCAGATGTTCTTTGCGACAGGCGCACTTTCGAGCTTTTTGGACAATACGCCGACATACCTGGTATTCCTTACGACTGCAGGCTCTCTCGGATTCAAGTCCGGCCTTGCCCTGTCTGTCGGTACAGTGTCTAAGAACATGCTGATGGCTATTTCCTGCGGTGCCGTATTCATGGGTGCTAATACTTATATAGGTAATGCTCCTAACTTTATGGTAAAATCAATGTCAGACGAGAACGGTATCACTATGCCTTCATTCTTCGGATACATGAAATGGTCTATATGTATACTGGTACCGGTATTTATCATTGACGCGCTGATATTCTTCATGTAAATGGAAAGGTGGGTAATATGGCAGAGAAAAAAGAAGCCATTGAACTGGCTGAGAAAATATATAATCTCGATAATGAAGCCTACAAGGCTTCTGGTTCGGGCCTCGGACATATCTACACCGATGACCGTGAAGCCAGTATTAATGAGATCGTCCGCTGCATGGAGACGCCGGAGGTCAGGTTCAAGCTCCATCAGCAGCTTGCACTTATCGGCAACATGGCTCATACTATCGAGAACCCGATCAAGCGTGATGAGATTCTGAGCGAATATGAGGAGACGACTAAGGCTTTTCATGATTTTATTGACAGGAACGGAGGCCCGATGAGGATCCTGGATCCTATTATTGCCAGCCTGAATTCTCTTTCGCTGAAGAACAGGATGGACAGCAAGCATCTGATCATCTGCATCAGCCGTTCGACTGCTTCAGGAGGCAGTCACGTCGGAATAGAGCTGGCTGAGAAGCTGAATATCGATTATCTCGATTCAAAGATCATTGCCAAAATGATAAGGACGCTTGAAATAACAGAGGATCTGAAGGACACAACTGACAACATACCGAGCGCGGAGACTCCGAATCTTGAAGAGGAGCTGCTCTCTGCCAGGCATCAGTCGGGAATCGGCAGGTTTGTGCACATGCGTAATCGTTATCATGGTCTTAACATGCGTGACGCTTCATTTTTCAGAATGAGCGAGATCCTTATAGAACTGGCAAAAAAGCAGGATTTCGTTATCGTGGGACGTGCTGCTGACAGGATACTTACCAGCAACCGCATTCCGCATATCAGTATCTTCATCACAGCTCCTCTGGAGTCCAGAGTAAAGCGTGTTCAGGCAATCCATGACTGCGACGCCAGAACAGCCAGAAGGATTCTTAAAGCTGACGACAACGTCCATGCTAAGTATTACAACTACTACACAGGCCTTAAGTGGGGCGACGCCAACAACTATGATCTGTGTCTGAACAGTGCCAGCTACGGAATAGACGGCTGCGTGGATCTGATAATGAACATGATCTCCGGATCGAATGTGTCGCGCTGACGTAATGCAGTCAGATGACAGATTTATATTTTTTTAAAAATACTCTTGACATCGATGCCTTGTTTTGGTAGTATATTTAAGTCGCGTGAAACGAGACAGAAAAGCGCGGCTTATAATTGGGATCTTAGCTCAGCTGGGAGAGCATCTGCCTTACAAGCAGGAGGTCATAGGTTCGAGCCCTATAGGTCCCATTCAGAAACTAAGTATTGTTTCTGTGGCGAGATAGCTCAGTTGGCTAGAGCACACGGTTCATACCCGTGGTGTCAAGAGTTCGAGTCTCTTTCTCGCTATGATTTCTTAAGGGCTGTTGCATCACAGATGTAGCAGCCCTTTCTTGTAGGATTTTTATATAGGGAATTGCCATGAGAATAGGAAATGGTTATGATGTCCACAGGCTGACAGAGGGCCGCGACCTGGTTTTAGGCGGTGTGCATATACCGTATGAAAAGGGCCTCCTTGGACATTCAGACGCGGATGTGCTCCTCCATGCAGTGATGGATGCGCTCCTCGGGGCAGCAGGCCTTGGAGATATAGGGCTGCATTTTCCGGATACAGACGATAAGTACAAGGGCGCTGATTCGAGAGTACTCTTGAGAGAAGTCGGACAGATGCTCTTAAAAGAGGGTTATGTGGTCGGAAATATAGATGCTACGATCATAGCCCAGGCTCCGAAGATGCGCCCTTACATCGATCAGATGAAAAAAAATATTGCAGAAGATCTCCAGATAGCGGATAATATGGTTAACGTGAAGGCAACCACAGAAGAGCATCTGGGATTTACCGGAAGAGGCGAAGGCATTTCGGCTTCGGCAGTGTGTATCATAGAGTCGTTATACGAAGCAGGGACTCCGATAGGGCCGGGATGTGCCGGTTGCGGTGGCTGTCCTAAAGTACAGGCTTAAAGGCGAGGATTTTTATATGGTAAAGATTTATAACACGCTTACGAGAACAAAAGAAGAGTTTAAACCGATCGAAGAGGGAAAGGTCCGCATGTATGTCTGCGGTCCGACGGTCTATAATTATATCCATATCGGAAATGCCCGCCCGATGATCGTATTCGATACGGTGAGAAGATATTTTTTATATAAAGGATATCAGGTGAACTACGTATCGAATTTCACCGATGTCGACGATAAAATCATCAAAGAGTCGATAGAAGAGGGAAAGAGCGCGCAGGAAGTGGCAGAATTCTATATCGCTGAATGCAAAAAAGACATGGAAGCGATGAATATCATGCCTGCGACTAAGAATCCACGCGCTACCGAAGAGATCGGCGGCATGATCGACATGATCCAGACTCTTATAGATAAGGGTGATGCTTATGTCGTATCAGACGGAACTGTCTACTATAAGACCAGAAGCTTCCAGGGATACGGAAAGCTCTCCCATAAGAACATCGATGACCTGGAGGGTGGCCACCGTGACATAAAAGTGACCGGAGATGAGAAGCAGGATCCGCTTGATTTCGTTCTCTGGAAGCCGAAGAAAGAAGGAGAGCCTTCATGGCCTTCACCTTGGTGTGACGGAAGACCGGGCTGGCACATCGAATGCTCAGTCATGTCGAAGAGATACTTAGGAGATACGATCGACATCCATGCAGGCGGTGAGGATCTGATCTTCCCGCATCATGAGAATGAGATAGCCCAGTCAGAAGCTGCAAATGGAGTCCCGTTCGCACACTACTGGATGCATAACGGCTTTCTGAATATAGATAACAGAAAAATGAGCAAGTCTCTGGGAAATTTCCTCCTTGTCCGTGAGATACTGAAGAGATACAACGCCGATGTACTCAGATTTTTCATGCTGTCAGCTCAGTACAGAAGTCCGCTGAACTACTCGGAGGATCTGATGGAGTCAGCAAAGAGCGGGCTTGAGAGAATAAGGACAGCCGGTGACAGACTTAAGGATCTGATCGCAAAGGCTACCCAGATGGAAATGACTGAGGAAGAGGACGAACTCCTAGATACGACAAAGGAGTACGTCAACGAGTTCGAAGAGGCTATGGATGATGACTTCAATACAGCCGATGCCATAGCAGCTATTTTTGACCTGGTAAAATTCGCGAATACGAAGCTCGATGAAGAGAGCTCGGGCGGAATCCTTATGGCAGTCTTCGAAAAGATCGAAAAACTGATGGGAGTCTTAGGACTTGAGTTTACAGTCGACAGAGATGAGATAGATCCTCAGATCCAGGAGCTTATCGATAAACGTCAGCAGGCGAGAAAAGAGAAGAACTTCGCTCTTGCAGACCAGATCAGAGACGAGCTTTTAAGTCAGGGAATCGAGCTTTTAGATACCAGAGAGGGTGTCAAGTGGAAGAGGGTATAAAGACAATCCGCGATGCCTTTGACATACCGGAGCGGGATATAAAGACCTACTCTCCGCTGACTCTGGCGTTTCTTGGAGATGGAGTCTATGAGATAATAGTCCGCTCGATAATCGTGGCATCGAGGAATGTATCTCCATCGAAGCTCCATAATGCATCTGCCCACATAGTAAAGGCAGAGTCCCAGAGAAAGGTATCAGAAGCGATAGCGCCGTACCTGACAGAAGTAGAGGCTGATGTATTCAGGCGCGGACGGAATGCGAAGAGCTATACCCATTCAAAAAATGCTTCGGTTTCTGATTACCGGATGGCGACCGGATTTGAGGCGCTGCTTGGATATTTATTTTTAAAAAATGAGCGTGACCGAATCTTCTGGCTCGTAAAAAAAGGACTTGAAGAGACCGGGCTTTTAAAAGATCACGCCGGTGATCTTGAGGAAAAAAACCATGCATGATGAAAGTACGATAATAGAGGGGAGAAACGCAGTCCTTGAGGCACTGCGTTCAGATACTACAGTTGAGAGGATATTTGTCCTGAAATCGAGCTTTGACGGACCGATTCATACTATCCTTCGTGAGGCAAAAAAGCAGGGTATAAGGACTGACCTCGTAGACAAGTCAAGACTCGATGAGATCTGCCCTGATAAAAAGCACCAGGGAGTTATAGCTTATGTGGCAGCTTTTTCATACTCGACTGTAGATGATATTCTGGAGAAGTCAGAGGAAAAAGGCACAGATCCGTTTATTTTTATCTTAGATGAGATAGAGGATCCGCATAATCTCGGAGCTATCATCCGTACCGCGAATATGGCAGGTGCAGATGGAGTCATAATCCCTAAGAACAGGGCTGTCGGGCTTACAGCATCGGCTGTAAAGGCATCTGCCGGAGCTATCGCCTATACGCCGGTAGCAAAGGTCACGAATCTCTCGCGCACGATCGATGAGCTGAAGGATAAGGGCATCTGGGTATACGCCTGCGATATGGATGGAGAGAGCATTTATAAGACAGCTCTGACAGGACCACTGGCACTTGTTATCGGAAATGAGGGAAAAGGCATCAGCAAACTCGTAAAAGAAAAGTGTGATGCGGTGGTCAGCATCCCGACTTTCGGAGATATCGATTCGTTGAATGCTTCGGTGTCCTGCGGAGTAGTGGCTTTTGAAGCAGTAAGACAGAGACTTGCAAAGAAATGATATGGCAAAAGTAGTAGTTGGCATGAGTGGCGGCGTCGATTCATCGGTCGCCGCTTATTTATTAAAAAAACAGGGATACGATGTCATCGGAGTCACAATGCAGATCTGGCAGAATCCTGACCAGGCATGCAGGCTCGAGGAAAGAGGCTGCTGCGGGCTTTCAGCGGTAGAAGACGCCAGAAGGGTCGCAGGAGTACTTGGCATTCCCTACTATGTGATGAATTTCAAAGACGATTTCAGAAAGTATGTAATGGACTACTTCGTCGATGAGTACAGGCATGGAAGGACACCGAATCCGTGCATAGCCTGTAACCGCTATATCAAGTGGGAAGGACTCCTTAAGCGCAGCTTGGATATCGGCGCAGATTATATCGCAACAGGACACTATGCGCGTATTGAAACTTTACCGAATGGTCGTATCGCTATAAAAAATTCCGTTACAGCTGAAAAGGACCAGACATATGTGCTCTATTCCCTGACGCAGGAACAGTTGAGGCACACTCTTATGCCGGTCGGAGACTATGACAAGCCTACGATAAGAAAAATAGCTGAAGAGGCCGGACTTCCGGTCGCGCATAAAAGAGACAGTGAGGATGTCTGTTTTATACCTGACGGCGATACCGGAGCGTTTTTGGACAGTGAGCTGGGAGCTGAAGCCCCTGGTGAGGGAAACTATGTCGACAGAGAAGGACATATCCTCGGAAAACACAAAGGAATCACGCATTACACGATAGGCCAGAGAAAGGGCCTTGGAGTAGCTTTCGGCCACCGTGTCTTTGTACAGAAGCTTGACGTCCCGAAAAATGAAGTGGTTCTTGGTGAAAATGAAGATCTGTTTACAGATACTCTTACAGCGGATCATCTGGTATACATGAGTGAAGAGCATTTTTCAGAGGAAAAGACCTATATCGGGAAGATCCGCTACTCAGATCCAGGCACACCGTGCCATATCAGATATTCAGGTGATGATCTGGAAGTAAGCTTCGAGAAAAAAGTGAGAGCAGTAACACCGGGACAGGCACTGGTACTCTATGACGGAGACTATGTAGCAGGCGGAGGGATAATAAAATGATATACCTGGACAATGCTGCAACGACTCAGATGAAGCAGGAAGTCTTAGACGAAATGCTACCGTATTTCCGTGAGTATTACGGGAATGCGTCAGCAGTCTATGAGCTTGGAAATAAAAGCAAATACGCAATAGATGTGGCCCGTGACAGGGCGGCATCTCTTCTTCATACGAAGGCAGAGAGGATATTTTTTACATCGGGCGGCTCAGAGTCAGATAACTGGGCCATCATAAAGGCAGCCGAGATGCTAAAAGACAAGGGCCGCCATCTGATCACCTCATCCATCGAGCATCCAGCAGTCATAAACACGATGAAGGCACTTCGTGACGAGGGCTTCGAGGTGACGTTTCTTCCGGTAGATGAAAAAGGCTTCGTATCAGTAGAGTCAGTAAAAAACGCGATAAGAGACGACACTACTCTTATCTCTATAATGACAGCAAATAACGAGATAGGAACGATAGAACCTATAGCTGAGATAGGTGAGCTGGCACATGAGAATGGAATCCTCTTTCATACGGACGCCGTCCAGGCATTCGGTCAGATCCCTATAAATCCAGACGAGATGAATATAGATATGCTCTCAGCCAGCTCGCATAAGATCTACGGACCAAAGGGAGTGGGACTTTTATACTTAAGTCCAAAAGCATCCCGCATAAGGTCTCTGATCCATGGCGGCGGCCAGGAGAGAAACAAGCGCGCCGGAACAGAAAATGTCCCAGGCATCGTCGGATTCGGAAAAGCCTGCGAGCTAGCGGCTTCGTCGATAAACGAGAGAATGCAGCAGGAGACAGAACTTCGCGATTATTTTATAAAAAAAGTGCAGGGAGAGATCCCTCTGACATACTTAAATGGCGCTGAAGGAAAAGACAGGCTTCCTGGAAATGTAAATATAGGCTTTAAATTCATTGAAGCGGAGTCAGCTCTGATCCTTCTCGACCAACATGGCATAGCCGCCTCAAGCGGCTCAGCCTGCACCGCCGGAAGCATCGACCCGTCACACGTCCTCCTGGCCATCGGAAGAAACGAAACCCAGGCACGTGAATCTTTGCGCTTTACACTCTCCGACACTACGACCAGGGAAGAACTCGACAAGACCGTAGAAGAGCTTAAAGAAATCATCGAAATGCTCCGCAGTACTAACCTGTTCTATCAAGACTATATGGAAAAGAACTGAGGGGCTTATTATTTGAAAATGCATGAATACGTATTGTCATTCCGGGCGGTGGCTCTGACAGCATGGACAAAACTTTAGGGCCGTTCCCGGCGCGCAGTCAAGGCCATGGACTTTATGGCCGCAGACGGAGCGCATAGGCCCGGTTTTG
>JAQXXU010000134.1 GCA_029226225.1 Lachnospiraceae bacterium | reverse complement strand
ATCCTTGGAGTTTATCTTCTCTCCGGTGATCCTTCCAGCGCCGGCATTGAGCTTTCCGGTTTCCTTCTGGATGATCTGAACCAGCTTGCTGGCAAGCGCAGTCTTTCCACATCCTTCGGCGCCCGAAATGGTCAGATTACCAGTCTTAATGGCTCCATCCGATTCGCACTTCACCTTCAGAGCGTTAATGGCCTGCTTGATCTGTGGCTTCATTCCATGAACATCGACAAAGTAGCTGAGAATTGCCTTCTCCTCATCTGTAAAGTCAGCATCTACTGTCTCATCGTCAAGTGCCTCATGCTTTATCTGCTCCGCAAGGCCGCTTACATCTATGTCTATCTCTCTGGTCTTGTCATCTACCGGCTGCTTTTCTTCAGGCTTCACAGGCTCGAGAGTTCTCGTCTTTTCTAGATCTTCTTTTTCTTCTGAATAGTCCTTTTCATCAGGAGTTTCAGTTTTCTCTTGTTCCTGCTCTGCAGCCTCAGCCGCTTCTGCCTCCGAAGCATGAGCCACTTCTGCTGTATCTTCCTCCGCCTTTGGAGTCTCCTCTACTTCCTCTGTCTTTTCTTCGGGCTCAGCCTTAGTATCTTCGGCGTCATCATCTGACATCGTATCTATATCATGCTGGAGCATGTCATTTACTCCTGCCAGGATCTTTGCCGCATTCTCGACTGTCTCTGCATCAGCATTTTCAAGGACTTTCCGTGCCGGCTTCGCTTCTTCTGTTGATTCAGGCTTATTTAAGTATTCCTCCTTCAGAAGTTCTTCCGGAGACACACCTGCTTCCAGCTGCGGGCTGATATTCACTAGTCGATCCATGATCTGATTTGCTTCACGAAGAGCCTGTTCCTTTGCCTGTTCGAGTTTTTTCTTCTTCGCGTCGTTAAGCGCTGCCTCCATAGCACGCTGCTGCTTGCCCCAGTCGTCCAGTACATCCTGTATGGTCAGCTGGCCTTCTATCTGCTCATCATCTCCACCGGACGGAAGATTTAAAGCCATCTGTCCATCGTACTCTTCAGCCAGGTACTGCTGGTAAGAATCCTCTATCGGAGTCTTGGACTCTTCCTCTGTCTGTTTCTCATGGACAGCCTTGTGCTTATCAAGTGCAGGCTCCTCAGCTGTCACATACGGTATGTCGCCTACCAGATCCTTGATGGCATCCATATTTTCAGAGACCTCTCCTGTCTCAGTAGCCATCATGATCTCCTCTATATTTTTCCGGATCTCAGCCTGCAGATTCACTGTGTCAAACTTCTCCGGCTTATCCTCTACCTGAGGAATCGTTATCGTATCTGATATATCTTTGTCTTTTTTTACTACTCCTGTGCTTCCCTTTGTAAGCTTTCTGTACTGCTCTTCCTGCTCCGGAGTCAGGGCTTTGTACATCATCTTCATCTCGAGAGACTTCTCGACATAAGGCCCTTCTCCAAACCATAAGGCAATCTTATCGCAGAGAGCTATACATTTGTCCTCGTCTCCGTGCTTTCTGTACAGGCAGGCCAGTTCGAATGCCCACTTGTCGACAAAATCCTCGTCACAGAGCTCTTCCAGTATACTGATGAGTTCAGTGATATCTGCCCCCTGCGCCTTCCTTATAGTATATCTGATAACAAAACGAAGGCCGTCATGCGGCGCTATATCTACGAATTCCTTATAATAGGTCTCTGCTTCATCAAGCTCTCCCATTTTTACAGAGATAAGCGCGAGCCTGTAGATGATCATCCTCGCTATAGGCGACTTCTCATGTGCTATCTCAAGAATCTCTCTTCCCTTTTCGGGCTGTCCTGCCTCCTCGGCTATCTCGCTGGCACGAAGGAGAACATTTACATTCCTGATCTTACGGTAGTTGAGAGTATCAAGAACATCTACCGCTTCCTTCAGGTCACCCTGACGGACCAGCGTCTCCACCTGGTCCATCTTTATTTTATACTCTGTTTTCTCCAATTAACGTACACCTCGAAATAGCCCTCTCCCCTTTTTACGAAAATTTCACTTCTAATATAGTACCATAGCAGTGCCTGTTTTTCAAACACTATCACTTTTTCGCCTGATGGCTTTTTCTTTTCTCTATGATTTTTCCTATTAGTCCGCTGTGTTTCTTTTTCCCTTCGGATTTCTTCATTACTGCCTGCCCGGTCTCTGGATCTATGTAGTCGAGTTTCCCGTAATCTACCGAGGCTACAGGCATTTTTCTCTTGAGCAGATAGTGGTCTGAAATCCGTTTTATAACCCAGAGTGTCAGAGACACTGTCGGCACCCCGATGATCATGCCTGGAATTCCGAAAAGACCTCCGCCTACAACGATGGCAAACACAACCCAGAATGGGGAAACTCCGGTAGAGTCTCCGAGTATCTTTGGTCCGAGGAAATTCCCGTCAAACTGCTGCAGGATGATGACATATATCAGGAAATAAATGCCCTGCATCGGGTTATTCACGAATATCAGACAGACAGTAGGAACTGCTCCAATGTACGGCCCGAATATAGGTATGACATTTGTGACCCCGATGATGACCGAGCATGCAACTGCATACGGGAAGCGAAGTATAAGCATCGAAAAATAGCAGATAATTCCGATTATGATCGAGTCGATGATTTTTCCTACGATAAATCCGTAGAACACCTCATCTGCTTTTCTAAAGGTCTCCACGATATGATTTGCCGGCTTTACCGGGAAAATAGCATAGATTATCTTCTTCGTCCATGACTTGAATGATTCTTTGTCTATCAGCACGTAGATACATACGAAAATACCTATGATCAGGTTCACGATGATCTTTCCGGCGCTCATTCCCCATCTGGTCAGCGTCGAGACTATCTGGTTCTGGCTCTCGAGATTTAAGTATTTGCGGATGAAGTCCACGAGCTTATCTAAAGTATTATCGATATTCTGATTATCTCTGGCTGAATCCATCACATCCTTGAACCTGTAATTCGTCAGCTTATCCGCCCAGTCTATGACTCCGCGCACTTTCTCATGGATATGGTTTATCAGCTCGTTCATCGTCGACACGAACTGCGGCACTACGAGCACTAAGAAAAAAATGACCGCTGCCACGAGCACTAGTGTAGCTATGACTGCTGAGAGAACTCTGATCCATTTGACTGGTTTCCCATCCGCCGGCTTTTTTCTCGGCTTTCCAGTGTGCTTTGCGTGCAGGTCTGCAAAATAGTTAAAGATCTTTGTGAAAAAATTCATTATGGGATTTGTCAGGTAGGCCATGATCGCGCCGAAAAGTATTGGCTGGAACACTTTTCTGACCGTACCCCACCCTGTAGATATGGCTCCCCACCTTTTAAAAATGAAATAGATGATAATGAGGGCGAGTCCTACTATGAACGCCCTCCTTGCTATGACTTTATACCGCGCATTTTCCTCGTCCGAAAGGTATTCGCTTGCGTGTTTCTTTTTCTCTGTATTTCCTTCTGACATATCGTAAACCTCCGGTATGCTTATAGTGTAGTACAGAAAATTATCACATATAAATAGCGAAATTTCAATAGTAAAAAATGCCCTGTTACGGGCATTTTCAGAAGTAGTCAAAGAAGCATTTCTTTATACAGGCCCTAAGGCCGTTTACATTCCATGATACGTATTTCATTTATTATGTGCTCTGTAGTAGTTGATCAGGCAGCCATCTTCAATGATCTCACGCTCGTCGTCTGTAAGCTCGCCCATTGTCAGGGTGAACGGAGCCAGAGCACCATCCTTTATCACGTATGCTTCGATCTCAGTGTTCTTATTCCTTATATCATCAAACACATGCGGGATGAACAGGTAGTCACCATTCTTAAACGGCAGGTCACCAGCAGGGATTGTGAATGGAAGCATGCCCCAGTTGATCAGGTTACTTCTGTAACGCTTAGTAGCGTACTCATTCGCTATATTTGCCCAGCCACCAAGTACCTTCTGGCAGCTTGCAGCCTGCTCACGGGCAGAACCGTCTCCCGGTTTTACCGCAAAAATAGTGCTTCCGATTCCGATGTTATGTCTGTTAACGTCTTCAAACTTCGTATGAATAGCTTTTATGACATCGTGAATCTCCGGAAGAGCGTCTCCAGGGCAGCTATCAGCCTCGACAGCTTTCTGTGCCTTCTGGACTTCCTTCGCACGACCGACATAAGCCGGGTCTTTTCTCGAAAGAGTAAACTCTGCGAGAGCCAGAGGATTTGATCTGTATGATGAAGTCTCACCTGAAGGGATCAGCTCGTCTGTCGTAGTGACAGGATCATGGATCTCTGAAACAACTTTTAGTATCAGGTTCTCCGGAAGCGGGCTCATAGGCGGCCAGTCCTTGATGTTCGGACCGAACTTCACCTCTACTGAAGGATCTTCGACGCCGTGGCTGTCGAATACACGGTTCTTATATATCTCACTGTCAAAGAAATACTTCGGCTTTGTGAAATCTACGTCAATCTCATCTGCTCCTGTCAGGAAGCCCTTGTTTGCAGCTGTAGCTGCGATAGAACGGGCATCCATAAGTGCCACTGATGCGATCTGACCATTCTGGAGCTTCGAACCTTCTCTGTTCGGGAAATTCCTTGTAGAATGGCGGATAGAGAAGCCGTTATTTGCTGGCGTATCTCCAGCGCCGAAACAAGGTCCGCAGAATGCAGTCTTTACGATAGCGCCAGTAGCTAAGAGATCTGCCACACAGCCATTCTTAGCCAGCTGCATGAAGATAGGCGTGGAGGCCGGGTATACGCTCAGTGTAAAGTCATCTGAACCGATGCTCTTTCCACGGAGAATATCTGTAGCATCACAGATGTTTTCATAGCCACCACCCGCACAGCCAGCGATGATACCCTGGTCTACATAGAGCTTTCCGTCATGTACCTTATCCTTCAGATGGAAGTCTACCTGATCTCCGAGAGAGACTTTTGCCTTTTTCTCTGTATCATCGAGGATATCCATCAGGTTTTCTTTGAGTTCTGCGATAGTGTATGTATTCGATGGGTGGAACGGCATGGCGATCATCGGACGGATCTCTGAGAGGTCTATCTCAACGCAGCCATCATAGTAGGCTACATCAGCCGGATGAAGCGGCTTATAGTCTTCTTTTCTGCCATGGATCTCATAGAACTCCTCAGTCTTATCATCGCATTCCCAGATAGATGAGAGACAGGTAGTCTCAGTCGTCATGACATCGACACCGATACGATAATCTACAGAAAGATTAGCGATACCAGGTCCGACAAACTCCATGACTTTGTTCTTCACATAGCCATTTTTGAATACTTTTCCGATGATAGCAAGAGCTATATCCTGTGGTCCTACGCCCTTTACAGGCTTGCCCTTCAGGTAGATGGCGATGACACCAGGCATATTGATATCGTAGGTTTTTCCGAGAAGCTGCTTTACAAGCTCCGGACCGCCTTCGCCCATGGCCATGGTTCCTAAGGCACCATATCTCGTGTGTGAATCAGAGCCCAGGATCATTTTACCGGTACAGGCAAGCATTTCACGTGCGAACTGGTGAATGACAGCCTGATGAGGCGGTACGTAGATCCCGCCGTATCTCTTGGCACATGAGAGCCCGAACATATGGTCATCTTCATTTATAGTTCCGCCGACTGCACAGAGACTGTTATGGCAATTTGTCAGCACATACGGGATAGGGAATTTCTCAAGGCCTGAAGCACGTGCCGTCTGGATGATCCCGACGTAAGTGATATCGTGGCTTGTCAGCTTGTCGAACTTCACCTTCAGTTCGTGCATATTGCCTGATGTATTGTGGTTTTGTAAAATACCATAGGCCATCGTGCCTTCGGCAGCCTTCTCCTTATCAGTCTTTTTGCCGAGAGAGGAGAGCTTCGACGCTGCCTCATGGTCATCGGCCACTATCTGTGTACCGTCTACTAAATAGACTCCGGTATCGTATAATTTCATTGATGCCTCCATTTCTTTTTCCAACTACTATCTGCGTGAATTCTATCACTTTTTAAAGACTCCGAAAAGTCCTTTTTTCTTCTGTTCAGTCCCGTTCTGGCCTCCGTCCTTCCAGTCGAAGTACTCTCTGTCCAGATCATCGAGATTTATCTGACTTTCTATCTTCGCCGATAGGTCATCCGTCTCCACGCCATCTGCCACAGTTCCTTTTGGTATATCTCCTCCCTGAAAAAATGCCGGGTTCACATGGATTTCCGGTTTGACATTCGCATAGGACGGTTCATCCGCTTCCTCTGTGAATTCACCGGACTCCTGTTCTTTCTCAAGGCGCTTGTTTTCTTCTTCAATCAGCCTCAAGTATTCCTGGGTATCCTTCAGGTCAGACAGCTGGCCTTTGAGCTCGTACTGGTTTTTCTTTATTTTTTTCTTTTCTTCTTCAATCTGGTCCATCATCTGCGAGTGTATCTGGTCCATCTTTGCTGAAGCGTCTGATACGATGTCGCTTATCAGATTCAGCGCATGATCCGAATACATCAGAGAACCTGCATATATATCTTCAGCCTTTTTCCTGGCCCTTTCCTCAGTCAGGTCAGCCTGCTTCTGCTGGCTTCTCTCGGCCTGCTGCCTGCTTGACTTCGTCAGTTCGCTTTCATCAAGCATCGCATATAGACAATCCCCCAGTTCCTTCAGAAGCGTCTGGGCTTCGTCTTTATCTATGATGATCTTTGAATTGCTCCCGGGTTCAAACTCAGCATTTGCTATCAGTATGTGCATGGCCCTGAGGGCATCTTCTGTTCTGTCCTGTGCGCTCATTTTAACCTCTTGTCACTTCTTCGGATGGGAACGGTGTAAGCACCAGTCCAAGAATTCCGTTCAGATACGCTATCATAACGCCATAATTCGTGATCGGTACTCCCTGTGCCGTAGCAGTATCAAGTCTGTAGCGGATTTCCCTGACTGGAAGCATACAGCCACCACAATGGATGATAAGTGAGTATGGTGACAGATCTTCAGGGAAATCTCCACCGCTCGTGAACTCAAACTGGAAATCCTTTCCGGTTTTCTCTTTTATCCACTTCGGAAGCTTTTCTGTACCGATATCACCACACTGCCTGTGATGCGTACATCCTTCACAGATCAGTATCCGGTCTCCATCCTTCAGGTTTGCGAGTTTCTTTGCACTTCTGGTCTGAAGCGCCAAATCTCCTTTGTATCTGCTCATCAGAATCGAAAAAGACGTCAGTGGCGTACTCTCCGGTACTATCTTTGCCACTTCGGAAAAAGCCTGAGAGTCAGTGATCACAAGCTTCGGCTGCTTTTTCAGACTTACCAGAAGTCTTTCCAGTTCCCTGACCTGTGACATAGCGACCATCCCATTCGCATCGAGGATATCTCTTATCACCTGCTGCTGTGGAAGGATCAGTCTGCCCTTTGGTGCTGCAGCATCCACAGGGATCACAAGCACTACCATGTCTCCTGGATTTATCAGATCCTTTATCAGATAACGCTCATCCTTGTGCTCTTCTGCCAGCTTCGCTATCTCTATCCTGAGAAAATTCGCGCTGACTTTCGGATTTTCCACGGTATTCAAAAGCATTATCTTCTCGGGCTTCTCTCCAAGAGCATCCGCTAAGTCCTTTTTCACCTGAGCCTTGTTCGCATCACGCAGAAGGTCTGACTTATTTGCTACTATCAGATAGGGGATCGTTCTTTTATTAAGTTCGGCCAGGATTTCCTTTTCAAGCGCGAATTCATACCCTTCTGCTTCAACTACCAGAATAGCTATATCCGTGCGTCTTAAGACTTTCTTGGTCTGGTCTACTCTCTTCTGCCCCAGTTCCCCATAATCATCTATCCCCGGCGTATCTATAAAAGTGACCGGTCCTACCGGCAGAAGCTCCATCGATTTACTTACCGGATCAGTCGTCGTTCCCTTTACATCAGATACTACTGCCATCGGCTGTCCCGCCAGCAGATTCAGTATCGATGATTTGCCGGCATTACGTCTCCCTATAATGCCTATCTGCAGTCTCTCTCCAGTCGGAGTGTCATTAAGTCCCATTTAAAGCCTCCTGCTATTTTTTCATACAGTGTCTTTTATTTTATCATAAAAATGCTTATGAAAAAAGAGACTTGTTGACATAGTACTTTGAAAAATGTAAAATAGACGGCAGCCGAGCAGCCGGGGGGTTAGCGGTCCCCTGCACCGGAATATCCGCTATATGCCGGGGTGATTTCTGTTCGAGGGCTTTCTGAAGTGATAGCTGCCCTGAGTAAGTGGCGTTGATACCTGGGTCCCGCGCAATGGGTGCCTGTGAACCGTGTCAGGTCAGGAATGAAGCAGCACTAAGCAGGATTTCTCATGTGCCG
>JAQXXU010000133.1 GCA_029226225.1 Lachnospiraceae bacterium | reverse complement strand
GCAACCATGAACCAGACGGTTCCGAAAAGGTAGCAGACAGCCAGTCCGAACACCATTCCGATGACCTGAAGTACGTATTTTTTCGCGCCGGAAAAATGTGATGCCATATCTATGAAAAGTCCGGTGATGACTGCCATAATGGCAAATCCGATCAGATAGCCGCCTGTAGGTCCTACGAGCTTCGCTACGCCGCCCTGGAACTGTGAAAATACCGGAAGTCCGGCAGCTCCAAGCAACAGATAGACTACGTAGGCGATAGTTCCGAACTTGGTTCCTAGTGCGAACACACACAGGTAAACGGAAACTACCGTAAGTGATATCGGTACCGTTCCTATAGGTATGGAAAGCGGTCCTAAAATGCAGCAGACGGCAGCCATCAGCGCCGTAAATGTGATCTCTTTTACTTTCATAAGAGTCTCCTTTCATGTCCCTACCATTTTATGTTTTTTCTATAAAGTTGTCAATTCATATTTTTTCTGATAAAATGGCTGTAATTTTTTGAAAAGAAAATGGAGGCATAAATGGAACCGTTAACACTAGCTGAGGAGATCATAAACGGGAGAGAGCTGACGAAAGATGATGACCTGATGGCTTTTGAGACCTGTGACTTAGACGAGCTGAAGCAGGGAGCCGACAGGATCAGAGAGCATTTCTGCGGAGACAAGGTAGACCTCTGCACGATCATAAACGCGAGAAGCGGTAGATGCTCTGAGGACTGCAAATATTGCGCGCAGTCAGGACATTATCACACTTCCTGTGACCATTACGCATTTCTGGATGAAGATACCATCATAAATATGGCGAAGTCAAACGAATCCGAAGGAGTCGACCGTTTCGCTATGGTGACTTCAGGCAAAGCCTTAAGCGGTGAAGAATTCGAGAAAGCCATCCACGCCGTAAAACGCATGAGAAAAGAGTGTAAGCTCGATCTATGCTGCTCTTTCGGTTTCGTCACGAGGGAGCAGGCCGAGAGACTAAAGGCAGCCGGCATCACAGGCTACCACGATAATATCGAAACTTCACGCGAGTTCTTCCCGCACATCTGCACGACCCATACCTTCGATGAAAAAATAGCCGAGATAAAGATGATCCAGGATGTAGGCATCGACGTCTGCTCCGGAGGCATCATCGGAATGGGTGAGACTTTTGCTGACAGGATCAGCATGGCGCTTACTCTCCATGAGCTTCATGTCTGCTCGATCCCTATAAATGTACTGATGCCTATCCCTGGCACTCCGCTCGAGCATCAGGAGAAGCTTAAGGACGACGAAATCCTTCGCACCATGGCGATGTTCCGCTATATCTGCCCTGACGCGAATATCCGTCTGGCTGGTGGCAGAATGCTGCTTAAAAACTACGGAGAAGAGGCATTTACAAGCGGAGCCAGTGCCACTATCACCGGCAATATGCTTACTACCTCAAGCTCTACGATAGAAAGCGATAAGGCCATGCTTACAGCCATGGGGCGAGACGTAACTCCGGACTGGGGCACGAACCCGAGTCCAAGCGCCGCTGATAACGCTGAAAAGGCAGTGTCATAACCTTATGCTCTAAGAGCCAGCTGTTCCTGTACCTTGTCGATGACATCCTGTGCAGTGGACAGCCGGTCCCAGTCAGCATCAGGGACACGGATATCGAAGGCAGCTTCTACCTTTGACATGATCATGATGAAGTTCAGTGAATCGATGCCGTTATCCCTGTTTATCACAGTATCTTTTGTAACTGTAGCAATAGAGAGATCCGGGCAGCAGATGCTTAGGATCTCTTTTAATTTTTCAAAAATCTGGTCGTCAGTGTAGTTACTCATAGTTTATACCTCTGTATTTTTCCAGTGACAGTGCGGGGAAAATCCTCACTTCTAAGCTCTATGGCAGGAACCTTCCGTCCAAGCGGCTTCGTCTGGTTATATTCATCTATTTTTGCTTTTATTTCAAAATCACGTTCAAAAGGCGCATGGACGACGAGAGTCGGAATGCTGCCCCGCATCACAAGAACACATTCGGCACCGATCAGTGAAGAGATTTCACTTTCAATCTCCGGACAGAAGATTTTTTCACCATTCGGAAGGACGAGCACATCGTCAGTCCGTCCTTTGATGTGGATGCAGCCGTTCTGGTCGATCTCTGCCAGGTCTCCGGTGCGAAGAAATCCATCTGTGAGCTTTCGGGAGGTCTGCTTCGGATCCAGATAATAGCCATCCATCAGGCAGGTCGTACTGATAAGAAGCTCGCCGTCATCGCTCAGCTTCGCCCGAGTATCCGGGCACGGGTGAAGAGTGAACGGGTCATTATCATCTGTACTTATCGCAACGCCGCTCGCAGTCTCTGTAAGCCCGTAGCCGAAGCGGAGATGAATGCCTTTTTTAAGCACTTCATCGATCAGCTCCTGACTGCACGGGCCGGCGCCCACGAGGATCATCCGTAGCTCG
>JAQXXU010000132.1 GCA_029226225.1 Lachnospiraceae bacterium | reverse complement strand
GGTTACCAACTGTGCAGCTGGTCTTGCATGCTGACTGGCATGATGTCTGGCACTCGCCGCATCCGCCGTGCTCTACTGTGTTCTGAAGTCTTTTCTCATTTAAAGTCTTAATGTGCTTCATAAATACATCCTTCCTTTTATTAAAATCTCACTATAGCTCGCACACGCAAGCTAAAGTATTATATCACAGCTTCGTTTAAAATAAAAGCTTTTTATGATTTCGGATTTATCGTCGCATTTTCTACACAGTAAGAGAGGGCCTGATTTACCAGGTAAATGGTCTCGATGTAATTCTTTCCCTCAGACTCTGAGGAACCGTATCTCAGGTAAAAATCCTTCTCTGTCGAATCCCTGTTTGATGACATCAGATTCTTCACGTAGGTGTTAAACCCTGATTCATCAAGGGTGATATTCTCTTTTTCGGCAATCGCGGAGAACACAAGCTCTGTCTTTATGTTCTGCCTTACGACCTTCTTCACCTGATCGTTAAAGTCCTTTTCAGTCACATTATACTGCTTGTAAAAATCTTTCCAGGTCATTCCCTCGGTAAAGTACTGTTTTTTGTACTGGGCCCTGTAATTTGCCATCCTGCGGTCGATAAGTCCCTTCGGATAACTGTTGACCTTTGAGGAGTTCTCTATGGCCTCTTCGACGAGGGTTCTGGACTCAGAATCCTTATCGGACTTATTTTTTTCCTGAAGCTTCTTCTTCGCATAGTCAAAGAAGGCGTCTTTTGAGTCTACGCTGAAGTTCTTCTTCAAAAAATCATCGGAGACGTCGTCTGGAGAGATTTTTTTGCAGATGTAGTTTACTTTGAACTCGAAGGTAACTTCCTGTCCGGCAAGCTCGGCTGATCCGTAATTTTCCGGAAAAGTGACCTTTGAACTTACGGTCTCACCGACCTTCGCTCCGACAAGGCCGTCTGTAAAGCCTTCTATATAGCCGGTGCCCTGGGTGGCATCCTGGTTATTTTTTACATCGATTGTCTGGTTTGTAGCCGTACCGCCCTCAAAGGCTTCTCCGTCCTTTATGCCCTTGTAATCGACATTCACGATCGAGTCTTCCTTGACCGTCTTCTGGGACTTGTCTTCGGTGTAGTTGCCGCCTGCCTCATCTACGAGTGTTTCTTCATAGTCTTTTACGGCCGCGTCATCATCGCTGTAATCCTTTGTCAGGGTCACGGAAACTCCTTTGTACTTTCCGAGTGTCACATAGTCAGATGCCTTATAGTCTTCTGTCGTCACAGACGCATCGGCGCTGGCCTTCTTTGCTGCTGTATCGCTGCTTTTTGTATTTTTGCTCTGTCCGCATCCCGTAGCCAGCAGCATGCCTGCGAGAATCAGGGCTATAACTCTTTTTTTCATAACGTGAGTCATTTTATCATAAGGAAATAAAAACTTCAACATGCGGTTGTATTCCGCGCGTCATAATGATAAAATAAAAATGTTGTCCGTCAGCAAATAATGTTATTTAAGAGAGGTTTAAAAATGGCACCAGTTGTTATAGTTCTGATAGTGATCGCGGCGATCCTCCTAGGCGTCACGATAGTTCTCGCAGTTCTCGGAAAAAAAGCGCAGAAGCGCCAGGCTGAGCAGGATGAGCAGATCCAGGCTACCGCCCAGCAGTACACGATGCTTATCATAGATAAGAGAAAGATGAAAATGACCGAAGCCGGCCTGCCCGACTCAGTCACAGCAAATACACCCTGGTACACAAAGCGTGCCAAGGTTCCTGTAGTAAAAGCGAAGGTCGGCCCTAAGGTCATGACTTTAATCTGCGACCCGAACATATATGAGATGATCCCTGTAAAGCAGGAAGTAAAGGCAAAGGTATCAGGCCTCTATATCAGCTCTGTACAGGGTGTTCATGGAAAGCATCTGACCATGCCTGAGAAGCAGAAGAAGGGCATACGCGCCTGGGCTAACAGAAAGCTCAAAGAACAGCAACAGAAATAAAAAAACCGGTTCCCGATTTCAGATTGGGGACCGGTTTTTTTATATAGCAGAAAGCTCGATACTGTTCTCCGAGACACAGGTCCCGGCGTTAAAAAGCGAATACCTCATGACAAGTGATAGAGACGGAGCCTGATCAGCTATAATGCTTATCTCCGTCGTTTTAAGCATGAACTCAAGAGTTCCTATAGGAGTACGGTAGATAAACGGAGTCGGTGAGTCAGCGCTAAACTCCATTTTTGTCTGTGTGATGCCTGTGCGGGTCACGGTTATATGATCAGAGTCCTTCGACTTTATCGTAGTCGAAGTGACTCCGTTCTCATCTGAAGTATCAAAGCGCAGCATAAAGCGCTGGTCTGAAGAAACGGTCAGGCGACCATTAGTTTCCGTGCGGTTTACATCTGCCACATCACCGGATTTCTGTACGGATTTCAGCTGTACCTTCACTTCTGATGTCATTTATTTCCTTCTGCCTTCTTCTTTTCTCTCGCTTTATTCTGCTCATGGATCACACGGCTTACAGAATTCACCTGCTTCTGCAGGTGATCGTGCATGACTTTTTTCACATAATCCACGTCTTTTCTCTTCAGACCATCGAGGATCTTCGTGTGATCCTCTACGAGGTCGGTATAATCCTTATCCTGCTTTACATACTCGTATCTGTAACGGTACATCTGCTCCTTTAAGTTCGTTATGATATGCCAGAGCTTAGGGTTCTTCGTAGCCCCGTAGATCACGTTGTGGAAAGCTTCGTCAGCTTCAACTATAGCTCTGACGTCATTGGTTTTGGTGACATCGGCGAAATCCTTCATGGCCTGCTCCAGGTCGTTAAAGTCATCATCTCCCATTCTCTCACAGGCGTCTGTAACAGCCAGTTCGTCTAATGCATCCCTGATCTCAAGCACATCGAGGAGATCCTTTTCCGTCATCTGGGCCACCTGAGCTCCCTTTCTCGGGATCGTCACAGCCAGGCCCTCCTTCTCAAGCATCCTGATGGCTTCACGTATCGGGGTACGTGATACTCCGAGCTTGTTCGCCAGGTGTATCTCCATAAGACGTTCTCCAGGCTCCAGTTCGCCCTTCAGAATAGCGTCACGCAGGGTCTGGAATACCACGTCCCTGAGCGGCAGATGTGAGTTCATGTCGAGTCTGAGTTCCATAAAAAATCCTTTCCTTAATCGTAATCCGGTCTGATGCAGTTCGCATAAATGATATCCGGGCAGAGACCTGTCGTCCTGAGCGCCTCCGCAGCCGTGCGCCTGGCTTCATCCGTGTCAAAAATCCCGAAAATCGTGGGCCCGCTGCCTGTAACTTCTGAAAGCAGAGCTCCTTCCGTAAGCATCAGCTCTTCAATCTCTGAAATCGATGGGCAGAAATGCTTTGCGGCATCCTCGAGATCATTGTGAATGTTCTCGCTTATCAGAAATATATCATTCTTCCGGATGCCCTCGATGACGCCTTCTATGCTGCCCTGTTCTGCAGCCGGGTGTTCATCAAAGTAGCGGTATGCCTCCGGAGTAGATACTCCTTCTGCTGGCTTTGCAAGAAGAAGCTGCGCGTCGAGATCAGCCTCGATAGGGGTCATCTGCTCCCCGATCCCCTCGCAGAGACACAGACCGCCGTCTATGCAGTAGGGCACATCAGCTCCCAGCTTAAGCGCCATGCGAAGCAGCTCATCCTTTGAAAAATAATCTCCCTCAAGCCTGTTTATCCCACGCAGTACTGCAGCAGCATCAGAGCTCCCACCTGCCATTCCGGCAGCTGAGGGGATATTCTTCACGAGATGCATGTAGTAGCCATGGCTTTCCGGGAGCTTCCCGCAGATCAGCTTCGCAGCCTTCACACAGAGGTTATCCCCGTCACAGGTGATCTCCTCCTCAGGATGCCTGCCTCCGAAATCCATATCCATCGATATCTCGTCTGAATCATTTGTCCGGTAGACCACCACTTCATCATATAGACTTACCGTCTGCATCAGCATGCTCAGTGTGTGATATCCATCCGGACGCTTCCCCGTGATGTGCAGGCCAAGGTTTATTTTCGCATATGCTTTTTCTATGATCTGCTGCACCTGTCCTCCTTGCTTTTCCCCTGTAAAAATCAAGCCTTGTTCTGAAAATAGCACATTATATAATTGTTTTTTCTCTTGTGCTGTATACAAAGAGCATTATAACCGATTATTTGTACAAAATCAAGTAGAAATATTTAGGTTTGCCTAACAAAAAAATCCGTGAAATAAGTTCACGGATCTTTCTTCGATCTAAGTTAAAGATCAGACTCTTTTTTCATAAGAGAATCAAGACGCTCATGGGCGTTCTGTTCTACTGTCAGTTCATCGTCCTGGCGTTTTTTCTCACGCATGATGGCTTCGTTTAAGGAGAGCATCTTCGCATCGAGCATCGAGACTATCTGCGAGCACTCGCGCAGGTCGTGGCTGATGTAGGCCGGGGCGCTTCCCTCGAACTTATAATAGATTTTGTGCTCGAGTGATGCCCAGAAGTCCATGGCTATGGTCCTGATCTGGATCTCGACCTTCGTGTCGACCACGCTGTCTGATAAAAATATCGGGATCGTGACTATCATGTGATAACTCTTGTATCCGCTGACTTTCGGGTGTTTGATGTAATCTTTTATCGAAAGCACAGTGATATCTGACTGACGGCCGATCATGTCAGCAAGTCTGTATATGTCAGACGTAAACGAGCAGACGATACGGATCCCAGCTATGTCGTTGCAGTGCGTTACCATGGCCTCGATATCATCATCATACCCTAAGCGCTTGAGCTTCTTTGCGATACTTTCAGGTGATTTGACTCTTTTTTTTACGTATTCTATAGGGTTATAGCGATGGGTCTGCTGGAACTCATCGTTTAATATATCTATTTTGGTATTTATCTCTTCGACCGCCGAGCGGTATAAAAGCATTATCCTCGTCCAGGTATCGATTTCCTTCTCCCCGGCGAGTTTATGCAGATATTCTACCTGGTCCATTTTTCAGTCCTCTTCTAAAACTTCCATTTCGAGATAATCCCCCTCGAGCGCTTCCACAAATGAATCCTGTGTGAATCTCGTCTTCGCAAAACGCTTGAAATCCTTTATGTTCAGGTCAAGCCACACCGGGATCCCGACGTCAAGCTCATGAGCAGCCTCTTCGAGCGAACGGAAGACCTTATGTGTCCTCGTGTCATCACTGTCATCTGTGATCGTCGTATCCCGCAGTATATGACGGTTTTTTACCAGTTTAAACCAGATCTTCATGTCTCTGTCTGTGTGCCTCGTAAAGCAGGATGCCTGCTGCCATCGCAGCGTTTAGTGACTCCAGTCCGCCTTCCATCGGGATAAGCATCTCTTCATCACAGGCCTTTATGGTCTCTTCGCGAAGCCCGTTTCCCTCGTTTCCTATCAGGAAAGCCGTTCCTCCCGTGAAGTCGCATCTGTCATAAGTCTTTTCTCCGCCTAAGGATGCCGCAAAAAAGCGCACTTTTCCGCGCAGTTTATCTATGGCTTCGGAGGCATTTTCCACGAAAAAAAACGGCATCCGGTATATGGCTCCCATCGTGGACCTGACCACCTTCGGTGAAAAAATATCCACACAGTCCTTAGTCATCACTATGCCGTCTGCCCCCGCTCCCAGAGATGTGCGCACCATAGTCCCCAGGTTTCCCGGATCCTGTACGTTTTCGAGCACCAGAAGAAGTGGATCATCTGAGTTCAGTTCAGATAGCTGATACGATGGCTGCCTGACTATCGCCGCGATTCCCTGACTGTGCTTCGTATCCGAGATTTCAGAAAAAACGCCTGCCGAGACCTCTTCTATGTCTCCGCAGGTGTTTAAAACATCCTGAAGTTTTCTGTCAGCAGGCGTATCTCCATAGGAAAAATCCTCTGAAACCAGGACTTTTACCAGGAGATCAGAAGGCGTATCAGAAAGGAGCCTCCTTCCCTCTGCAAAAAATACTTTCTCCTCGCGGCGCGCTTTCGGCTTTGAGGAGATTTTTTTCACGTATCTGATCAGGTCGTTATTCTTAGATGTGATCACTTGTCTGTCAGCTTGTAGTTGCTGTTGCCTAAAGTCTTGCAGATCTCGACCTGATACGGGTCAAGAGTCTTTGTCATTGCAAGAGCCTCATCGATATCGAAGTCCACGAAATCTCCGTGCTTATGAGCTACGAGTCTGTCGCTCTTTCCTTCACAGAGAAGGTCTACAGCCATGGCTCCCATCGTAGAAGCATAGACTCTGTCTTTTGCTGTAGGTGAACCACCACGCTGCATGTGTCCGAGGATGGTAGCACGAGTCTCGATGCCTGTAGCAGCCTCGATACGCTTTGCCATAGATGCTGAGTGTCCGATTCCCTCGGCGTTTACGATGATATGATGCTGCTTTCCGCGGCGTCTGCCATCGATGATGTGGTTTACGATGGTCTGCTCATCGTAGTCGTAAAGCTCTGGAAGAAGTACATCCTCGGCTCCGTTTGCGATACCGCACCAGAGTGCGATGTATCCGGCTCCACGTCCCATAACCTCGATTATCGAGCATCTCTCATGAGAGGTAGACGTATCACGGACTTTATCTATAGCTTCCATAGCTGTGTTTACTGCTGTATCGAATCCGATCGTATAATCTGTGCAGGCGATATCGAGATCGATAGTTCCTGGAACACCGATAGTGTTGATGCCCTGAGCTGACAGCTTCTGTGCACCCTTGAATGAACCGTCGCCGCCTATGACTACGAGTCCGTCGATCTGATGCTCACGGCAGATCTCAGCTGCCTGCTTCTGGTACTCGAGTTCCTTGAACTCAAGGCAGCGTGCGGTCTGAAGAATAGTACCTCCACGTGAGATGATATCTGAAACGCTGTGGGTATCCATCGGCTCGATCTCTTCGTTCAGAAGACCTGCATATCCTCTGCGGATTCCCATGACTTGCTTTCCTCTTGCAATAGCCTGGCGGACCACTGCTCTGATGCAGGCGTTCATTCCCGGCGCATCACCGCCGCTTGTAAGCACACCTATAGTATTTACTTCTTTTGCCATATATGTATTCCTCCAAAAAATCTTCTCCGTCGTTCATTTTAATGCTTTTTTGCGTCAGTTTCAAGAGCTTTCTCAGATGTGGCCTCCGGTCACGCTGACATTCTCCTCCCCGGCAAGTTTCATCAGCTGGTCTATGATAAATCCGCTCGCCTCAAAAGTCTTTGGTAAATGCTTCATCTGCTTAGTACCAGAGATATAGATAATGCCCCTGTCGTGGCCCTCGTTCGCATTTTTAAGAAGCATCCTAAGCCTCGGCTCATTCTCCTGGTAGCTTTCCATGTCAGGGAAACGTATCCATACTTCCTGCGGGATCTCCGTGAATTTTATCATTTCATCAGCTATAAAGGTAGCATCTTTTTCATCATCGACCGATGCGTGCCCTTTTATCAGACACTTGACGTCCTCCGCCAGGTCGCTGCGGTACTTGTCGTAGCAGTCCGGGAAAAATATGATCTCGAGCGGTCCCTGCATGTCCTCGCCTGTCACAAATGCCATCGCCCTGTTCGTCTTCGTATATTTGACCGAGACCTCGGTGATGACGACTGCTACGGTTCCCCTCTGGTTCTGCCTCACAGCCGGAGTGCCTGACTCATCGCTTAGTCTGAAGTCCCTGGAACTCAAGGTCGCATTTTTCTTTATGACAGGAAGGTACTCCTCGAGCGGATGACCGCTTATATAGATACCTAAGACGTCCTTTTCGAATGAGAGCTTCATATCACGGTCGAATTCCGGACTCACCGGAACTCTGTGTTCAAAGCGCTTTCTATCCTCGCCTCCCAGAAGGTCCATAAATGACATCTGTCCTGAAACTGATTCTTTCTGTTCCTTTGCGATGTCATCCATCATCGAGTTTATCCCGGCGTACATCTCTCTCCTGTGATAGCCGAAGCAGTCACAGGCACCGGATTTCACGAGGTTTTCTACGTGATTTTTCTTAAGGCCCAAGGGCAGGCATCTAGTCAGGAAATCGTCATATGAGACGAACTTTCCGGCTCTCTCCCTTTCTCCCAGGATCTCGTTTACCAGTGTAGCTCCTATTCCCTTTATCGCATTCAGTCCGAAGCGGATATTGCCGCTCTCTACCGAGAATTCACTGAAGCCGGTGTTTACATCCGGCGGCAGAACTTTTATGCCCATCTCCCTCGTGGCATTCAGGTAATCTATCAGCTTGTTAGAAGAGTCTATGACCGAAGTCAGGAGAGCTGCCATGTACTCTGCCGGATAATAGTACTTAAGCCAGGCTGTCTGCATGGAAAGCACAGCGTAGCAGGCGGCGTGGGATTTGTTAAACGCGTACTGGGCAAAGTCAAGCATGGAATCGTAGATCTCATTTGCTGTCTTTTCCGACTCCTCATCCGTGTCACAGATGTGGTTTCTGATACAGCCAGGCACATAGCCTTTCTCTCCTTCTTTTCCGCTTCCATGTACGAACGAAGTACGGCCTGCGTTTATCTCATCCTGATGTTTTTTGGACATCGCGCGGCGCATGATATCTGCCTGTCCCATCGAATAACCGGCGAGCCGCTGCACTATCTGCATGACCTGCTCCTGATACACGATGCAGCCGTATGTATCTTTAAGTATGGGCTCTAAGGCCCTGCACTTGTACACTACAGAGTCCGGATCTTTTTTGCCTCTGATGTAGTCCGGGATGAACTGCATAGGACCAGGGCGATATAGCGAAATTCCGGCTATGATATCCTCAAAGTGTGAAGGTTTCAGTTCTTTCATGAACGACTGCATTCCAGATGACTCTAGCTGGAAAACACCGTCAGTCTTGCCGGTTCCTATAAATTCCAGGACTTTCGGATCGTCCAGGTCTATATGATCTATATCTACGTCGACTCCCTTTGATGCCTTCACGTTATGCACGGCATCCTTTATCACGGTAAGAGTCCTCAGACCCAGGAAATCCATCTTCAGATAGCCGAGCTGCTCGAGCTGGATCATGTTATACTCGCAGGCCGGAGTCCCGTCCTTTGAGCGTCCCTGCGGCATACACTCGTCTGCCCTCTCCGGGTAGATAACGACTCCGGCCGCATGGACGCCTGTGGATTTCGGGATTCCCTCAAGCTCTATCGAAGTCGAAAACCAGCGCTTGTTCTCTTCTGATTCCTCCGCCGCTTCCTTTAAGTCAGGGCTCTTTTTAAGCGCGTCTGTCAGAGTGATGTTCAGCTCGTTCGGGATCATTTTGGACACCCTGTTCGTTACCGAATAAGGTATGCCCATAGCACGGCCGACATCCTTTATGACCGCCTTCGCCTTCATGTTCTGGAAGGTTGTGATAAGGCTCACATGGTCTTCGCCATATTTTTTAAATATGTAATCATTTATGACCCGGCTTCTCTCTTTATCCTCGAAGTCGACGTCGATATCAGGCATCGAGACTCGTTCCGGGTTTAAAAATCGCTCGAACAGGAGGTTATACTTGACCGGGTCGACTGTAGTGATCCCGATGCAGTAACAGACCCGGCTTCCAGCCGCTGAGCCTCTGCCCGGTCCGGTCTTACAGCCGTGTGTATTCGCCCAGTTGATATAGTCCCAGACTATCAGGATATACTCTACGAAACCCTTCTCGGTGATGACCTTAAGCTCGTCTTCTGTGTCTTTTCTTATAGCCTCGACCTGCGCTTCGTTATACTCCGGATTGTCCTCGAACTTCTCCTTAAAGCCTTTTTTTATAAGCTCCGTTAAAAATTCGAGTGCTGTCTGGTTCTCATGTCCCTCCGGAAGCGTATACGACGGCTTTTTGTAGACGTTAAACTCGAAGCGGACATCGCAGCGGTCGGCTATTTTTCCGGTGTTATCTATCGCCTCATCGAAGCCCGAGAAGAGCTCGCGCATCTCGTCCTCGCTCTTCACATAGTACTGGCCGCCGTCATAGCGTACCCTGTCTTCGTCTGTTACCAGCTTGTTCTCCTGCATACAGAGCAGGATATCATGAGCTGCCGCGTCTTCTGGAAGCGTGTAGTGGCAGTCGTTTGTGACTACCATAGGAATTCCGGTTTCCTGATGGATGCGGATGACCGCCTGGTTTGTGACCCTCTGCAGCATGCTGCCGTCCTTATGGTCCTGCATCTCGAGAAAATAGTTTCCCCTGCCGAAGACCTTATCGTGCCAGAGAGCCGCTTCCTTTGCCTTTTCATATGATATCTGCGCCCCCTGAGCCACTTCGCCGGCCAGACAGGCAGAAAGGCAGATAAGCCCCTCATGGTATTTCTCCAGGCACTCGTGATCTATACGCGGCTTGAAATAGAAGCCCTCGGTGTTTCCGATGGAGACCAGCTTTATCAGGTTCTGGTAGCCGGTCATATTTTCACATAATAAAACAAGGTGATAGTATCTCGTATCACCTTTCTGTGAATTCTTATCGAATCTGCTTCCGGTCGCTACGTACATCTCGCAGCCGATGATCGGCTTTATGCCGGCCTTCATCGCCTTCTGGTAAAATTCGATGGCACCGTACATATTACCGTGATCGGTTATCGCCCCGGCCGTCATGCCCAGGTCCTTAAGCCTCGCTATGTAGTTATCTATCTTATTCGACGCATCGAGTATCGAGTACTGCGTATGCGTGTGCAGATGAACGAATGACATGTATCTCCTTATGGATGGGTTTTTAAGGCGGCCCGACTGGTTCTTTAAATGCTGCTCCTGTCAGGGACGCAGTAACCAGTCGGGCCGCCATTTTTATTTTTCTTTGGCGATGGGCTGTGATGAGATCAGCATCACGATTCCCATATATACAGCCATCATCGCGAGCACAAGCACCGCAAAAGATAAGAATGCACCCCCGTTTATGGCCTTCGGTGAAACAGCCTGCAGGATGAACGAGCTGGAGTTAAAGCAGATGTGGAGCACCATCGAAAGCAGCAGGCTTCCAGTCCTGTGAGCCACATAGCCTAAGAGCAGCCCGATCATAAACGCATAGGCACCCTGGATGAAATTCATGTGAATAAGTCCGAACAGAAAGGCCTGCAGGATATTTGCAAGGGCAAAAGACGGAAGGGATTTTTTAAAGTAACCAAGTGAAAGCCCCCTGAATGCCAGTTCTTCAGCTACAGGGCCTAAAATCGCAGTATAGATCACCATAACCGGTGTGATCGAAGTCGTATCAAGACCAGCTTGTTTCATGATCTTAGAGTATCTGATAAGCTCTTTAGGAAAAACAGCGCTCAGAAAACTCACCAGATAGTTTGCCACTATCTGTGCGCCGATCACGAAAAGAATGATGCCGATGACCATTCTGACGATTCTGAATCCCCGGAACGACATACCTCTTGCGTCGAAAGTGACTCTTTTTTTCTTCCACCACGGCGCAAAGATGAGTATTGAAATAATACTATATATAAGTAGTGAAACCGACATATACGTGGAGCCTGAGAGCGCAGAAGTGAAACTTTCGGCCATTTTCTGAGCATCACCGCCACGGTACGTGATAGCCTTCGACATCAGCAGAAACATCGCGCCGACCCACGAGACGATGCTCTGGATCGCCAGGATCATGATCGGTGGGACAAACGCCATCCATAAATTTTTCACTTTTTATGACAAAATAAAATCTCCTATTTCAGTCCTAAAAAGTCTTTAAGTTCTGAAACTCTCGCCTCTGCGTCCCGTCTTCCATTCGCGTAAAGCGCCTCCATCACGTCCTGGTCGATTTTGTACGTGCTGACCTTTATCT
>JAQXXU010000131.1 GCA_029226225.1 Lachnospiraceae bacterium | reverse complement strand
GATGTCAAACTCCTCCATATGGATAGAAGTGAATACATCGTCACGTACGAGTCTCTCTGATAAAAGTACAGCATCCTCGTAGTTGTAGCCTTCCCAGGTCATGAATCCGATCAGAGGGTTCTTACCAAGTGAAAGCTCACCGTTGCAGGTAGAAGGTCCATCAGCGATGACTTCACCCTTCTCTACATGGTCGCCCTTGAATACGATAGGGCGCTGGTTGTAGCAGTTCGACTGGTTGGATCTCTGGAACTTGATCAGGGTATACTCGTCTCTCTGTCCGTCATCTGTGCGAACTACGATCCTCGTAGACTCTGATTTCTCTACAGTTCCTGAATGCTTTGCAAGCACACAGTCTCCTGAGTCGCGGGCTGCTCTTCCCTCCATGGCTGTTCCGATGACTGGAGCCTCTGTGGTAAGGAGCGGCACTGCCTGACGCTGCATGTTCGAACCCATTAGAGCACGGTTAGCATCATCGTTCTGCAGGAACGGGATCAGGGCAGTAGCAACTGAGAATACCATTCGAGGAGACACGTCCATGAAGTCGAAGAGTGATCTGTCGTACTCCTGTGTCTCTTCTCTGAAACGTCCGGCTACGGTCTGTCTGACAAAATGTCCATCAGCATCAAGCTTCTCGTTTGCCTGTGCTACATGGTAGTTATCCTCTTCGTCTGCGGTCATGTATACTACTTCGTTCGTGACACGTGGATTCTTAGGGTCTGATTTATCTATTTTTCTGTAAGGAGCTTCAATAAAACCGTACTCGTTAATTCTCGCGTAACTGGCGAGAGAGTTGATGAGTCCTATGTTCGGTCCTTCAGGTGTCTCGATAGGGCACATACGTCCATAATGGGTGTAGTGGACATCACGTACCTCGAATCCGGCACGGTCTCTTGAAAGACCTCCAGGTCCAAGGGCTGAAAGACGTCTCTTATGGGTCAGCTCTGACAGTGGGTTGTTCTGGTCCATGAACTGTGACAGCTGTGATGAACCGAAGAATTCCTTGACAGCGGCGGTTACCGGCTTTATATTTATCAGTTTCTGAGGCTGTATCTCTGCAACGTCAGTGGTCGTCATTCTCTCACGGACTACTCTCTCGAGTCTCGAAAGTCCGATCCTGTACTGGTTCTGAAGAAGCTCTCCGACTGCACGTACACGACGGTTTCCTAAGTGGTCGATATCATCATCTGTACCGATGCCCCACTCGAGGTGCATATTATAATTTATAGAAGCAAAAATATCCTCTTTTGTGATATGCTTCGGAACCAGGTCTGCCTTATCTCTGATAAGAGCTTCCTTTAAGGCTTCCTCGTCATCTCCGCATTCGTCTAGAATAGGCTTGAGTACAGGATAGTATACCTTCTCTTTGATGCCTACTTCTTCAAGCGGATCGAAGTTCACGTATGTCTTCAGGTCTACCATCATGTTTGATAAGACCTTGACATTTCTCTCCTCTGTCTGGATCATAACATAAGGAAGGCCTGCATTCTGGATGGTATCTGCGAGTTCCCTGGTCACCTTCGTGCCAGCCTCTGCCAGAACCTCACCTGTAGTCTCATCTACTACATCCTCAGCCAGGATATGATTCGTGATCCTTCTGCGGAACGCAAGCTTCTTATTGAATTTATATCTGCCGACCTTTGCGAGATCGTATCTTCTAGGGTCGAAGAACATAGAGGTGATAAGTCCCTCTGCGTTCTCTGCTGTGATAGGCTCGCCCGGACGGATTTTCTTGTACAGCTCGATAAGGCCTCTCTCGTGGCTTCCCTGAGCATTCTCGCCCTCGAGACACGGATCCTTCTCGAAGCTGGCCTTGATCTTCGGTTCATCACCAAATACATCGAGGATCTGCTGGTTAGTGCCAAGTCCTAATGCACGAAGAAGAACGGTAACCGGTACTTTTCTGGTACGGTCTACACGGACAAAAAATACGTCGTTCGAATCTGTCTCGTATTCAAGCCAGGCACCACGGTTAGGGATGACTGTGCATGAAAAGAGTCTCTTTCCGATCTTATCATGGTCGATACCATAATAGATCCCCGGAGAACGGACGAGCTGGCTTACGATAACACGCTCTGCACCGTTTATAACGAAAGTACCAGTCTCTGTCATCAGAGGCAGATCGCCCATGAAAATCTCATGCTCCTGCATCTCGTCTGTCTCTTTGTTATACAGACGGACTTTCACCTGAAGAGGAGCGGCGTATGTAGCGTCTCTCTCCTTACACTCGGCGATGGTGTACTTTGCTTTGTCTTTCATGAGTTTGAAATCAACAAACTCGAGACTCAGATGATCGCTGAAATCCGTGATAGGGTTTATGTCATCGAATGCTTCCTTCAGGCCTTCGTCGAGGAACCACTGGAACGACTTCTTCTGTACTTCGATGAAGTTCGGCATCTCCAGTACTTCTTTCTGCCTGGCGTAGCTCATTCGTATGCCCTTGCCGGATTTAACAGGACGTATTCTGTTTTTCTCCATTTAAAGCTCACCTTTCGAAATTAGTTTACCTGTAAAAGTGCTTCGTACTGCCCACGCTTCAACACGCAGGGATAGAAGGGCGCAATAACCCCTTCTCATGGTAAAAGCACGATATACTATATCACAAAGTGTGCAACCCTGTCAAGGACTTTCTCGGGCAGTTGCAACACAAAAAAGAGCCCTGCTTTCGCAGAGCCCTTTTGATATGTATGTATCAGGGATGAATTATTTAAGGGTAACCTTTGCCCCAACTTCCTCAAGCTTAGCCTTGAGGTCATCAGCTGTAGCCTTGTCAGCGCCCTCTTTGATAACCTTCGGAGCTGAATCAACGAGATCCTTAGCTTCCTTAAGTCCAAGGCCAGTAGCCTCACGAACTACCTTGATAACCTTTACTTTGTTAGCGCCGATCTCAGTCAGCTCTACGTCGAAGCTGTCCTTCTCCTCAGCTGCACCAGCACCTGCTGCGCCGCCTGCTGCTACTACAACGCCAGCTGCTGCTGAAACGCCGAACTCTTCCTCACAAGCCTTTACAAGGTCGTTTAACTCAAGAACTGAAAGCTCTTTGATTGCTGCGATAAACTCATCTGTTGTCATCTTAGCCATTTTGTTTTTTCCTCCAAAATTTTTGTAGTGCGTCCTATTCATTAAGTATTCCGTCGACAGGGCTAATTCCGACTGGCGCGCCCTGTCTGTATTTAATCGCTTTCGACGCTCTTTACACAATTTCGTATGACCGGCTGTGCCGGACACACCTCATAAGAAATAATATTTTACTCTGCAGCCGGTGCTGCTTCTTCTGCTGGAGCTGCTGCTTCAGCTGCTTCTCCACCGCCCTTATCAGCGATCTGCTTAAGCACTCTCGCGAAGTTCGTGATAGGACTCTGAAGAGAACCAAGAAGACGTGAAAGAAGCTCGTCTCTTGAAGGGATAGAAGCAATAGTCTTCATTCCTTCTGCATCGTAGTAAGTACCCTCTACGATACCAGCCTTTACCTCAAGTGCAGGGGCATCCTTTGCCACCTTTGCGATGATACGTGCCGGAGCTGTAGCGTCATCCTTTGAAATAGCGATGGCGTTAGTTCCCTCAAGAAGTCCTGAGAGCTGCTCACAGTCAGTACCTTCGAATGCACGCTTCATCATCGTATTCTTGTAGACCTTGTATGTGCAGC
Source organism: Lachnospiraceae bacterium (assembly GCA_029226225.1). Classification (GTDB taxonomy): domain Bacteria; phylum Bacillota; class Clostridia; order Lachnospirales; family Lachnospiraceae; genus Weimeria. Next base: position 9,450 of record JAQXXU010000131.1, on the reverse strand, counting down.
CAGCTTCACGGAGCTGCTTACGCAGATCAGTATCCTGGGCTACAGTAAGGCCGCGGTAGTCTACGATAACAACAGACTGCGCATCCTTGATCTGCTCTGAGATCTCGTCTACGATAGGCTGTTTTAATTCGACTTTAGCCAATTTACTTTACCTCCTGTGTTTTTATTCACTTGCAATAAAAAAATCCTGTGGACGCGCCACAGGATTCATAATGATCTAATAAAAATAGTCATTACCTCGGCAGGTAGCATACGCGTTGCGCTCTATAGAGCACCTGCTGTCTATGGCAAGCTTTTATATATTACATTCTTCGAATGCGTTTGTCAAGTGTTAATTAAGCGCCATAGGCTGCCGCATTAACACGGACACCAGGACCCATAGTAGAGGTCAGGGTGATGTTCTTAAGGTAGGTTCCCTTAAGAGTGCTCGGACGAGCTTTGACAATCGCATCCATAAGCGACTGGAAGTTGTCAGCAAGATCAGCCTCACTGAATGAAGCTTTTCCTACCGGTACATGGATTATATTTGCCTTGTCCAGACGATACTCGATTTTACCGGCTTTAATGTCGTTGATAGCTTTTGTGACATCCATCGTAACTGTACCAGCCTTAGGGTTTGGCATTAAGCCCTTAGGTCCGAGTACACGACCAAGACGTCCTACAACGCTCATCATATCCGGAGTAGCTACTACTACATCGAAATCAAGCCAGCCGTCGTTCTGGATCTTCGGAATGAGTTCCTCAGCTCCTACGAAATCAGCTCCTGCAGCCTGTGCCTCATCAGCCTTTGCACCCTTAGCGAATACAAGGACACGAACAGTCTTACCTGTTCCATGAGGAAGAACAACAGCGCCACGGATCTGCTGGTCGGCATGACGGCCGTCGCATCCTGTACGGATGTGAACTTCGATGGTCTCATCGAACTTGGCAGTGGCATTTTTCTTAACGATCGAAACGGCTTCAGCCGGATCGTACTGCTTTGATCTATCAAAGGACTTTACAGCGTCCTGATATTTTTTTCCTCTTTTCATGATGAAAAAATTCCTCCTGTGGTTCTAATGGGAAAGGAAATCCCTCCCACACTACTCATTAAGGAAGTTCTCTTCATTAAGCTCAAACTTCGCCGCTGGCTCGTTTTCGCTAATCTCAGAGAACGACCTCGGATTGGATTCGAGCTGCGTCTTCGACTTGCTCTCATCTCAATCCTTTCGGTCAGTCAACAACCTCTACGCCCATTGAACGGGCTGTTCCTGCGATCATCGAGATAGCGGACTCAATGTTTGCAGCGTTAAGGTCTGGCATCTTTGTCTCAGCGATTTCCTGAAGCTGAGCCTTTGTGATCTTTGCGACCTTCTTCTTGTTCGGCTCGCCTGAAGCTTTCTGAAGCTTGCATGCTTTCTTTATAAGAACAGCTGCTGGCGGAGTCTTTGTAACGAATGTGAAGCTTCTGTCAGCGTAAACAGTGATGATAGTAGGAACGATTGTGTCTCCCATATCTGCTGTCTTAGCGTTGAACTGCTTCGTGAATTCTACGATGTTTACACCATGCTGACCAAGTGCCGGGCCAACAGGTGGAGCCGGTGTAGCTTTGCCGGCCTGAATCTGAAGTTTGATATAACCTTCAATCTTCTTTGCCACGTTAATTCTCCTTCCTTGATCTGACAGTATTTTTAGGTCAGATCTTCTTAACATCCGCGAAACCAATCTCTACCGGGGTTTCGCGCCCGAACATCTCGACCGAGATAGTAACCGTCTGCTTGCCAGGATTAAGAGCGGTAATGACTCCGGTGGTATCTTTCCAGATGCCCCCGATAACAGAAACCGTATCTCCCTCGGCGAAATCCACTTCTACAGGAGCTGTGGTCTTTATGCCAAGGCTTCTCATCTCATAGTCCGAAAGCGGTACCGGCTTACTGCCAGGTCCCACGAATCCTGTAACTCCTCGGGTGTTTCTCACCACATACCAGGTATCATCATTCATGACCATTCTGATCAGAACGTATCCTGGGAAGAGTTTCTTCTGTACCTGACGCTTTCTGCCGTTCTTTACTTCCGAGACCTCTTCGGTCGGAACCCTTACCTCAAGGATCTGATCCTCGAGATGACGGTTCGCCACCGCTTCCTCAATAGTGGTCTTTACTTTGTTCTCATAACCAGAATAGGTATGGGCTACATACCACTTTGCTGAATCTTCTGTCTCTGCCATTAACGCTTCTCCTCCATCAGAGCTTTATCAGTTTGTCAACCCCGTACTGTATCACCATATCAAAAAATACGATAAGCAGTCCCAGGATGACTGAAATGATGACCACTGCTGTGGTCTGGCGGCCTACGGTCTTTCTGTCTGCCCAGACGATCTTTCCGAATTCAGTCTTTATTCCATCCCACCATTCGGAAAAGCTTTTTTTCTTCGTCTTAGTCTTTGCTTCTGCCATAAGAGCGCTCCTTTACTTAGTTTCCTTGTGTAAAGTGTGTTTTCTGCAGAATGGGCAGTACTTCTTGGTCTCCATTCTCTCGGGATGTGTCTTCTTGTCTTTTGTCAGGTTGTAATTCCTGTGCTGACACTCTGTGCAGGCAAGTGTTATTTTTGTACGCACAACTTCCACCTCCAAATCAATGTATTTGTTGTGTTTGTTAGGGCTTTCTTTTTTCCGCTACGCCAAAAAATCATCACACCCATGCACGATGAATTGCAGATGATTTTAGGCAAAAAAATAAGGCCCTGCCTTCCGTCACCGTGACATAATAACACGTGCCCGACCCTGTGTCAAGTTTTTTCGGCTTTTTCAGAAAAAATATTTATTTTATGTTGTATTTGTGGTAGTATTAGCTTGTATATTTATAAAGAAAACCAATTGTCACACAAAAAGGCAAAGCATTTTCATATTGGCTGACAGTTAGGCCCGAAATGGATTCAGGGAGCCAGCCGGTATAGTTTCACGGAAGAAAGGAGGAAGTGCTATGGCCATCATAAACAGCACGGTAGTACTAGGCTACCTCATGTCCACATACGGCAATCAGACTTCCTCCGCGAAGTATGATAACCATAAGAAAAGCGAGCTGCGAGACGTTTACAGCCGCATGATCCGGGCCAACCGGAATTCCCCTGTATATAAAATCGATTATACACCGCGAGTAGCGGAATTCGCGATAGACTTAAAGGCCAATGCCCATCAGATGGAGAACATCGTGATGAAAATGGGCGGCGGTTCTGGAAGTATCGAGTCTGTCCTGAATGAAAAAAAGGCTTATTCCTCAGATGAGGATAAAGTCGGAGTCGACTATATAGGAAACCAGGATGCAGACATCGATACATCTGATACTTTTACAGTAGATGTGAAGAGTCTGGCAAAGCCGCAGGTGAATGAAGGGCATCCACTCGTAAAGAACAGTCACGAGTTCAAGCCCGGTTCATACAGCTTCGATCTCGATACGAACTCCGGCTCATACGAGTTCCAGTTCACGGTAAATGACGGCGATTCGGACCTCGACGTCCAGCAGAAGATCGCCCGCCTGATAAACTCATCAGACACCGGGCTCACAGCTGATATAAAAGACTTCGGCAGGATGTCGTCTCTTCGCATCACGTCGAAGCAGACCGGACTATCCTCTACAGAGAAGTACCTATTCAGGATAAGCTCCGGATCCAGTTATAATGTACTGAAGGCTTTAGGCATCGAACAGGTGACCCAGCCCGCTGAGAACTCGACATTTTTATTAAATGGTGAGGAACACCACTCTCTATCGAATTCTTTTACGATAAACCAGAGTTTCGCTCTCGACCTGAAGGATACTACTTCACCGGGAAAGCCTGTCACGATTGGCTTCAAGGCAGATACTGATATGATCGCTGATTCAGTCAGTGAGCTTATTGATTCATATAACAGCTTTATCGCTGTAGGACACAAGTATGCTGATACCAGCGGTGATGACAGCCTGGTGAAGGAGATGTCTTCTGTTGGTTCTTCCCTCGAGGACGAGCTGTCTTCGATCGGCATCACCTATGACGATTTCGGTCTCCTGCAGATCGACCGCGACCAGCTCGACGAGTCAGTATCCGGTGTAGGCGTAAAGGACGCTTTCCATAATATCAATCGCTTCAAAGCTGCCATGCACCGTGAAGCCGAGAAGTCATCCGTCGACCCGATGCGCTTCGTGAAGAAGATAACTATCGAATACAAGGACCCGACCAAGAACCACTTCACTGCAGTCTACGCCACAAGCCCTTATTCAGGCCTGCTGATAGACGAGAAGCTGTGAGGCTCAGATCTCAGAAAGCAGCTGAGTGATCCTCTGGTCGAAAGTATGATATGACGCCACCTCATCATAGCCTCTCTGCGATATCCGATCTCGCAGGGAGGCATTTTTTTCGGTGAGATAAAAATCCGCCTTGTCAAGCAGTTCCTCTTCTGTATCGAACCATACTATATCCTCCCCATCTTCAAAATAACTGTCCAGCTCCCTCTGGTGATTTGTGATCAGAAACCCGTGTGCTCCTAGTACGTCCCAGACCCTGAGTGGAATTCCGGTATGGATATTCGGGATCGTGAAATTCAGATTTACCGCCGACTCTTTAAATACCCACGGCATTATAACCCTGTAATCTACTCCTCCGAGATTTTTCACCGAAAAAATATCCGAGGTGTCACTCTCTGTAAAAAGACAGACACTATGCGTTTTTGACAGTGCTATAAGTTCCCGCTTACGCTGAATCTGCGCGCATTTGAAGCCAAGTGATGTTGTAGAAAATACGAATGGCAGCTGTGAAAATGACCGATCTGATTTTTTGAAGTCGAGATGTTCCATCAACTCCTCACTGATCTCCGTTGTCATGAGTTCGTCAAGGACGTGCTCTGTTCCGAACCTCCTGCTTTCAAGCTCCATGCAGGCATCAAAGTAACCACGCAGGTATTCCGGAAGCTCGTCTGCCGTCCTGTCATATGAATTTTTCTCATAGAGGCTCCCGACAAAGCTTAAAGAATTCTGAAGTGTCTTCGTGACTTTTTCATCAAACGGTGACGGCAGCGAGAGCTGTCTATCGAGGCGGGCGCAGTCTACACCGAGCGGAAGGTACTTCACATGCTTTACGCCGAGCGCCCTGAACTTCACGACTGCCTCGGCATCGAATAAAAATATCCTGTTTACGTCATTAAACACCGACTCGTGGTACATCGAGATCAATGGGCTGTCGCAGCTGTAGACCGCATACCTGATACCCAGTTTCTGACAGGTATCAGAAATTACCGGAAAATAATTTATCGTGAAAACAAAGTCATATGCATTTTCTGAGATTTCCTTTTCCAGGCGTGATGCAAAGGCTTCATTTATATCATAATTCATCAGTTTCTGGTAAATGCATTTCACTTCATATCCCAGTCTTCTGAATGATTCAAGGACATCGTCGTAATTGTATGCCATCCAGCGGTAGGCCAGGATTTTTTTCGTTGTGTGTGTTTCCATAGTTTTGTCAATCGTTTATAATAAATGTGCGCAAAACGTGCGAGGCGAGGCGGCAGACCGCCATGGCGCTCCACCGTGTTTTTCTGCTCCTCGCGCTCGCCTATTGGCAGCCGCTTCCGCAAACGTAGCTGTTAACGGTGCTCCAGCGGCTGCGCATCGCGCTGCGTCGCAACGAAAAACCCGAGTCACGCCCTGTCTGGCCCGCCGCCTCGCTGCGCACTTTACCACTTTGTCAAAAACTATATAGTTGTAAACATGACTCACGCCTCATCTCGCGCATTGTCGCCAAAGCAAAAGTCATGTACAGGAGATAAACCATGAAAGTCATATTCGTAAGATACGGCAGCATCCTCGAGCCGGATATCATCGACACATTTAAGGAGTTCGGGCTCGAAGTCATCGAGTACAGCCGCGAGATCACAGTCAAAAACGACCTGCCATCCGAGGCACTGACACGATTCTATGAATTTGTCGACAAGAATCCGTGCGACTTCATTTTCTCGATCAATTTTTTCCCGTATGTGTCAGAGCTCGCGAATATCCTGCATCTGCGCTACGTGTCGTGGGTCGTCGATGCCCCGGTTCTGGAGCTCTACACCTCCGCGATCACAAATAGATACAACCGTACATTTATCTTCGACCGCGCAGTCTACGACGAAATCCATCCACTGAATCCCGACTGCATTTTCCATCTGCCGCTCGCCGGCTCTGTAAGAAAAAGGACAGCTGTCATAAATAGTACGCCTGTCACAAAACGTCAGGAGTTTTCCCACAGCATCGTCTTTGTCGGAAGCCTCTACTCCGAGAAAAATCCTCTCTCCGCAGCGAATGGGCTCTCAGAACACACAAAAGGCTACATCGAAGGCATCATGAAAGCCCAGGAGTCGGTCTACGGCTACTACTTCATAGAGGAGCTTCTGACTGATGATATCGTCGCAGAAGTAAAGAAGTCACTTCCGGTTTTTCCGGTGCCGCCAGAGAAGAGTTTTCTGACTGATAAAAGGATCGTCTCCCAGGAGTACATCGGAAACGCCATAACAGCACTCGAACGCGATGATACTTTCCGGATGCTTTCTGAGCATTTCGATACGACGATCTATACCGGAAGCGACACCTCGGGTCTTCCTAAACTCGAAAACAGGGGACTCGCTAAGTCCCAGGAAGAGATGCCGGTCATTTTTCACGAATCGAAAATAAATATAAATACGACCTCGAAGCCGATAAGGACAGGACTTCCTCTTCGGATTTTTGATATCCTATCCTGTGGCGGGTTCTGCATCAGCAACTTCCAGGAGGAGATTCAGGAGCTTTTCGTACCGGGTGAAGAGCTCGTCATGTATGAAAGCCTCGACGAGCTCCAGGAACTCTGTGCATACTATCTGGACCATGAATCCGAGAGACGGCAGATCGCCGAAGCCGGCTTTGAGAAGCTAAAGAAGTGCTACACCTACGAGATAGTTCTTCAGAAGCTTCTCTACACCGCATTTTCTTCATAGAAATTCATCGAGCACCCTGTGAAGGAAATGGTCGAGCGAATAGTACTTCTTCACTTTCTCAAAACCATTGTGCGCTATCTCCGCGCGGTCACTTTCATGGCTCAGGTAATACTCTACTTTTTCCATCAGTTCGTCAGTACTCGAGTAGAAATCATAATCAGTTCCAGGTATGAATGCTGCCGAACCGTCATCTGTTATCGTATCCAGGAAAAAATCTGCCTGATAGTTCGTCAGCAAAAATCCCTCACAGCTCATGACATCCATGCACCTCTGCGGGATTCCGGTGTTAATGCTTCGAAGCGTTATGTTCAGGTTTATCCTGCTCTGGTTAAAAACCAGTGGCATGACTGCCTCATAATCAGCTAACCCGCAGTTTCTGACTCCTGGGATCTGTACCTTGTCATCTAAAGTATAGAGGTCTACAGGATATTTTTTCCCGAGAGCGGTCAGGTACTTTATCCTCTCGCGGCTCGTCAGTTTTCTCCCGATCACGTACTTTAAGAATCTGTAATACTTCGGCTCTACTGAAAGTCTGTCCGGCATCACCGGAAGAGCTTTGCGAAGTGTCGCGAGCACATCATCGTTTAGCGCCGGCTTTATGATGTCTGTCCCATAGACTAACGACTGGGCATCCATCAGTCCCTCGAGAAATCCCTTCATGTGATCCGATAGATTTTCTTCCATCTGCTCATAGAAGTTATGCCGCTCATTATAGAGTGCTCCGACGAACGAGATGTCACAGGCGTACTTTTTTTCTTTTACAGCATTTATCTGACGCATCCTGCCGACATCGCCCGGAAGCGTGATATAATGCACGTTCTTAAGTCCGCCGGCATTAAACTCCTGCACCCACTCCGAATCAAAGATATAGACATGATTTGTCGGAAACATAAGCGTATACGAATAGACGTAAACAGCCGGATTGTCGTAAACGACAGATATATACGGCAGATTCATATCATGGCAGCACTCAGCCATCAGCGGGTAGTAGTTATATGAAAAAGCTACCTGCGGCTTTTTGATTCTGACGAATTTTTCAAATATCTTTTTGAACTCGTCAGACTGAAGCTCGTTATAATCATGGTGAAAAAAAGGCAGGACCGTATGGCCCTGCTTCTTCATCGCTTCCTGTGTGGCCTCTCCGTTAAAACAATTCCAGTACAGAAAAAGTATTCTCATAGTCACGACACCTGAAACATAAACTTCTTTAACGCGCGCTCATCATCGACCTTCTCGATATTGGCGCCGACTCCACGGAGTTTTTCTGTGAAGTCCTCATACCCTCTCTCGATAAACCTGATATCATCTACAGTCGTCATGCCGTCTGCTGCAAGTCCGGCTATGACGAGTGCTGCTCCGGCTCTGAGGTCCGGCGCGTCGACTCTCGCACCAGTGTAGTGATCGACCCCTGTGATTATCGCGATGTTACTCTCGACACGGATTGACGCTCCCATTCTAGCCAGCTCTGCGACATACTTGAACCTGTTATCAAAGATGCTCTCTGTCACCGTACTGACTCCATCAGCAAGTCCTAAGACTACAGTCATCTGTGGCTGCATATCTGTAGGAAATCCCGGATACGGAAGTGTCGTCACCTGTGTCGGCTGGAGAACTACGTCCTTTGCCGATACTGTCACCATGTCATCTCCCTCGGCGATACGACATCCTGCCTCTAATAGCTTTGCTGTCGTAGCTTCGAGATGCTTCGGTATCACGTTCTTTACAGTTATCTCACCATGAGTAGCTGCTGCAGCGTACATGAAAGTACCTGCCTCTATCTGATCTGGAATGACCGAATACTCAGTTCCGTGGAGATGTTCTACACCGTTTATCCTGATCAGGTCTGTACCAGCACCCTTTATGTCAGCCCCCATGCTGTTTAAGAAATTCGCTACATCTACGACATGCGGCTCTTTTGCTGCATTCTCGATGCTGGTCTTTCCCTCTGCGAGAACGGCTGCCATCATTATATTGATCGTAGCACCTACTGATACCTTATCTAAGTAGATGTGTGTTCCGACAAGTCTCTCGGCCTTCGCGGAGATTAGTCCGTAACCCTCATCCACCGTGGCTCCTAAAGCTCTGAAGCCCTTTGTATGAAGATCCATAGGTCTGGCTCCTATGGCACAGCCTCCCGGTAGAGCCACTTCGGCCTTTTTGTATTTTCCTAAAAGAGCTCCGAGCATGTAGTAGGATGCGCGGATTTTTTTGATATATTCATAATCTACTGTCAGGACATTTATAGTAGAGCCATTTATGATGGCTGAATGCCTGTCAGGTCTTTCGACCTTCGCGCCGATCTCGTCGATGGCTCCGAGCATTACCCGCACGTCATTTACGTCCGGCAGGTTCGTGATCGTCACGTCCTCATCTGCCATGACCGCTGCCGCGAGTATAGCTAGCGCGGCATTTTTTGCTCCTGATATATTTACAGATCCGTACAGCGGTGTCCCGCCTTTCATCACGTACTGTCCCATTATCTTCCTATCCTTGT
>JAQXXU010000130.1 GCA_029226225.1 Lachnospiraceae bacterium | reverse complement strand
GTCGAACATATTGCCAATATGGAAGTTATGATTTCTGATGATACCAAGGATCACGTAGTATCCGCCGATATAGAGGATCGGTGCAAAAAGCCAGGAAAGAATACCGCCGATAAGAGGTATCGCTACGACTCCGGCTGCTATGATAGAAGGCAGGATAGTTGATGCGAGAACAGTTCCGTAATTCTGTCGGAACATGATCCTGGACTCACTTTTCAGCACAGAGCGATTAAGTATTCCATTATAAAATATAGGCTGTCTATGAAAAGGCGGTGGAGTCTGCTGCCATCCGTTATCGTTATTCCACTGGTTGTCGTTCCAGTCATTACCATTATTATAGTCCATAAAAAGACCCCTTTCTTTAAATTACAATACTCACATGATAGCAGATTTACAGTATAAAATCCATAAAAAAATCGCCCCGGAGAAATCCGGAGCGACTTGAAAATTCAGTTATATTTATGCTTCGACTGTTTCACTGAGACGCTGTTTACGGAACTGGGCAAGTGACTTAAAGCACATCACTATGACGAACGCTCCGAGGATGATCAGGAATGCTGCAACGATAAGCTGCATTCCGTTGATCAGGAAAGTTCCCTGACCTGATGCGAAAGCCTTTACATTGCCAATTACATTCTGGATGATGGCTGTGTATGTAACGGCGATCATTATGACCATCGGTGGGAAAAGCATTACGTTCTTACGGTTAGTAGCTTTAAGGAAAACTGCGATTCCTAAGAGAACTACAGCTCCGAGCATCTGGTTTGCTGAACCGAACAGAGCCCAGATATTCTGATAACCGCCGAGGCAGAGGATATATCCGAGAACCAGGGTGATAAGTGTAGCTACTATAGGGTTTGTCAGGATTTTTTCAGTGGCTGACTTCTCAGAGTCAGGAGCTTCAGTACGGAACAGTTCCTGGAAGAACATTTTTCCAAGACGGGCTACAGAATCTAGAGTCGTAAGGGCGAGGGCTGAAACGCACATCGTCATGAATACGTTTGCGACTGAATTCGGGATTCCAAGGAGTTCGAAGAATCCTGCGACACCGCTTGAGAAAATAGCGAAAGGTGTCTGATTTGCAGGAGCAAGTCCTCCTTTTGCGACAGCTCCGACAACTATCAGCGAGATAACGCCGACTAAAGTCTCGAGAAGCATGGCTCCGTAGCCTACGAACTTCATATCCTTTTCATTACGGATGGTCTTTGAAGTAGTTCCCGAAGAAACAAGGCTGTGGAAACCTGAGATAGCTCCGCAGGCAATAGTTACGAAAAGTGTCGGGAAAAGGTACTGTTTGGCGCCTGTAGAATTAACGACTGCAAAACCATTAAAGGCATTCAGCTTCATCGAAGGATGAGCTACGAAGATACCTACTACTGCTCCGATGATCATGAAGAGCATCGAGAAAGTCGTCATGTAATCACGAGGCTCCATCAGAAGCCACATAGGAAGAAGCGCTGCTACGAAGATGTAAGCCATGATCACGAAGTTCCACTGGCTGGCGCTTAAATAGATAGGAAGATGCATTCCGATAGCGTACATAGCAACTACTAAAGCTATAGCGATAACAGCTTTGACAGCTTCATTCTTGAGCTTTGTCTTTTTAAGGAAAAGACCTAAGACAATGGCACCTGCTATAAAAAGCAGTGAGATAGAACCGGCTGAAGCTCCGTTATAGAGAGTCGTCTGAGCAGCAGCCTTTGAAGTGCCATCGGCGATCACTGGTGCAAAAGTGCTCGAGCACATCGAGGTGAAAGCTGCGATAACAAGGAGACAGAAGAGCCAGCAGAACATCGTGAAGACTCTTCTTCCGGTCTTTCCTATATATTTTTCAATGACGAGGGTAATCGACTTACCGCTGTTCTTAACGGATGCATACAGAGAACCGAAGTCCTGAACTGCTCCGAAGAAAATGCCTCCGAACAAAAGCCAGAGGAGAACCGGCACCCAGCCGAACATAGAAGCGAGAATAGGTCCCTGTACCGGGCCAGCACCTGCTATAGATGAAAACTGGTGGGCGAAAACTGTGAACTTCGAAGTCGGCACATAGTCGACACCGTCGTTCTTTTCAACTGCGGGAGTTTTTCTGTTCGGGTCGATGCCCCATGTCTTTACCAGGTAGCCGCCGTAAAAGACGTACCCGATGACAAGACAGACGGCAGCGATAAGTAAGATTACCAGACTGTTCATTGATCGAACCTTCTTTCTTTTTCCATTAGATGAAGTATTTTACTGTCAAAAAGTACAATAGTCCTTAAATGAATAAAAGTCAAGCATGTATTGAAAAATATTCATCAATTGACACCTGACGGGATTTTACCGTATTATAATGAGGCAATTTTATAGAAAAGAGGAAAAATATATGAATTCAGAAAAACTAAAATGGTTGGTGGCATCGCTTGCTGTTACTGCGGCTGCAGGAATTTTTTTCAGCGCGAAGCCGGCAAAGGCGGAAGAATATCATCAGATCACGGTTACTCCGGATCAGGGAGAAGCTGCTATTCAGAGCGCATTTAATGAGGCAAATGAAAAGGCTACAGCAGAAACTCCGTATAAGGTAACACTTTCGGATGGAACCTATGAGATCTATTCAAGCCTGCATATCTATTCGAACACTTACCTTGATGCAGGAAATGCAGTGATAAAAGCCTCGGACGGATTATATGATAACCTTTTGAAAGTCGGGACAGGTTCATGGGATGATTCGAGCGGTTATTTTTACAGTAATATAACTGTAGACGGCGGTAAATGGGACAGGTGCGAAGAAAGTGGAACATCCATAAAGGTAGCACATGCGAAGAATTTTACGATAAAAAATGCAGAGCTTTTTAATTCGAAGAACGGTCATCTGATGGAGACAGCGGCTGTAGATGGAATGACTGTGGGCAACTGCTACTTCCACGACTCATCAAGTGACGGAGTAAGCGATGGCGGCGAGTGTATCCAGATAGATATCCTGGTCAGTGATCACTTCAATGGCTATGAAAATATGGACAATGAACGTGATTACGTATCTAAGAACATAACTGTTGAGAACTGTACGTTTAGAAACGTGACCCGTGCAGTCGGCGCACACACCGGAGTTTACGGAATTCCATATACAAATGTAAAAATACAGAATAATACACTGGATGATGTCAAAAATGTCGGACTATATCTCTGTAACATGAAGGATCTGACGATATCCGGTAATACTATAAACAGTGATGATAATGGTATAGAAATCTATAATATAAAGGATACCAGAAACGGGAGTTACCTTCCGGCGAATGGAGATAATAGTTACGCTAATCCAGAAACTAACGGTGTAATAGAAAATAATACGATAAATTCGTCAGACGGAAACGGCATATACTTGAAGGGAATAAAGTTTGACAGTGCTGGCAAGGGTCAGAAGTCAGGTGATGTGATTCCGGCAGGTGATTACCCGATAAAAAATGTCGAGATAACAGGAAATGAGATAAAAACCAAAGCCAAGGGGAAATCGCCGATCATATTGTTAGACAGCGAGGATATATCTATAACTAAGAATAAGATCACCGGAGTAAACAAAAAATACTATGCCATTTATATAAAGGATGGAAGCAAAAAGATCACTGTAAACAATAACACGATCAAAGGACCGTTCGAAGCTGGAATTCGTACATTTAACTATGCCAGCGGTTATGGAAAGATTCAAGTGAACTCGATAAACGGAAACAAGATCACTGCAAAAAAAGGCCGTAACGGGATTTCGATAGGTGATGCTGCGGTAAAATCGATAAAGAAAAATAAAATAACCGGGACAAGGGAATATAGTATTCGTATAGACAGCGACAGTAAAGCAAAGTCGATCAAAGAAAACAGTGTACCGAAGAGTAAGACGAAAGGTATACATATCAGCTAAGACTGGCATGAAAATCTGAAAAAAGAGCTTGCATTTTTCTTATTCAAGTAGTAAGATGAGAACAATTCAAGAAGCAAATGAAAACCGTTGAAGCGGAGATAAAGGTTATCGAGCGCGCACAGAGAGTCCTGGATGATGAGAACAGGGTCGTAGGCAGATTTCATAAATGGACCGCTGAGGGCACAGTGAAAGGGAAGCTGATCCTGAGTATCCTGTGACGTGGGGCATACGTCAGTTGCCGGAAGTATGTTGGTACTTCGCTAAGAGTACGGTAATCCGTGAATCAGGATGGCACCGCGGGACTATAGATTATTATAGGGCTCGTTCCTGAAGACATTCTATATGGATGTCTTTGGGAGCGGGTCTTTTTCATTATGAAGAAGGCGAAGTTCAAAGAAAGGAGAATCAGGTGAAACCAGATTTAGCGAGAGTCAAAGAAATCGCGATGGATAGCGATTTCAGAAGGGTTCCGGTGTACGAAGAGATGTATGCTGACATGATAACCCCGATCATGGCCATGAAAAAATTAAGAGCAGTCAGCAATCATGTGTATCTGCTTGAGAGCGCGAGCCAGGACAAGACCTGGGGACGCTACTCTTTCCTTGGATACAAGCCTTCGATGGAGATTACCTGTCAGAAAGGTCATATGATAGAGAAAACTCTTCTGGATGATGGTACGAAAGAGACTATAGAGCTTGAGGTGAAGCATCCTGGTGAAGAGCTGAGAAAAATAATAAGAAAGTATAAAAGTGCTGTATTAAAGGAACTGCCGTATTTTACAGGCGGGCTGGTCGGATATTTTTCTTATGATTATATCAGGTACGCAGAGCCAAAGCTCGAGTTAAGTGATGACGGCGACTTCAAAGACATGGATCTGATGCTCTTTAATGATGTCATAGCATTTGATCACTATAAGCAGAAGATATATCTGATAAGCGGCGTTGATACATCGGAACCGGAAACTTCTTATAAAAAGGCTGAAGAAAGGATCGCCGAGATAAAAAGTGCTCTGACAGGAGAAAAATCATACGATTTCAGGCCTCTGAAGCTGGAGACCGAGATCGAGCCGATGTTCTCAAAAGAAGAATACGCACAGATGGTGGATAAGGCAAAGCATTATATCCACGAAGGTGATATATTTCAGGTGGTGCTCTCCGATCCGCTTATAGCAAGGGCAAAGGGAGATTTGTTCGATACTTACAGAGTTCTTCGCACCTCAAACCCGAGTCCTTATATGTTCTACTTTTCGAGTGGAGATATAGAACTGACCGGAGCTTCTCCGGAGACGCTTGCGAGACTTCAGGACGGTAAGATATCGAGTTTCCCACTGGCAGGCACAAGGCCTCGTGGAAAAAATGACGCCGAAGACGAGGCACTGATAAAAGACCTTCTCTCCGATGAAAAAGAGCTCTCAGAGCATAATATGCTGGTAGATCTCGGCAGAAACGATGTCGGAAAGGTAAGTAAGCTTGGCACTGTAAAAGTCACTGATTACCTGAAGGTTCAGAAGTATTCACAGGTCATGCACATAGGCTCCACTGTAGAGGGTGAGATAGCCGATGACAAAGACGCTATAGATGCGATAGACGCCATACTTCCAGCAGGAACCCTTTCCGGGGCACCGAAGTTCCGGGCATGCCAGATAATCGAAGAACTCGAGCATAATCAGAGAGGAATCTACGGCGGCGCTATTGGTTACATAGATTTCAGCGGTAACCTGGATGTCTGCATCGCGATAAGACTTGCTTATAAGAAAAATGACCAGATAACCATTCGTTCAGGGGCCGGCATAGTAGCCGATTCAGTTCCAGAAAAGGAATTCCAGGAATGTCAGAACAAGGCAAAGGCAGTGGTTCTCGCGGTTGAAAAAGCGGAAGGAGGCATCTGATGGTACTTCTGGTAGATAACTACGATAGTTTTACTTATAATCTATATCATCTGGCTGGCTCAGTAAATCCAGATATAAAGGTTATCAGAAACGATGATATGACTGTGAACGAAGTGGAAAAATTAAGTCCCGACCATCTGCTGCTCTCTCCCGGTCCTGGAAGACCTTCGGACGCTGGTATCTGCATAGACCTGATAAAGCATTTCAGTGGAAAAATACCGATTATGGGTGTCTGTCTAGGACATCAGGCGATAGTCGAGGCTTTTGGAGGCCGTATAACTTACGCTAAAGAGCTGATGCATGGGAAGAAGAAGCCTATCAGGAGAACCGGAGAAAGCAGGCTCTTAGACGGACTTCCGAAAGTATTCGATGCAGCCAGGTACCATTCACTCGAAGCTGATAAGGACACTCTTCCATCGTGTCTTCGGATAACAGCTGTATCAGATGATGAGCGCGAAGAGATAATGGCAGTCGAGCATATTGAGTATCCGGTCTTCGGAGTACAGTTCCATCCGGAATCAGTCATGACGGACGTAGGAAAACAGATAATGGAGAATTTTTTTAAGATGTAAAGTGTGTCACTGGTGACGCGTTCACTGACACAAAGAAAGGAAGAAGAAAATGATAGCTGAAGCAATCAAAAAAGTAGTGAAAAAGCAGGACCTGACCTATGATGAGGCCAGACAGGTAATGGACGAGATCATGAGCGGAAATGCCAGTCAGGTGCAGGAAGCAGCATATCTGACTGCTATGTCGATGAAGGGAGAGACAATCGATGAGATCACAGCATCGGCTGAAGGCATGAGAGCCGCAGGTACAAAACTCTTGAACGATATGGATGTGCTGGAGATCGTAGGAACCGGCGGAGATGGTTCAAACTCATTTAACATCTCTACTACTGCTTCTATCATAATAGCAGCCGACGGAATTCCTGTGGCAAAGCATGGAAACAGAGCTGCTTCATCGAAATCAGGCGCAGCCGATTGTCTTGAGGCTCTTGGTGTAAAAATAGACATCGATCCAGCCAGAAACCTGGAAATACTTAAGAAGATAAATATCTGTTTCCTGTTCGCTCAGAAGTACCATTCAGCTATGAGATTTGTCGGACCGGTCAGAAAAGAGCTTGGCATCCGTACTATTTTTAATATCCTGGGGCCTCTTACGTCACCAGCGGGTGCAGCATATGAGGTAATGGGAGTTTACGAGGAATCGCTGTTAGAGCCGCTCGCAACAGTTCTCCACAATCTCGGTGTAAAGCGTGGAATGGTGGTTTACGGACTTGACAGCTTAGACGAGATCTCGATGAGCTCTCCTACTTCTATCTGCGAGATAAATGGGACAAGACAGGGAGTTTATCAGATAAAGCCTGAGGACTTCGGATACAAGACCTGTGATAAATCAGAGCTTCGCGGTGGAACACCTGAAGAAAACGCACAGATTACCAGAGATATCCTTAATGGAAAAGACAAAGGACCGAAGCGTCAGGCTGTATGCCTTAACGCCGGAGCAGCCATTTATATCGCTGGAAAGGCAAAGGATATGAAGGAAGGCGTAAAAAAAGCCGAGGAACTGATCGACAGTGGAAAAGCAGCTGAGAAGCTGAAGCAGTTTATAGAAGAGACGAATAAATAGTGTGTCAGTTGTACGCGTCCCCATTGATACATGAGGTGATGAGATGAATATTTTGGATGAAATAGCGGCAAAGACCCGTGAGCGCATAGTATCTCAGAAAAAAGAGATTTCTCCTGAAAAAATGCATAAAGCTGCCGATGCGAAAGCGGATGAGGGTGAAGTACCATCGTTCCTAGATGCACTGAAAAAGCCGGGTATTTCCGTTATCTGTGAGGTGAAGAAAGCATCTCCTTCTAAGGGACTTATCGCACCAGACTTCCCGTACCTCGAGATCGCAAAGGAATACGAGGCAGCAGGCGCTTCAGCCATCTCTTGTCTTACTGAACCACACTGGTTCCTGGGAAGTGATGAGTATCTAAAAGAAATCACTTCAGAAGTAAGTATACCAGTGCTTAGAAAAGACTTCACCATCGATGAGTATATGGTAGATCAGGCTAGAGTATTTGGTGCTTCAGCAGTTCTTCTGATCTGTGCGATACTTACACCGGATAAAATCAGAAAGTACAAGGCAAGAGCTGAAGAACTTGGGATGGATGCACTTGTAGAGGCACATAATGCAGAAGAAATCCGCACCGCTATCGATTGTGGGGCAAAAATTATCGGAGTTAATAACCGTAATCTGAAGGACTTCACAGTTGACACAGATAATACAAAGAGACTTATAGACCTGATACCGGATGATACGGTATTCGTCTCAGAAAGCGGTATAAAGACAGCCGATGATGTCAGAAAGCTTAGAGAACTGGGAGCAGACGCGGTTCTGATAGGTGAGACTCTGATGAGAGCTGAAGACAAGAAGGCAAAATTGGAGGAACTCAGAGGATGACAAAGATAAAAATCTGTGGGCTCAGACGTTCCCAGGATATCATGATGGCAAACAGATATAAACCTGACTTTGCTGGATTTATCATAGATTTTCCTAAAAGTCACCGAAGCGTAACGCCAGAAGAGGTAACAAAACTTGGTTCTTTACTGACTGAGGAGATACCGATAGTTGGTGTATTCGTAGATCAACCAGTAGAAAAGGTCATTTCACTCTTAAAGGATGGAACCATAGATATAGCCCAGCTTCATGGAAACGAGTCGCCTGAGTACATAAAGCAGGTGCAGGACGCCACAGGGTGTGGAGTCATAAAGGCTTTCGAAGTAAAGTCAGAGGCTGATATCGACAAGGCCTGCAAGTCACCGGCCGATTATCTGCTTTTGGATCAGGGAAAAGGAGGCGGAGAGACCTTCGACTGGAGCCTCATAAAAGAGAGACCGGATAAACCATGGTTCTTAGCAGGTGGACTTACAGTCGAAAACCTCAGACAGGCGATAGACACAGTTCATCCGTGGGGAGTTGACATCTCAAGCGGAGTCGAAACCGACGGAGTAAAGGATGAAGAAAAAATCCAGCAAGTGATCAGAATAGTAAGAAACTGAAAGGAGATAAGATGTCAAAAGGAAGATTTGGAATTCACGGCGGCCAGTACATACCGGAAACGCTGATGAATGCCGTAATAGAGCTTGAAGACGCGTATAATCAGTACAAGGATGATCCAGAGTTTAACCGTGAGTTAACTGACTTGTATAACAACTATGCAAATCGTCCGTCACTTTTATATTATGCGAAAAATATGACAGAGGATTTAGGCGGTGCAAAAATCTATCTGAAGCGTGAGGACTTAAATCATACCGGGGCTCATAAGATAAATAACGCCTTAGGACAGTGCCTTCTCGCAAAAAAAATGGGTAAGACAAGGGTTATCGCCGAAACCGGAGCCGGCCAGCATGGTGTTGCTACAGCGACAGTAGCTGCTTACATGGGACTTGAGTGTGAAGTTTTTATGGGAAAAGTAGACACAGAGCGTCAGGCCTTAAATGTCTACAGAATGAAACTTCTTGGAGCAAAGGTACACCCGGTAACAAGTGGAACCGGAACCCTGAAAGACGCAGTTTCGGAGACCATGAGAGAATGGACGAACCGTATATCCGATACGCACTATGTACTCGGAAGCTGCATGGGGCCGCACCCGTTCCCTACTATCGTAAGAGATTTCCAGGCTGTCATATCACGTGAGATAAAGCAGCAGATCCTTGAAAAAGAAGGAAGACTTCCGGATGCAGTTATCGCCTGTGTGGGCGGAGGTTCTAACGCAATCGGATCATTTTACCACTTCATCGATGATAAGTCGGTAAAACTCATCGGATGCGAGGCAGCAGGCCGTGGAATAGATACAAATGAGACCGCAGCCACGGTAAATACAGGTTCTCTCGGAATTTTTCACGGTATGAAATCATACTTCTGCCAGGATAAATACGGACAGATAGCACCGGTTTACTCGATATCAGCCGGACTTGACTATCCGGGAGTCGGACCTGAGCACGCTTACCTGCATGACATCGGTAGAGCTCAGTATGTACCGATCACAGATGATGAAGCTGTCGATGCTTTCGAGTATCTGTCGAAGGTCGAAGGAGTTATCCCAGCTATCGAGAGTGCTCACGCAGTAGCTTATGCCAAAAAGCTCGCGCCGACCATGAGCAAGGATCAGATCATCGTGATCACTCTTTCGGGACGTGGAGACAAGGATGTAGCAGCAATCGCCAGATATCGCGGCGAGAAGATTTACGACTAAGGAGGCCTTCAGATGACAATAGCAGACGCATTTAAAAATAAAAATGGAAAGGCCTTCATACCTTTTATCACGAGCGGTGACCCTTCACTTGAAGTCACTGAACAGCTCGTCTACGCTATGGCAGATGCTGGTGCAGACCTGATAGAGCTTGGAATTCCGTTTTCAGATCCGACAGCCGAGGGACCAGTCATCCAGGAAGCGAATATCCGTGCACTTTCAGGCGGAGTAACGACGGATAAGATTTTTGATATGGTAAGAAAAATCCGTAAGAACTGCCAGATCCCGATGGTTTTCATGACATATGCGAACGTGGTCTTCCACTACGGTACGGAGAAGTTTGTGAAGACTGCTGCTGAGATAGGAATGCAGGGACTGATACTTCCGGATGTGCCATACGAGGAGAAGGAAGAGTTTTCTTCTGTATGCAAAAAATACGGCATAGACCTGATTTCCCTGATAGCGCCGACTTCGCACGACAGGATCCGCATGATCGCAAAAGATGCTGATGGATTCGTCTACTGTGTATCTTCACTCGGTGTAACCGGTACCAGAACGAAGATCACTACTGACATCGGAGCCATGGTCGAGCTTGTAAAAGAAACTAAGAATATACCATGTGCGGTAGGATTCGGAATCTCAAATCCGGAGACAGCTGCTGATATGGCGAAAAAATCGGACGGAGCCATCGTAGGCTCAGCCATAGTAAAACTCTGTGCTAAGTACGGTAAGGACTGTGTTCCAGAAGTAAAGAAATTCGTAAAAGAAATGGCTGACACGGTTCACTCTGTGTGATATTATATATACATGCAGTGGGAATTTAATGTGCTCTACTGGTTCCAGAGCCTGCACAATCCGGTGCTCGACCAGATAGAAAAGGTGATAACAAAATTCGGAGACGGCGGTATTTTCTGGATACTTCTGACAGTCGCCATTATTTTTTTAGTGAAGGATAAGAGAGTCGGGATCACGTGCGCGCTGGCGCTTGCGTCGGAGGCTGTGATCGTGCTGGTACTGAAGAACACGGTCAGACGAAGCCGTCCTATATGGTTGGATCCGACAATTCATATGCTGGTCAGAATTCCGAAGGACTATTCTTTCCCTTCAGGCCACTCAGCGGCTTCTTTCTCCGTGGCAGTAAGTATTTTTCTCTACCATAAAAAATGGGGCACAGCCGCGATAGTTCTCGCTATTCTGATAGCGCTCTCGCGGATGTACCTCTTTGTGCATTTCCCGACTGATGTGCTGGTCGGGACTGCCATAGGCATAACTATGGCACTTATATGTGGTTATTTCGTCAGGAAAAGACATCCTGAGCCTATGATTCGAAAGCATGGACTATCTCTTTAAGGCGCCCCTGAGTCATCTCGTTGCAGGCCTGCTGTGCAGCCGGGTGATGCTTTGAGATGTAGTCACGGAGCACTTCGAGTGAATCCAGAGTGTACTGAGCCAGCTGCTTTAACTTCGCAGGAGTCATGGAATGGGACAATGTCTCGTCGCGCATATAGTAGTGATATAACGGCTCATTGAAAAATCTGACGGTCGGGCTCTTCATCTGATCCAGGCACTGAAGTGTCCAGAGCTTGTCTTCGTAGTGGTGAATGCTTTCATCGAATGAAGGGATATCACCAAGCGCAGAAACCCGCCAGATTTTATTCCACGGATAGCCGCCTCCACAGAGGAGAGGGTCAGTGAGTATCATCTCATAACGGTCTTCGGATAAACTATCTATCTCCCGCTGCTCAAATACATATGAATACAGCTTGTCACCCTGATGGATATACCAGCTATATATGAGCAGATCAGCGCTGACGGATGCCATTTGGTCATGAAGTACCTGAAGACAGCTTTCTGATAATGCATCATCCGCATCGAGAAACATCAGATAATCGCCTGATACGTGGGATATACATGTATTTCTGGCTTTAGAAACCCCGCTATTCACCTGCGTATACAGATGAATACGGGGATTTTTTTCGGCTGCGGATCTAAGAATCCTAGACGAATCATCGGTGGAACCGTCATCGCAGATCAGCCATTCGTAGTCAGTGAACTCCTGCGAATTCACTGACTGGATAGTCTCATTCAGGTAGTTTGCTGCGTTGTATACCGGCGTTACTATCGAAATCTCAGGCATTTACATCACAACTTTACAGAATTTTTTCTTCCCTTTTTTCAGAACGAAATCCTTTGAAAAATCGCTGGTTTCGTAAGAAGTGTGGATATCGGTCACTTTTTCACCGTTGACAGAAACACCGCCCTGTTCTACTGCCCTGCGCGCTTCGTTACGAGAGCCTGCGAGTCCGGCAGCCACGAGAACGCCGACGATGTCGATCTTGCCATCCTTAAATGAGTCATCGGTGATCTCTGCCTCAGGCATATTCTCAGCGGAACCTTTCGTAAACACAGATATAGCAGCAGCTTCGGCTTTCTTTGCCTCGTCCTCGCCGTGAACCATGGAAGTAAGCTCGTGAGCGAGGATCTTCTTCGCCTCGTTAAGCTGCTCGCCCTCCCACTTGTCCATCTCGTCGATCTGCTCGAGAGAAAGGAAAGTCATTTTTCTAAGGAAGCCGCAGACATCCTGGTCATCCACATTCCTCCAGTACTGGTAAAAATCGTACGGACTCGTCTTATCCGGATCAAGCCATACCGCTCCACCGGCGGTCTTTCCCATCTTTGTGCCATCATGTTTTAATAGGAGGGCAATCGTCATAGCGTAAGCGTCTTTGCCGAGCTTTTTTCTGATAAGCTCAGTGCCGCCGAGCATATTTGACCACTGGTCATCGCCGCCGAACTCCATGTTGCAGCCGTAATCCTCGTACAGACGAAGGAAATCGTAGCTCTGCATCAGCATGTATGAAAACTCAAGGAATGAAAGACCTCTCTCAAGTCTGTTCACATAGGCTCTGGCGCGAAGCATATCATTTACTGAAAAGTATGATCCGATATCACGCATGAAGTCAAGGAAGTTCAGGTTCCTGAGCCAGTCAGCGTTGTTTACGATTCTGGCCTTTCCCTCACCGAATTCGATGAAGCGGCTCATCTGCTTCTTGAAGCACTTGACGTTGTGGTCAATGGTCTCAACAGTCATCATTTTTCTCATATCGGTACGGCCTGACGGATCACCGATCATGGCTGTGCCACCGCCCATAAGAGCTATCGGCTTGTTACCGCCCTGCTGAAGGCGCTTCATCAGGATCATAGCCATGAAGTGGCCTACGTGAAGTGAATCAGCAGTCGGATCAAATCCTATATAAAAAGTGGCTTTTCCGTTATTTACCAGGTCCTTTATCTCTTTTTCATCTGTCACCTGCGCGATAAGTCCGCGGGCAACCAGTTCATCATATAATGTCATAAAACCTCCATACATAGTTATATAAGTATCAACAGTAAGTGATATATCCGTTTATGATCATGAAAAGTTCTGCAAACATTTGCTCATTATATCATAAAAAAATACTTCTTGAAACCCCTTTGAATTATGACATAAACAGGGCTTCGTCAGCTTGCACGGAGCAAAGTACATGAGACTGTATTGACATCAGGGGGAAAAGTTTTTATACTACTCGTAAACTCAATTGAAAAAGTATGTGTGAGGGAGTAATTCGCATCCCTTCGGTGTGATCTGTCAACAATCCCGGAATAGCACAGTGATCTATCCACAGCTTGTGTGGATAGCTGTAGCAGCTCCTGGCAGATCTTAAAGAATGAGACTCGTGCATGAAGGCTGTAAGCGTTGATTTTACAGACTTTGTGCAGGAGTCTTATTTTTTTAACGTCGATTTGAGACGTGGAAAAGTATTGTGGATAACTGTTTATACCGGGTGATTTCCACAAAAGAAATTCTGTTCTGTTCACATAATCGTTGTGGATAAAGTGGATAACTCGGTGGAAAGCCACAAAAATCAATGGGCTTATGTGTTGATATTTTGTGGTCATTTTGTGAAGTGTGTATGGAGGCTGTTTATGATTGTGCTTGAGATTTTCCTCCTGGGTGTCGGTCTGTCGATGGACGCGCTGGCGGTCGCGGTCTGTAAGGGCCTTGCGATGAGAAAAGTAAACAAACGACAATGCGTGGCTATCGCCTTCGCTTTCGGTGGTTTCCAGTTTCTGATGCCGGTCATAGGATGGTTATTAGGAAGCACCTTTGCGAAGTATATAAGAAGCATAGACCACTGGATCGCATTTTTCTTACTACTATATATAGGTGGAAAAATGGCCATAGAAGCCGTGAAGGAGTGGAATGACAAGCCGAAGATCGAGGAGATGGATCCGCCGCTCGATGTCAAGGAGCTGCTGATGATGGCGGTTGCTACAAGTATCGATGCACTTGCTGTCGGTGTGACTTTTTCATTCACGCCACACTTTAACATCATCGGAGCATCGTCGATCATCGGCTTTACGACCTTCTTTATCTCGTTTGGAGGCGTCTACGTCGGGAATATCTTCGGCTCGAAGTTCGAGAAGCGTGCGCAGCTGGTCGGCGGCCTGATACTTATAGTGATAGGAACCAGAATTCTGATAACTCATCTGATGGGACTAGAATAAAGGAAAGGAAAGATTTATATGAAAAAACTGATTTGGACATTAGCACTTATGGTATCGGGGCTGTTTGTGGATGGATTTACGGGAGCCGGATTTTCATTCTGGACAGTCGTCATACTGGTGATAGGATTTGTGCTGCTGATAAATGGAGCTGATTTCTTTGTAGACGGAAGTTCGTCAGTGGCCAGGCAGTTCAGGATACCGGGGCTTGTGATCGGAATGACAATTGTGGCTATGGGAACTTCGCTGCCAGAGTTGTCGGTTTCAGTGACTTCTTCTATCGCTGGACATAATCAGCTGGCCGTTAGTAACGTCGTCGGGTCGAATATTTTTAACCTGATGGTAGTACTTGGCTGCTCGGCACTTTTTTCAGTGCTCGCGGTACAGACGTCGGTGATAAAGATAGACCTTCCATTCTCTATCCTAGCTGCCGCGATCCTGGCTGTTATGTCGCTTACTTTGCATAAAGTGAACAGAGTATACGGTATTATTTTCCTGGTGCTGTTTGCCTACTTTATCTGGTCGATGATCCACAGGACCATGGTATCCAGAAAAACTGAGGCAGAGCTGGCTGAAGAAGCTGAGGAGGATCAGGAGATAAAAATCCTTCCGCTCTGGCAATCACTGATATACATCATAGGTGGTATCGTGGCTATAAAGTTTGGCGGTGACTTCGTGGTAAACTCGTCAGTAACGATCGCAAAGACCATAGGAGTCAGTGAGACACTCATCGGACTTACTATCGTAGCCTGCGGCACTTCCCTTCCGGAGCTTGCTACTTCTATCGTTGCAGCACGGAAGAACGAGCTGGATATGGCAGTCGGTAACGTAGTCGGCTCCAATATATTTAACATCCTTGCAATCCTCGGAATTGCCGCTGTCATCACCCCGGTAACAGTTACGACAGAGAACATAATTGATACACTCGTCCTGATAGCATTCTCCTTCATCGTATGGCTATTCTGCTTTAAGAGCAAAAAGCTTAAGAAACCGGCTGGTATCGCGATGATACTGATGTATGTGGTTTACTTAGTCTATATATGTGTCAGGTAAGAGTTCAAAAGCTCATACTCTGTCATTTACCTGCCTTTTCTGCCTTCAGCAGCATCCTGATTTCACCCATGGCTTCGTACTGACGGTTTTCACTGAGCTGCTTGTACATAACGATCATTTCACTTTCGGGCTTAGTGAAAGTGGATGAATCCATGAACTGTCTCTGCGTACGGCCGAGCAGGTAGTCGGTACTGACACCGAGCTTGTCGCAGATCAGTGTCAGGGTATCGAGATCAGGACTGTGCTTTTCAGACAGATAACCGCTCAGAGTGGTGGCTGCTATACCGATTTCCTTAGCGAAATCGGTTTTTTTAATATGCCGCTCTTTTAAGAGCCCCTGAAGTCTGGCGGAAAACGAGTGGAGTGTGGTATTTTCTGCTGACATGAAAGTTCCTTTCCTGCTAAAAAAACTGTTGATTTTTAAAGCATACTAAAAGAAAAAGCTGAAATGATGCGAGTTCGATAAAGTAATGCAAATGCAGAAATAAAATGCGAGAATATCGAATAAGTAACCCTGAATTCACTTCAGATTAAAAGCCAGAGAGACCGTCTGCTGTTTTGAATTTAATGGTGGAAAATGAGAGGGGAATTGTTGTATAATAAAATTCAAAGTGACGTGATTTTTACAAAGGAGGCATACTTATGGGATTTTTTGATTCTTTAAATGAGGCCGGAAGAGGTTTTGGCGCCGCTGCGAAGGACGCTGCCAGGACTGCGAAGCTGAATGTCAGACTCAGAAGCCTCGATGAGAAACTGTCAAAGGAATACGAGAACCTGGGGAGAAAGTACTACGAGAAGCATAAGGATGAAACTTCTGCTGAGAACAGGCGGATCCAGGAGATTTTTACAGAGATAGCAGATACGAAGGATGAGCTGGCTGACATCAGAGGCGAGGTAGTCTGCCCTGACTGCGGTGAGTACGTGCCGAAGAATGCGAAGTTCTGTCCGAACTGCGGGGCTGATATGAATGTCTTTGAGGACACTGATACGGTGGATTCAGAAGTAGTCGACGAGGACGAGGCTTTTGAGGATGAGGGCTCTGAAGCTGAGGAAGAAAAGCCTGCCGATGAGGAGAAAAAGCCGGAAGAGTCTGAAGAGACCGAAGAGAAAAAAGAAGATTAAGGAGCTTTATTTTGAAGAACAAGGGACCATACTATATCACTACAGCGATAGCATACACATCAGGAAAGCCTCATATCGGTAACACCTATGAGATCATCCTTGCAGACGCGATCGCTCGTTTTAAGAGAAAAGAAGGATACGACGTATATTTCCAGACAGGATCCGATGAGCACGGACAGAAGATAGAGACCCGTGCCATAGAAGACGGCTGCTCGCCGAAAGAATTCGTAGATAAGACAGCTGCTGAGATCAAGCGCCTCTGGGATATGTGCAACACTTCATACGACCGTTTCATCAGAACGACGGATAAAGACCATGTGAAGTGTGTCCAGAAGATCTTTAAAAAACTCTATGATCAGGGGGACATCTACAAGGGCTCCTATGACGGCATGTACTGTACGGAGTGTGAGGCTTTCTATACGAAGTCGCAGCTGACAGAGGATGGCAGATGCCCTGTCTGTGGCAGTGAAGTACACCAGATGTCTGAGGAAGCCTACTTCTTCAAGATGAGCAAGTACGCTCCGAAGCTTATAGACTATATCAATACTCATCCGGAATTCATCCAGCCTGTTTCCAGGAAGAATGAGATGATGAATAACTTCCTCCTTCCGGGTCTTCAGGATCTCTGCGTGTCGAGAACCTCATTCAAATGGGGCATTCCTGTAGACTTCGATGAAGGACACGTGGTATACGTATGGCTTGATGCTCTTACTAACTATATCAGTGGTCTGGGATATGATCCTGATGGTGAGGATGGCCCTTTATATAAGAAGTACTGGCCGGCCGACCTTCATCTGATCGGAAAGGATATCGTCCGTTTCCATACCATCTACTGGCCTATCTTCCTGATGGCTTTAGGCGAGCCGCTTCCGAAGCAGGTATTCGGTCATCCGTGGCTTCTCCAGGGCGGCGAGAAGATGTCAAAGAGTAAGGGAAATGTCATCTATGCCGATGATATGATCGACCTGTTCGGAGTTGATGCTGTCCGCTACTTCTGCTTACACGAGATGCCGTATGAGAACGACGGTGTGATCACCTGGGAGCTGATGGTAGAGAGGTACAACTCAGACCTCGCGAACACCCTTGGAAACCTCGTCCAGCGTACTCTTTCGATGTCAAACAAGTATTTCGACGGAGTCATGGCTGATAAGGGTGCAGCAGAGCCCGTAGACGATGATCTGAAAGCCGTAGTTACGGGCGCCCGTGACATCTGCATCGAAAAAATGGATACTCTCCATGCAGCAGATGCGCTGACAGAGATTTTTAAGATTTTTAAACGACTAAATAAATATATAGATGAGACAGAACCATGGGTTCTGGCAAAGGATGAAGCAAAGTCAGACAGACTTTCTACGGTGCTCTATAATCTCGCAGACGGGATCATTACCGGTGCTTCACTGCTCTATCCGTTCCTGCCTGAGACAGCAGAGAATATCGCAAAGCAGTTTAACACTGAGCTGCGTGACTTTGATGACTGTGACAAGACAGGCCTCTACTCTTCAGGCACGAAGGTGATCGAGAAGCCGGAGATGCTTTTCGCGAGAAAGGACGTAAACGAAGTCTTAAAGCAGACCGAGGAGATTACAAATAAGCAGAAGGAAGAGTTCAAAAAGCAGCAGGCAATCGCATATGAGAACCTGAAAAAGGCCGGAAAGCTCAACGCTTCAAGCCTCAAGGGTGATAAAAAGACAGGAGCTGTAGAGGAGGATTCTGACGAAGCTGTGATCGATGTGGAGAAGAAGCCGCAGATTACCTACGATGATTTTTCAAAGCTGCAGTTCCGTGTAGGAAAGATCCTGAAGTGCGAGGAAGTACCG
>JAQXXU010000129.1 GCA_029226225.1 Lachnospiraceae bacterium | reverse complement strand
AAGAAGATCATCCTTTGTGTTAGCCTCTGACTCAGAACCGATAGTGATGTCGAAATCTACATCCTTATACTCGTTCTTGAAGTTATCAACGATCTCCTTCATGACCTTCTGATAAGCGTCTGTCTCTGATACCCAGAGTGTGAGCTTTACAGTTCCCTTTGTGTTCTTGATCAGAGTCTGTACTGGATCCTCAGCTGCAGCATCTGATGATGCCTTTGTCTCAGTCTTGGCTGAGTCGTTTGACTTGCTGCTTCCGCATGCACCAAGTGTAGCAACCATGGATGCTGCAAGAAGTAAACTTACGATTTTCTTCTTCATGCTTAGATTTCCTCCTTCTCGGCCCCCTTTTATTTTCCTTAAGGGCCTTAATAAGCATTTCCTGTTTACATCCATAATTATAGTTTCACAGACCGTTCACGTAAATATAACACTTTTTTGAAACGTGTCACATTTTTGCTTTTCAATGTTCAGTTAAGACTTTTGGAATAGTAACCGTGCAACGGGTCCCACTCCCGATGCTGCTTTCTATCTGAAGTCCATACGGTTGGCCGTAGAATAGCCTTATTCTCTGGTTTACATTTGCGACTCCGTAGCCCTTGCTCTTGAAAGTGATGATCTTCTGAGCAGTCTCCTCGTCCATTCCAACTCCGTTGTCTTCTACGGTAAGCGTTATCGTATCAGCAGTCTGCCTGCCGATTATCTTTATAAAGCCCCTGCCGTCCTCCTTCATATCTATGCCATGGTCGATGGCATTTTCGACAAGCGGCTGCAGAAGCAGGTTCAGCGTCTGATACTTGAGGATTCCCTCGTCCACATCTATGACCGTATCGAAACTGTTGTCATGCATATAAGACTGGATCTTTATATAGCTCTTTACGTTCTCGATCTCTTTTTCGACTGTCAGGACATTTTTGCCGCGGTTAAGCGAAGTTCGGTAAAAACTTGATAATGCCAGGGTCACTTCAGATATATCATCGGCTCCGGCCTCTATCGCCTTCCAGTTGATAAGCGACAGTGAATTATATAAAAAATGCGGGTTGATCTGCGCCTGCAGCGCCTTCATCTCAGCCTTCCTGAGCGAGAGCCTGTTCTCGTAGTTCTCCTTTATCAGTCGGTTTATCTCCGCAAGCATCGAGCCGAAGCCCCTGATAAGGCCGCCGATCTCATCCTGCGAATCCGAAACTACTGACAGGATACGGTTGCCGTTTTCTACCTCATGCATATTCGCCTCGAGTTTCGTCAGGTCGCTTACTACATATCTGTTGAAGAACTTTGTCGCTATGTACAGGGTAGCTGCTACTATTCCTAAGTATATCAGAAGAACTACTACGACCTGCAGGTTCTGAAGCGCCGAAAAATTTCTCTCCCCATACATGTACACGGTAAGTGGAAGTCCTTTTATTTTTTCACTCTCGATGTAAAAATGTCCGGATCTCTTTTCCCCGGAGAGCATGTCTTTTAGCTTTACAGCGCCTTCCGGCAACTCGTTTCTTCTCTCGTAGACAGCATTTCCCGAACTGTCTACTATCGTAAGTCCTTGTCCTTTCTGGCAGATAGAATTGAATCCGTCAAAAAATGCGTCGTACTTTACCTCTAAGTACATAAGCCCCCTGACTCCGTTTAATTCCATCAGAGGCATCAGCCTTACAGAGCGGATTTTATGTGCCTTGTAGTCTATGATCCACGTGACAGACTGGTTTATCCTATCCTTGTACTCTTTGTACCATTCATCAGTCTTTAAGTCAGAGATGTGCATTATCGTGACACCATGAGACGGCAGGTCTGAATCTATGTATATCTTCAGTTTTTCTATATCCGGGGAAAAATAAGACGGTGACACGAGAATCGGGTCTATGGTCTTTTCGTACTGATCATAGAGTTCGTATTTGCTGGAATAAGTGCCTGTCAGGACATCACTTACGGTCTGGTTGTAAGCTACATAGTCCGAAAGGTTATCATAGACCTTTATCTCAGACGATATCGACGAGACAGCCTGCCCCAGCGTGGTCCTTACCGCGTCGGTACGCTGCCCCTGCATCGTGTTCCTCTCCTGAACTACCAGAAATACTCCGAGAAGCAGGATAGGAACAGCACTTATCGAGACATAGATCAGCATTATTTTTTTGATGAGCCGCGCGTTTCTGAACTTTCCTTCAAAAAGGCGGCGGAATCTGGCTATCATGCTTTGCCTTCCTCAGTTCTGTACTGCTGCGGGCTTACTCCGTAGTACGCGCGGAAACTTCGGCAGAAATACGATACATTCGGGTAGCCGACAGCATAACTGATATTTACTATCTTATTGTGCGTCTCTTCGAGCATCTGCTTTGCCTTCTCCATACGAAGCGACTTGATGAACTTTGAGAGATTCTGCCCGGTCTCCTTTTTAAAGACGTGTGACAGGTAGCTCGGCGCCATGTAGACTTTTTCAGCCAGAAGCTCTGTAGAAAGCTCCTCATTATAGTGGTCGTAGATGTATTTCTTCACAGTCTCGATCTCACGGTGTGAAGTCTGCGGATTTAAGTCGAAGTTCTTCTCGAGAAGTGAAATACCACGGTCGAGGATATTCATGACTTCGGTGAAATCAGTCGTGCGGTAAAGCCTGTCCACGTCTGCGGACAGCGAGCCCTGATCCTCCTTCGGCAGATTATCATAAATCTCCTTCATCAGATTCGAGAAGACGAACTTCACATAGACCTGTGAAAATCCGGTGTTATTCTTGTACTTATCGCAGAGCTTTTCATAGTGATCTCTTAAGCCCACCATGTCCTTTACTTTTATATCCTGCTTTATCTGTTTCATCAGGACATCCGAATCTATGTCATTTATATCAGCTGGCTCTGTCTCATCTCCCTCTAAAAATACATGGTCATCGCCCAGATAGAAGCGGTTCTCCATCAGGGATTCGAGGGAATCATAGGTGCGTCCCAGTGCCTTCAGGTTCGAATGTCCCCCCGGAAGAGGCTCTGAGACTGCCACATAAGCATTCTCGTCATAAAGGCGCTTTACTGCCTCTATCAGCTTTTCTCCTAAAGCCTTTCTGTCATCGATCTCTTCATTAATCACGAAGATACAGCTCGACGGATCGATATTTACGTACCAGAAATCGAAGCCTGTCTGTTTTTTCACTTCATCTGAAAAGTTGACCGACTTTATACCAAAGAAATCATGGTCGAATGACAGCAGCACCATGACTGTGATGTCCTCTGCGAAACCATCCGGTATCATTTTTCTGATGGAAGGATCTAAGGTCTCCAAGTCTTTTCCATTCAGAAGCTCTAATAGCACGTGCTCTAAGATAAAGTCACTTCTCCTGTCACGGTTCTCATGCTCTATCGCCGCCTCGTTCATTTCCCTCGTGACTTTTTCTATCGTCTTATGGAATTCGGATGGGTCGACAGGCTTCAGTATATAGTTCGTGACTCCGCTGTTCATCGCCTTTCTCGCGTATTCGAATTCGCCGTACCCCGAGAAAATGACCATCTTCATGTCCGGATACTTCTTCGAACAGATGTCAGTCAGTTCCAGTCCGTCCATAAACGGCATTTTTATATCTGTAAGCATCAGGTCAGCCGGCTTTTCCTCAAGCTTTTCCAATGCCTGTTTGCCGTTTGACGCTTCCCTGATATGAGCATCTATTTTTTCACGCTTCAGGAGCATTATAAGCCCCTTGCGCTCTATCGCTTCATCGTCTACTATCAGTATTTCCATTCTGGTTTACCTGTGTGAACAAAAATAGGAACGCTGCCTTTCGGCAACATTCCTATTTTAACACAAGTATTTATTTTTTTGAAGATACTTATCTGGTGTGCCAGATTTCCTTGTCGTACTGATCGATAGTACGGTCTGATGAGAAGAAACCGGCGTTTGCGATATTGACAAGGCACTTCTTAGCCCAGGCGTCGCGGTCTTCGAAGTCGGCAAATACCTGCTGGCGGGTCTTTAAGTAATCCTCGAAATCAGGGAAGGTCATGAACCAGTCCTTGTTCAGAAGCTCATTATAAAGTCTCTCGAGGTTCTCTGAGTTTCCGACATTTCTTACAGTATCAGATACGATGAAGTCTACTGCTTCCTTGAGGACAGGATCCTTCTCGTAGTAGCTGCGTGAGTTGTAATCGCCTCTTGCGTACCTGTCGATTACGGTCTGTGAATCCTCACCGAAGGTATAGATATTATCCTTGCCTACGAGGTCAGCGATCTCTACGTTGGCACCGTCCATAGTTCCGAGTGTTACGGCGCCGTTTAGCATGAACTTCATGTTTGAAGTACCTGATGCCTCCTTCGATGCAAGTGAGATCTGCTCAGATACATCGGCTGCCGGGATCACGATAGAAGCTGCTGTGACGTTATAGTTCTCGATCATAACGACCTTCAGGTAAGGAGCTACATCAGGATCATTTGCAGTGATCTGCTGCATGCAGAGGATCAGGTGAATGATATCCTTTGCTATGATGTAAGCTGGCGCTGCCTTTGCACCGAAGATAGCTGTGACAGGTCTTACCGGCTTTTTGCCTCTCTTTATCTCTAAGTACATGTGTATAAGGAACAGGAGGTTTAACTGCTGTCTCTTGTACTCATGAAGTCTCTTTACCTGTACATCGAAGATAGAATGTCCATCGAGCTCGATGCCCTGAGTCTTCTTCATGTAATCGGCAAATCTCTTTTTATTGTGAACCTTTATAGAGCGCAGAGCCTCAAGTGTGTCCCTGTCATCTACATAGTCCATAAGTTTCTTCAGCTCATTTGAATCCTTCTTGAATCCGTCACCGATCTTTGACTCGATAAGCTCGGTAAGTTCAGGGTTACAGTCAAGAAGCCATCTGCGGAAGGTAATTCCGTTTGTCTTGTTGTTGAACTTATCAGGATAGAGCTCGTAGAAGTTGTGGAGCTCTGTGTTCTTTAATATCTCGGTGTGCAGGTATGCAACTCCGTTTACACTGTGGCTGAAATGGATATCCATGAAAGCCATGTGGACGTTTCTGTTATCATCGATGATGTATGTAGAAGTGTCCTTGTACTTATTCTTTACCTTCGCGTCGAGGATAGTGATAATAGGCATCAGCTGCGGAACCACCTGATTCATGAAGTCGAAGTTCCATGTCTCCAGAGCCTCAGCGAGGATAGTGTGGTTCGTATAAGCACAGGTCTTTGTCACGATGTCTATAGCTTCATCTACATCGATTCCTCTCTGTGTCAGAAGTCTGATAAGTTCAGGTATTACCATAGAAGGATGCGTATCGTTTATCTGGATAGCCGCATAGTCAGCGAGATCATGAAGGTTTGAGCCTCTTGCCACGCACTCATCGATTATAAGCTGCGCACCTGCGCTTACCATGAAGTATTCCTGATAGATACGGAGCATTCTGCCCTTGTCATCTGAATCATCAGGATATAAGAAAAGTGTCAGGTTCTTTTCTATATCGTCTTTATTAAAGTCTATTCCGTCACCCTGCGTGATATGCTCATCTACCGAGTCTATATCAAACAGATGCAGTTCGTTCGTTCTGTTCTCATATCCGGTAACCGGAATGTCATACAGATGAGCATGAACCGTATGATACCTGAACTCTACTGTATACTCCTTCTGTCTGTCTATAAGCCATGAATCCTTTGTGATCCAAGGGTTCGGAGTCTCCTTCTGGAGGTTGTTCTCGAATACCTGCTTGAAAAGTCCTAGATGGTAGTTAATGCCGATACCGTCTCCATGGATCCCGAGAGAAGCCATAGAATCAAGGAAGCAGGCTGCCAGTCTCCCGAGTCCGCCGTTTCCGAGTGATGGCTCGTTCTCTATCTCCTCGATGCGGTAGATGTCCTTTCCGTTCTCCTCGAGCTCTTTCTTTACGTCTTCAAAAATACCGAGGTTCAGCATGTTATTTGAAAGAAGTTTTCCGATAAGGAACTCTGCTGAGATATAGTATACCTTTTTCTTTCCAGCGTCCGAACGTCTCTCCTCTGCCATGTCGCGCACGAGGTGAAGAAGCGCTACATAGATTTCCTCGTCTGAGCAGTTCCTGATGTCTTTGTTGTAAAGTTTCTTTACTGTCTCTGCAACCATCTGTCCTTTGTTCACCTTTCTGTTTTCATTTCTAGCATAAGTATCTGCGAGTTTTCTGAGTTTCTTCTGTTTTTCATCATCGAATTCACCTTTTACCATTCTCCATCTCCAGTTGGTGCCGATGGTCGATGGCAGGTTCATCCGCGCTGAATTATCTTTTTCAAGGATATCCTGCATCTGAAGGATCACCGTATCGGCTATGCTCATGTACGCCATACGGAAAATCTTCTGGATCAGTCCCTTGTCATCCTCTGCCCCTGTATAGTCCAAAAGATACTGATAGCCCATCGGTGAAAGGCTCTTAAAGTATCCTTTTAGTGTCTCGTTATCGTGAGTTCCGCTGTATACGACACAGTTTCTCTCGTACATATGCGGCAGGTATTCATTCTCACGGTTTCCGTCAAACGCGAATTCGAGTATCTTCATTCCCGGATATCCGGTCTTTTTTATCAGATCCTTTACTCCCGGAACTACTACTCCAAGGTCTTCGGCTATGATCTTTGAATCACCGACTACTTCTGAGATAGCGTCTGTTAAGTCCTGTCCCGGACCTTCCTCGTAGTGTCCGTCTACCGGGTCTCCGTCTGCAGGAATGCTGTAGTATCTGACTACTCCGAGGAAATGGTCGATGCGGACTATATCATAGAGTCTGGCAGCTGCTGCCATTCTCTTTTTCCACCATGTGAAACCATTCTGCTTCATCTTCTTCCAGTCATATAGCGGATTCCCCCACTTCTGACCGTAGTCTGAAAAAGCGTCCGGAGGACATCCGGCTACATCTATCGGCGCGAGGTTCTCATCGAGCTGAAAATCCGAAGGGTTGCACCATACGTCCGATGAATCGAGAGCTACATATATAGGTATATCTCCGATGATCTGGATGTCATGGTTATTCGCGTATCTCTTCAGAAGTATCCACTGTCTGTAGAACTCGAACTGCAGGAAACAGTAATAATCGGTCTGCTCTTTTAACAGATCCTTATAATAGGTGACGACCTCCGGCTTTCTGCGCTTTATATCGTCCTCCCATTCCTGCCAGCTTCTGCCGTCATTTCTGTCCTTTAACGCCATGAAAAGCGCATAGTCGTTAAGCCATTCTGAATTGATCTCCCTGAACTGTCTGAAGTCACTGCGGCGCTCTTTTATCACTCTGTTATCAGAGGATAAAAATGCCAGGTATGCTTTTTTAAGTATACGATAGCGATTGTTATAGATCTTCGCATAGTCGACATCATCTGCCTCTGTGCCCCAGTCTATCGACTTCAGCTCATTTTTGTCCAGAAGTCCGTCTTCTGCAAGTGTATCGAGATCTATAAAATACGGATTCCCAGCAAACGCTGAAAATGACTGGTACGGGCTGTCTCCAAAACTCGTAGGGCCTACCGGAAGTACCTGCCAGTAGGACTGCCCGGCACGAACCAGTTCGTCAATGAAATCATAGGCTGCCCTTCCGAAAGTACCTATGCCGTATGGTGACGGCAGTGAGCTCACCGGAAGAAGGATGCCTGCGCCTCTTTTTAATTCAGACTGAATTTTTGCCATTTGTCCCTCCAGAAAAATCTGTTTCATGATCCAACATATACTATACTACCATGATTGGAAACGATTTTCTATAATAAATTCTTTGGAAAAATGTTCAATAACCATTTCCGTTCGTGTATAATGGAATGCAGGGTGGTTATTTTTTCAGACAGATATGGAGGAGCTTAAATGATCGATGATTATATAAAAGCGGAAAGAAAAGGTGAGCGTACTTTCAGGAGAGATACCGGCCGAGGCAAATACCCGTATCTTCCGGTACTCGACGAGATCATAAGCCAGACTGATGTATCAGAGGAGCATGTAGGGCTGGTAGAAGTCCCTATCGAAAACATCCGAGGCACAAAGACCAAGGGCCGTACAGAGGCTTTTTCGAGTGATTTCATGCCTATCCTTGGTCCTGACAGCGAGTTTGCACAGAAGTGGTCGAAGCTCTACGACTCTGCTGTCGAAGAGGGGATCAGGGAACCTATCAAGGCATATGAGTACATGCGCTCCTTCTATGTGCAGGAAGGCAACAAGCGTGTTTCTGTCTCAGCTTTTCTCGGAATCGAGACTGTGCTTTCAGATGTGACCAGACTGGTACCGAAAAGGACTGACGACCTCGAGAACCGGATCTACTTCGAGTTTCTTGATTTCTACAGAGTGGCGCCTCTATACGATATCTCTTTTTCTGAAGAGGGACGCTATGAAAAGCTTGCTGCCTTCTACGGACAGAACCTGAAAAAAGTCTGGCCGCGTGAGAAGCTTGAGGATCTGCGCACTGATTTCAATATCTTCCGTAAGACCTTTAAAAAGGACGGCGGTGACAGGCTTGATATGACTACAGGCGATGCTTTTCTTGTCTACCTGAGATTCTATGGTCCTGACCTGATGAGCGTAGACGAAGGCCTGCTGCATGACAGGATAAAGAAACTCTGGGACGAATTCATAGTGTCCGGCGATGCCGATTCTGTAGAGATAGTCGAACACCCGCAGGAGGTCGAAAAACAGTCGAATGTTCTTACCAGTCTTCTGAACCGCAAGCCTTCCTACTCTAAGAAAAATCCTCTTAAAGTCGCTTTCATGTACGAGAGAGCTCCTGAGACATCAGGCTGGATATACGGACATGAGCTTGGAAGAAACTACATCGAGCAGAAGTCCGACGGCACAGTTCTGACGCAGAAGTTCGATGACTGCGCGACTGATGAGATCCTACGGAAACGGATCGATGAAGCCGTAAAGGACGGCGCCGAACTGATATTTACAGTGTCACCTATACAGATGAACGAGACTCTCAGGAGTGCTGTGCATTTCCCTGATGTCAAATTCTTCAACTGTTCTGTAAACCTGCAGCAGAATGCTGTCAGGACGTACTACGGCAGGATGTACGAAGCGAAGTTTCTGATGGGATTTCTGGCCGGCACGAGAAACCGCAATCACAAAATAGGCTATCTCGCCAGCTACCCTATCTTTGGCGCCGTCTCCGAGATAAACGCCTTTGCTATCGGAGTTTCGATGGCTGACCCTGATGCTGAGATTTACCTCGCCTGGTCATCTGTCAAAGATTTTGACTGGAAACAGTATTTTAAGGAAATGGAAGTAGACCTGATCTCCGGCCAGGATTTCATAAAGCCAAAGGAAGCTTCCCGTGAATACGGTCTTTACCGGATAAATGACGACGGCTCCATTTCAAACCTCGCCTTCCCGCTCTGGGACTGGGGCAAATACTACGAGCTCATCATAAAGCAGATCCTGGACGGCACCTGGGACGATGATCCTGTCGAAGGCACGAAGGCCCTGAACTACTGGTGGGGAATCTCGTCCGGCGTCATCGACGTGATCCTATCGCCGCATCTGCCTTATCAGAGCTACAAGCTGATAGACCTGATCAAACAGGCCATGGAGAGAAACGAGCTGAACCCGTTCTATGGAGAGATCTGGGAGCAGGGCCCTAAAAAAGTCAAGGGCTTCGGCACTCCGAAGCTGTCGAACGAGGAGATCCTCACCATGACATGGCTCAATGATAATATTTTTGGCTGCCTGCCTGTCGAGTCAGAGCTAAACCACGAGGCAAAAGCAGCCGTTGAAGTAAGCGGAACTTTGGAGGTATAAATGAAAATACTTGCCCTTGCCGATGTCGAAGACAAGGCATTATGGGATTTTTACGATAAAAAAATGACCGAAGGCGTTGATCTGGTCATATCCTGCGGTGATCTGCACTCAGATTACCTGCAGTACATAGTCACTATGACTAATGTACCGCTTCTGTACGTCAGAGGCAATCACGACAGGGATTACGACCGCAAGCCGCCTCTCGGCTGCATCGACATAGATGATAAGATATATGACTTCAAGGGTCTCCGCATCATGGGGCTTGGCGGTTCCATGCGCTATCACGAGGGAAAAGACATGTATACCGAGGCTGAGATGCTCTCCCGCATCCGCAAAATGAAGCGCACCATCTCTCTCCATAACGGCTTCGATATCCTTGTCACCCATGCCCCGGCTGAAGGCTACGGAGATCTCGATGATCTGCCTCATCAGGGTTTCGGCTGTTTCAATTACCTGATAGACCGCTACAAGCCAAAATACATGCTCCACGGCCATATCCACAGGGAATACGGCCATGAGTTCATCCGCGAGCTCACCCATGAGTCAGGCACCAAGATCATAAACTGCTACGACAAGTACTACCTCGAAGTCTCCGACGACGAGCACCCGGCCCGCGGCAAGACCGGCTCCTTCCTCTACGACCTGTACACGAACATCTCCGACGGACGCAAGAAATACTGACGAAAGCAAAACAGCGACCGAGTCTCTTTTTCAGAGACCCGGCCGCTGTTTTTTAGCCGCAGTTGCAATATAGTGAAATATTACTTATTCTTTGCTAGCTTTTTGGCTTTCTTGGCTTTTACAGTCTTTGTCACCTTGTAGTTCTTTACAGTGTACTTCTTACCGTTGATGGTAATAGTACCGTTTTTTACGAGAGCACCGCTCTTCTTTGCCACATAAGTCTTTCCTTTAACCTTGAATGCCTTGTTCTTTACTATGGCACCTGTGCGGTTGGTATAGACTCTGTTACCTGTAGCACGAAGAGTAACGAATGCCTTCTTAGCAGCTGTTCCGTCTTTCTTTGCTACAAAAGTCTTTCCATTTACAGTGACCTTCTCGTTTTCAGCGAGATATCCGTCACTGTTGATGAGACGGGTCTTCCCTTCGTACTTTACCTTGCTGTTTGCAGGTGCCGCCTCACCATTCTTGTTGGTTATGACGATACCATCTCCGGTATCTACTGCTGAGTTTACAAGGATGACACCATCAGATGTCTGGTAAACTCCATTTACCTCAGTTCCTTCTTTAACTTCAAGACCTGTCGCAACGTCTGTTCCGGTCTCTACATCAACTTCTTCAGAGGTCTTTCCGGCGTTACTGTTTCCATTGTTTGAAGTACCGCCATTATTAGATCCATTGTTGTTACCATTATTGTTTGAGGTTCCGTTATTGTTGCCAGAATTATTTCCGGTATTTGAGCCGTTGTTATTACCAGAAGTGTTTCCAGTTGTCGAACCGCTGTTAGATGAAGAGCCGCCAGAGGTAGAACCACTCGATGATCCACCCGAGGTAGAGCCTGATGAAGAAGATCCTGAGCTTGAGCTTCCACCAGTCGAGCCTGAACCTGATGAACTAGAAGAACCGCCTGTGCTTCCGCCAGAAGGATTAGTTCCTATTCCTGCACCTGAAGTAGCGCTTGCCCCTCCTGAAGTATTTCCACCTGAAGGGTTAGTTCCAGTCTCTGTTCCTATCCCTGCGCCTGAAGTAACGCTTGATCCTCCTGTGCCAATACCAGCACCACTAACAGCGTTTGATCCAGCATTCGGCTGCTGCGTTGGTTCTCCATCGGCTATCGCTGGAATTGCGGTTCCTGCGACTGTCGTTGCTACTGCAAGTGCTGCAACGAGAACCTTTACCTGTCTTGCTTTCATTTCGTTACCTCTATGACCCTCATGTTATCTCTATCTGCCGGGTCATACAGACAGAGTTTTTGAGTTTAGCCCATTTTCAATTACTGGGTCTTTTTATGCTACCATATAGTAGCATTTCTACGTTTATTATAAACAAATCGTTTAATCTTTTCAATATGAAATTTCAAAAAATTGAGGATTTAAGAATAGACCACGACCTGACTCAGCAACAGGTCGCCGATTATCTGGGCTGCCAGCGGGAAGTGTATAGGCGTTATGAAAAAGGCACAAGGGATATCCCTATCGATTTTGCGATCAAACTATGCGACCTGTACAAAGTGAGCCTCGACTACCTGGTTGGTCGAAGCTCAAAACGTTGATCTCATTTATTTTTTTCATACATGCTCTTTTTAATCATTATTAGCATAAATCAGAAAAGATCTGAGTGGCTTCCAGTTCTTGATGCAGTTAAAATAAGTTCACCATAGCTAATCGCATATATGAGAAGCCAGTCGGGTTGTATATGGCACTCTCTAAACCCTGCGTAGTCTCCCGTCAATGCATGATCGCGGTATTTTTCTTCCAGTAATTTTTCTTCACGAAGTGTTTGAAGAACATTCCTGAGTAAAGATAAATCCATACCACGTTTTCTAATACGCTTCAGATCTTTTTTGAATTGACTGGTCATTATGAGGTCAAGCATTTTCAGAATCCTCTTCCAATGCATCTTTAAACATCTCATCTACAGAATCATATCGTTTAGCATTGATTTTCCCATGCATAATGTCTCTTGCCTCTTTAATGGCAGCCTCAGTTTCTGTGTTATATTTCGGCTGTCTTACTTCAAAAGGCAGTCCACCCTCTATAACCGACATATGAAGAAAAATATTTATCGCTTCTGTAACCGACATGCCAAAACTGCCGAATAAATTTTCAACTTCTGATTTAAAAACAGGATCTATGCGTACATTTATATTTGCTGTCTTTGACATATTAAAATGCCTCCTGAGACTATTGTACTTCGATTGCTAAACATTTGCAATCATTTTTCATAAAAGAGCATCATCATATTACAGGCAGATGAATGTTTTTTTCCTTCCTGATGGCAGGTGTCGGTGAGCTGTCCAGGTCTTTACTGTCTGGTCTTTTAAGAGCGAGACAAAGCCGTCCAGTTTCTCTGTTTCATCAAAAATACTAAGCGCTTCATAATAGAGCTTCTTATCCTCGTCAAAAATGACCGTTGGCGGCAGTTCATGGATCATCAGAAAATAGTTCATCAGGGTACGACCTGTCCTGCCATTGCCATCTGCGAACGGATGAATGTATTCGAAGTTACAATGGAAATATGCTGCTGCAGTCAGTGTTTTTTCAATGTCATCAGTATCAATATCAGACAATTCATTACAGATGTAATCTATCTCATCTGACACATCCTCCGGCTCGAGCCCGGCTGAAAGTCCCACCCCATACAAATGCTTCTTGTACTTTCCAGGCCGCTCGCCCTCTGACCATCTGCTCTCATCATAGCAGCCATGCATGAGTCTCTCCTGAGTGTCAAGGATCAGCTTTCCGGAGACCGGTTCCCGCTTTACTATTTTTCTTTTAAGAAAATCATAGCAGACTTTCTGGTTCTCAGTTTCAAAAAGACTTCGCACGTCCCCTGTGTAATTGACCACTTTTCCATTTTCGAAGATTTCCCTCGTATCATGGAGTGATACCCCCGCACCTTCTATCCGGTTGGAATTATACGCAAAAAGTATCCTGTAGTCAGAGAGATAAGTATCCAGGTCTGAAACTGTTTTTATTTTTTTCTTCTGCCATTCCGTTACTATATCTTCGTAGGTCATATTCACTCCTTGACTTCACTCCCCTCTATGCTTAAAATCATTGTAACACAGAAAAGGACGTGGCGATATGATTTTTTCAAAAGTGATGAGTGTTGTGATCGGGTACTTCTGCGGGTGCT
Organism: Lachnospiraceae bacterium; assembly: GCA_029226225.1. Lineage (GTDB taxonomy): Bacteria > Bacillota > Clostridia > Lachnospirales > Lachnospiraceae > Weimeria. Next base: position 8,814 of record JAQXXU010000129.1, on the reverse strand, counting down.
TTCTGACTGCAGAAGTGATCACTCGAAAAATGACAGGAAAGCCGTGCAGCGAACTCGGAACCACTGGCAATCCCGGCATGGCCAATGTCATGGCTCACCTCGGATTTAAACCAGGAATTCTGGTTCTTATCGGCGACCTCGCTAAAACTGTTATCGCAGTAGTTATCTCGATGCTGCTTTTTCACAGAACCGGACGCATCATAGTCTTCTACGCTGCTCTTGGCACGACACTTGGCCACAATTACCCATTCTGGCAGAAGTTCCATGGCGGCAAAGGCGTCGCTACTTCGTGTGCCGGGTATTTTCTGATGAACCCGGTCACCGGGCTTATCGCTATGATAGCCGGAATGCTTGTCGTCTTCGTGACACAGTACCTGGGGCTCGGAGCCGCGGTCATAGCAGTCTGCTATATCCCGTTGGCATTTTTATGCGATGGGACCGAAGCCGGCATTCTTTCGATAATAATGGCCGGACTCATGCTGATAAAGCACGGCCCGGCCATACATGATATCTTCACTGGAAAAGTCGAAAAAGTCGACGTCTGGGGCAATCTCATTCGCCGTCTGAAACGCCATTAGCACCTAATAGCCATCGTGATATATCCTGCACCTGTATGCCATCTATATCGTAGGCTCTGTGTTTTGTATTTGCCAGAAGTATCTTTGGATACGAGTCCCTGATTGATTTCAGTGGCGCCAGTTCACGTTCCAGCGTCGTGCTATTTGAGATATCATCTGAGACCTGTATGTATATTTTCTGACTCTGTTTCATTGCCACAAAGTCTATTTCTTTTTCATACAGTTTTCCTACATACACCGAATACCCTCTTCTGAGTAGTTCGATAGCAACTATATTTTCATAAGCCCGACCATAGTCCATATTCCGAGCGCCAAGTATTGCATATCTTAATCCCAGATCTCCCAGATAATATTTGTCTGATGTTTCAAGGTACTTTTTTCCCCGGATGTCATACCTTTTTACCTTATAAAACATAAATGCGTTACAGAGATATTTCAGGTAGTTCCCGATAGTCACATGATTTGTCTCCACATTGTTCTGTTTCAGGATTGAACTGATCTTATTCGCCGATGTCAGGTTTGATACATTATCCATCAGAAATTCAGCCAGCGTATCAAAAAGTGAAACTTCATTGACCCGGTATTTATCTACCAGGTCCCTTTTAATGATAGTATCATACACATCCTTTATGTACTCTACCCTGTCTTCTTCCGTTTTATATACATAGGAGCCGGACAGACCACCACGGACGACATAATCATCAAGCGCATTATCCGACAGACCATCAATTTCAAAATAACGGCAGAATTCCTCAAAACTAAATGGAAACACCGGTATTTCCAGATAACGCCCTGTAAATAGAGTAGATAGATCAGAGCTAAGAAGAAATGCATTTGACCCAGTTATATAAATATCATATTTGTGACTGTTATGCAGGCTGTTTATGGCCAGCTCAAATTTTTCACAGAGTTGCACTTCATCTACAACCAGGATATTTTCACAGTTTTCTTTATACTGCGCCTCTACATAATCATACAAAGCTCTATACGTTTTCAGATCTTCATAGCGCAGATCGCCAAAGTCAATGTATATAACATTAGCGTCCTCTTTTTTTAGCATGCGTATATACATCCTGACAAGCTCTGACTTTCCAGAGCGTCGCATGCCTGTGATTATTTTTATATCCGGAGTCCCGCACAGGCGGACAAGTCTTTCTATATACGGTTTACGTTCTATAATTCTCATGGTTTACACTTTCGAAACTTTAATTTTTTTATAGTTTTGAAAGCATTATAAACTTCGCTTTCAAAACTTTCAAGTTTTTTGAGTTTTGAAAGTGTGTTTTTCAAGAATGATCAGACCACTTCTTCACCAGCTTCCTGTAGTGTGCGTACCAGGTGTAAGCCACGCATCCAACAAAAAGTGCGAGGCCTAAAAGCTGTGAAACTGCGAGGTAAGTGCCAGGAATCAACAGCTGATCCGTTCGAAGGCTTTCGATAAAGCAGCGTCCAAGTCCATAGAATCCCATATACATAAAGAAAATCTCACCGTCGAATTTTTTACGCTTGCGATACCAGAGCAGGAATAAAAACAGGCAGAGATTAAAAAGTGACTCATACAGAAACGTCGGATGCACCTGAATGCAGTCGATGCCATTTACATTCACGATATTTGCCTTCATCTCCGCAGTGATGTCCTGTGCACGGTTTACAGCGTCTACTGGTATCCTCATCGCGAACAGGCTGTCGGTGTATTTGCCGAATGCCTCTCTGTTGAAAAAATTTCCCCAGCGACCGAAGATCTGTCCGATAAGCACGCCGAACACTATGACATCAGCGCACTTCCAGAAATTCAGTTTCTTTATATGGCACATCACGATGACGGTGATCGTGCCCCCGATGATACCGCCGTAGATGGCGAGACCGCCGCCGCGGATATTGAAGATCTGCAGCAGGTCATTTTTATAATTATCCCATGAAAAAATGACATAGTATATCCTCGCCCCGATGACTCCGAATATGATCCCGAAAATAAACAGATCCATGAAATCATCCTGCTTGTAACCTACCCGCTTTGCCTCATGCATTATAAAAATAAAAGCGAGCACCATTCCAAGCGCTATGACCATTCCGTAAAAGGCGATGCTGAAATCACCGATCATAAGCCGCCTTCCGACGTGCTTGAATAGGATGTGCAGGTGCGGGAAGGCAATGCTGTCTTCGTACATGAAAAAATCTCCTCGTATAATATGTTTGCAGATATGATCTTTCTGTCGTCAGTTGTCACATCTGATAGGCCCAGAGGCCTGCTGCCTTTGCTATCAGTGAGAGTACCAGAAGATGGGCCGGATAGAAGGCATAGAAGAAATACTTCATCTTCCTGCCCTGTCTTCCGTGATAGAAATAAAGCGGTACAAGATCCACTGCAGCAATCAGCTCTGTATCGCCGCAGGTAAGGCCAAGCCAGATGACCGCAATCGCAAATCCTAAAAGCTTGTCCTCATACATCAGGTACATGATGATCATTGTGACCACACCTGCTGCGCCGTAATCGCTTGATGCCCACTCTTCGATAATGTACACACACACTATAACTGCGATGACAGAAATCGCGTCACAGATCCGGCGTTTTTTAATATCCCCGCTGAATCTGGCTGCCGATTTCGTGAACAGGGTATCGATCACCCAGATCGAGATCAGTCCCAGCAGCAGGGTGATCATTACGCTGTTATCATCAGGCTTGAAGTAAGTATGGTCGAAAGCCATATCAAACGGCACTTCCGATAAGACAGCAAAGATTCCGAGCCTCAGCGCGTATTTTTTCCTGTCGTGGGTATAGTGGAATCCTTCGACTATGAAAAAGCAGAACAGCGGAAACGCCAGCCGTCCTATGTCTCTTAATACCTGATCGAGCAGCCAGAGCGTCTGGGAATTATACTTTTCCGCCAGTCCTCCCTCAAGAATGACCGCTCCGATGTGATCGATCAGCATAGTGACTACTGCGATCATCTTCAGTGTAAAGCCGCTTACGTCGAATTTTTTCTGTTGAACTTCCATACTGCCTCCTTAATCATCCGGATTTATATACATGGCATCACCGAACGAGAAAAATCTGTAACGTTCCTTTACTGCTTCCTTGTATGCAGCGAGTACGTGCTCACGGCCTGCAAATGAAGAGACTAGCATTATAAGAGTCGACTCCGGCAGATGGAAGTTCGTGATAAGACCATCGACTACCTTCCATTTGTATCCCGGATAGATGAAAATCGAGGTATCACCCTCCTGAGCCTTCATGTGACCGTCCTCGTCGGCCACTGTCTCTAAGGTACGGACAGAAGTCGTGCCGACAGCTATCACACGGCCGCCGTTTTCCTTTGTCTGATTTATCAGGTCGGCAGTCTCCTGTGTCACGCGATACCACTCGGTGTGCATCTCATGTTCACGGACATCGTCTACTTTTACAGGACGGAAAGTACCGAGCCCCACATGAAGAGTGACCTGAGCGATATTCACGCCCTTTTCCTTCACTTCTTCAAGAAGCTCCTTTGTAAAATGGAGTCCAGCCGTCGGTGCAGCCGCAGAGCCGTCAAACTTCGCGTAAACGGTGTTATAGCGGTCTCTGTCCTTGAGCTTATGCTTTATGTATGGCGGCAGCGGCATCTCACCAAGCCTGTCAAGCACCTCTTCAAAAATGCCGTCATAGTGGAACTGGACAAGCCTGTCACCGCCCTCTACTACATCTAAAATAGTAGCCGTAAGTGAACCGTCCCCGAAAGTCACCTCAGCTCCCGGACGGAGCTTTTTGCCCGGCTTTACGAGAGTCTCCCAGATATCGTCCTTCTTTCTTCTGAGAAGAAGGATCTCTACATGGGCTCCGGTCTCTTTTTTTGTGCCGATAAGCCTGGCCGGTATCACTCGGGTGTTATTTATGACGAGGCAGTCGCCCGGTCTCAGATAATCGAGAATGTCCCGGAAATGGTGGTGACTTACCTCTCCTGATTTTTTACCTAAGACCATAAGCCTCGAAGAGCTTCTGTCCTCAAGAGGGTCCTGAGCGATAAGCTCCTTCGGCAGGTCATAATAATAGTCTTTTGTGCTTAGTCCTACTGGGACTTTTTCTTCGTTACTCATTGTCTAAGTGTTACATCCATCTGTTTTAATCTGCCGAGGATATCGTCCATGGCAGTATTTACATCACTATCTGAAAGCGAGCGGTCGTTGGCTCTGAAAGTCAGTCGATAGGAGATCGACTTGTAGCCATCAGCCACCTGCGCGCCCTCGTACACATCGAAGAGCTTTACAGACTCTAAGTAGTCTCCTCCCTCTCCGTAGAATATCTTCTCCACATCACCGGCAAGCATCTTCTTCGGCATCACAAGTGACAGGTCACGGGTCGAAGCCGGGAAGTTAGCGATTCCTGTGTACTTCTTCTCGAAATTCGCGAACTTCACGATGTATGGCATGTCAATGACAGCCACATACACACGGCCCTTGATATCGTAGTTCTTTGCGACAATAGGATGAAGCTCACCCAGGTACCCGATCAGCTCACCATCGTAGATGATATCAGCGCATCTGCCCGGATGCAGGTAAGGGCGCTTATTTGAAGGGTCGTAGGTGACCTTGTCTACCATTCCGACCTTGTCTAAGAACTCCTCTACCACACCCTTCATCGTATAAAAATCTTCGCCGTCGCCATAGCTTCCGAGAGTAAACTGCATTCTCTCATCCGGAAGCTCTGTGAGTGGAAGTGACTTTGCGATGTAGACATTTCCAAGCTCGTAAAGACTTACGTTCTCGTTCCTTCTGTTAAAATTCGTCGAAAGCGACGTAAGTATGCCGTTAAGCGGCAGTGTTCTCATGATAGAAAAATCTTCGCCGAGTGGATTTGCTATCTCGATAGCCTTTCTCTCTGGAGCATCAGCCGGAAGCAGGAGTTTGTCGAATACCTTCTTGCTCTCGAATGAATAGCAGTAAGCCTGTGAAAATCCACAGTACTCTGCTACATCTCTGGCGATATCCTCTATCTCCATCTTGTACGACTTTCCGCCTGCTGTAGCTGAAGTCTTAGGAAGTGTAGTTGCTACATTTGCATATCCGTAGAATCTGGCTACTTCCTCTGATATATCGGCAAATGACAGAAGGTCCTGTCTGAATGTCGGGATGATCAATTCCTTTGTCTTTTCATCATAGCCAAGCTCTATTTTTTTCAGATACTTGAGCTGCTGTTCCTCAGGGATGTCAGTTCCGAGGAAAGCATTGATGTGCTCTGGCTCGAACTTCACTCTCCACGGACTTACCTTCTCAGGATAGATATCGACCGTTCCGCCGACTACCTCTCCGGCACCGAGCTGCTCGATCAGATCACAGGCACGGTTCATAGCCTCGATCGCGTTATTCGGATCTAAGCCTTTTTCAAAAATGCCCGAAGCCTCTGTTCTCATGCCGAGTCTCTTGGCTGAGAGACGGATATTCGTTCCATCAAAGCAGGCTGACTCGAAGAGCATAGTCTTTACATCGTCGGTGATCATAGAATTCTCACCGCCCATGATGCCGGCAAGTCCGATAGCCTTGTCACCATCGCAGATCATCAGCATGTCTTTGTCCAGCTCATGCTCTTTGCCGTCGAGAGTTACGAACTTCTCGCCGTCTGTGGCATTTTTTACAATGATCTTGTGGCCGGCGATAGTGTCGAGGTCATAAGCGTGCATCGGCTGTCCGTACTCTTCCATGACGTAGTTCGTGATGTCGACGATATTATTGATAGGTCGGATGCCCTGGCTTCTGAGACGTTCCTGCATCCAGCGCGGTGAAGGTGCCAGATGGATATTCTTTACGACTCTGGCAGTGTAACGCTTGCAGAGATCGTGGTTTTCGATATCTACAGAGATGTACTTGTTCACATCGTCTGAGTCACTGACTTCCTTTACTTCTGGCGGATTGAACGGCAGATTAAAAGTAGCTGCTGCCTCACGCGCCAGTCCGATGATGGAGAAGCAGTCCACACGGTTACTCGTGATCTCATACTCGATGACCACATCATCAAGTCCTAAGTATGCGACTGCGTCTGCTCCTACAGGTGCATCATCTGGCAGGATATAGAGTCCGCTTACAGGTGCATCCGGGAAGACTTCGCGTGAAGAGCCAAGCTCCTCTATAGAACACATCATACCGTCGGACTCTACTCCGCGGAGCTTACCCTTCTTTATCTTAATGCCGCCTTCGGTCTTTGTGCCGTCATGGCCTCCGGCCACTTTGCCACCATCTAATACGACTGGAACTTTCGCTCCCTCCGATACGTTCGGGGCACCAGTCACTATCTGGAGAGTCTTGTCTCCTACGTCTACCTTACAGATCACGAGGTGGTCTGCATCTGGGTGTTTTTCTATATGCTTTACCTGGCCGATTACTATTTTGTCCAGGTCTTTATTCTGTACTGTATAAAACTCTACCTTTGAGCCCGAAAGCGTCATCGCGTCGCAGAATTCCTGTGGGTCATTGGTAAGTCCCGGCACCATTGACTGGAGCCACTTAAGTGATGTTCGCATTTTTTATCCTTTCATGCCTGTATTGACGGGTCGAAGCAACCGTCATCCTCTCCCCTCATATAATCGAAAGTTATAATAAGTACTCTCTTTAGAACTGAGAGAGGAATCTTATGTCGTTCTCGTACAGCAGTCTCATGTCATCGATCTCGTACTTTAAGAGTGCGATTCGCTCAAGACCGACTCCGAACGCGAAACCTGAGTAAACATCTGGGTCGATCCCGCTCATACGAAGAACCTTCGGGTGTACCATTCCACAGCCGAGGATCTCGATCCAGCCCTCGCCTTTGCAGAAACGGCAGCCTTTACCGCCGCACTTGAAGCAGCTGACATCCATCTCAGCCGATGGCTCTGTGAACGGGAAGTGGTGCGGACGGAATTTTACCTTTGTGTCCTCACCGAACAGCTTATGTACGAACATCTCAAGAGTTCCCTTGAGGTCTGAGAAAGTGATTCCCTTGTCGATGACCATTCCCTCGATCTGATGGAATGACGGGCTGTGTGTGGCATCCACTTCATCAGCGCGGAACACACGGCCTGGAGCGATCATTCTGATAGGAGGCTTCTTGGCTTCCATCTGACGTACCTGAACCGGTGAGGTCTGGGTTCTTAAGAGTATATCTTTATTTATATAAAAAGTATCCTGCTCGTCCTTTGCCGGATGGTTAGCCGGGATATTCAGAGCCTCGAAGTTATAATAGTCCTTCTCGATCTCCGGTCCTTCAACTACATCAAAGCCCATTCCGATAAAAATCTTCTCGACTTCATCGAGCGCTATCGTATTCGGATGTCTGTGACCTATCTTATTCTTCTTTGCCGGGAGAGTGACATCTATCGTCTCATGCTTCAGGCGCTCCTCGAGTGCCTTCTGCTGCATTTTCTCCCTGGCTTCGGTCATTTTTTCTTCGATGGCGGCTCTGGCCTCGTTTATCATGGCGCCGACCTTCGGTCTGTCCTCAGGAGCGACGTCCTTCATGCCCTTCTGGACCTGTGTAAACTCGCCCTTTTTTCCGAACACTTTTACCCTGACTTCATTCAGGGAATCCTGATCCTTGGCTTCTTCGATGGAAGCTAAGGCCTTCTGTCTTATCTCTTCGAGCTTGTCTTTTACCATCTTCAGGTACTCCTTTTATTTTCTTTTGCTGTGCTTTTAAGCCACACTATAGGATAATCTATAATGCTTTTGTTGTCAAATCTGGGGCACCAAAATCGCGGTTGATTTTTTATCCTTACAAGACTACAATATAAACAAGCTCAGGGTGCTCGATTTATTTTCCCGTAGTTTTTGAACCTACAAGTACTTTAAATCGGGATCCCAATATTTCAGACCGGATGTCGGGCTTCGGTGTATGCACTTGTGCAGAGAAGTTCGGGTATTTGCCCGCTTCCAGTAGAGGGCTGAAGGTCTGTTGCGGCAACCCACCTGGCTGTGTGCTAGGAGTCAAGAATGCGGGCCTGCATCCTGAGTCTTTTTTTGAAAGCATATCCTCTCCTGATGGAGGGGATTTTTTATTTGCCTTTGTGCTTTACTTAACTCTCGCTTCAGTATAAAATAAATCTTGAGGAATAAAAAATGATCCAGGATATTTACCCACATAAATTATATAACGCGTATGATCTGAGAAAAGCGCCATCCGAAAACGATCCGGTATTTGTATTCAGAGGCGATCGCGTTCTTGTGAAGAAAAATGGCTTCAGTCTGCCATCTGTAAAAGACCTGCACAGTGCAGATGACCTGATCTATCTGTTCA
>JAQXXU010000128.1 GCA_029226225.1 Lachnospiraceae bacterium | reverse complement strand
AACTACAGGGAAGACGCGAAGATAAATGTCTATGACACGGGCACTGCTCCTTGTAAGACAGCCTGCCCTGCTCATCTCGCTGTTCAGGGGTATGTCCGTCTGGCAAAGGAAGGCAGATACGCTGATGCTTTAGAGCTTATAAAGCAGGACAACCCATTCCCGGCAGTCTGCGGAGCCATCTGCAACCGCCGCTGCGAAGAAGCCTGCACCAGAGGAACTGTCGACTCTCCAGTAGCTATCGATGAGATAAAGAAATTCATCGCTGAGCAGGAGCTTCATGAGGACAAGCGTTTTATCCCAGTCTGTGAAAAAGACGACGGCGGCAAGTGGGGAAGCGACTATAAAATGGCTGTGATCGGTGCTGGCCCTGCCGGAATGACCTGTGCTTACTATCTGCGTACCAGAGGATATGATGTCACGGTCTTTGAAAGAGAAAAGCGTCCGGGCGGAATGCTCCTTAATGGCATCCCAAATTTCCGCCTCCAGAAGGATGTGCTCGAAGCCGAGATCGATGTATTGAGGCAGATGGGCGTAGAGTTCAAGTGTGGAGTCGAGGTAGGCCGTGATGTGACTATCCAGGAGTTAAGAGATCAGGGATATAAGGCATTTTATTTATCTATCGGTCTTCAGGGCGGAAGAAAAGCCGGAGTTCCTGGAGAAGACGCTGAAGGAGTCGAATCAGGAGTATCATTCTTAAAGAGGGCTTCACTCGGACTTTCAGCTGATGGCACTTCAGATGAAGTAAAGCTGCCTGGTGATGTAGTTGTTGTCGGCGGTGGAAATGTCGCCATCGATGTGGCACGCACTGCTCTCCGCTGCACTTCAGGAAAAGTCACGATGCTCTGTCTCGAAGGTGCTGGTGAGATGCCGGCAGCCGCTGACGAAGTCGAAGAAGCAAAGGCCGAGGGCATAGAGATCATGAACGGCTGGGGACCAAAAGAGCTTGCGTCTTGCGACGGAAAAGTATCATCCATTACCTTTAAGAAGTGCACTCAGGTAAAGGATTCTGACGGCAGATTTAACCCGCAGTACGATGAGAGCGAGACGATCACTCTCGACTGCCAGACAGTCCTTATGGCTATAGGCCAGTCAGCGGTATGGGGCGATCTGTTAAAAGACACTAAGGTCGAGCTTGGCAGAGGAAGCTGTGCAGTAGCTGATGACATTACCTTCCAGACGGCAGAACCGGATATTTTTGCAGGAGGAGATATCTACCATGGTGCACGCTTCGCCATTGACGCTATAGCAGATGGAAAGAAAGCAGCCGAGTCGATGCACCGTTTTGTTCATCCTGGGCAGAGCCTTACTATCGCAAGAGACCTGCGTGAGTTCAAGGAACTCGATAAGGATGATATAAGGATAGATTCATACGACAATGCACCGAGAGTCACAGTTACTATGAAGGATGGAGTAAGCGAGGAGCAGGCCAAGAGGTCGTTTAGTGATCTGCGTGCTACACTTACTGAAGAGCAGGTTCAGAAGGAAGCCGGCAGATGCTTGGGCTGTGGAGCTTCTATAGTAGATTTCAACCGCTGTATTGGCTGCGGACTCTGCACCACCCGATGCAAATTCGACGCGATACATCTGTCCCGTGACCTGCCTCACGCTTCAGACATGCATAAATACGAAGACAGGATAAAAGAAGTAGGCAAATACGCAGCCAAGCGCGCTATGAATATCACGCTTCATAAGAAGCTGCCTACATATCAGGAGTAAAAATGAGTGACAGAAGCTTTGAGATTATAGAGACAAAGGAGAGAGTCATCGAGGACAATGACAAAGTAGCAGCCGAAGTCAGAGATTATTTAAACAAGAAAAATGTCTTTTTCGTAAATCTGATGTCAAGCCCGGGAGCCGGGAAGACTACTACCCTTGTCCGCACGATAAAAGCATTAAAGGATAAGTATCGTATAGGAGTAATGGAGGCAGATGTCGACAGTGATGTCGACGCTGCTACCGTATCCGATGCCGGAGCCAAAGTCATCCAGCTGCATACCGGTGGAAGCTGCCATATGGACGCCGACATGACAAAGCGCGGACTTGAGGCTTTAGGCGTGGATGATTTAGATCTCATTTTCCTAGAGAACGTCGGTAACCTGGTCTGTCCGGCAGAGTTTGATGTAGGACAGAATAAGGAGGTAGTCATTCTCTCTGTTCCTGAGGGAGACGACAAGCCTCTTAAATACCCTCTGATGTTCAAGGTCGGAGACATTCTCCTCGTGAATAAATTCGACACCAGAGCCGTCTTTGATTTCAGCATAAATAAGCTCTGTGATGGTTTAAACTACGCCAATCCGTCACTTAAGGTCATACCGATCTCAGCAAAGACCGGCGACGGCTTCGATGAATGGATAGAATGGCTTGAAAAACAGATCACCCTGTCGAAGGAGGAAAATAAGTGAAGGTCATAGAATTGAATGCCTCTGTCACTGAATCAAATGACAGGGACGCAGATGCGATAAGAAAAGAAATGAAGGAGAAAGGCACTCTGCTGATAAACCTGATGTCATCCCCCGGTTCCGGAAAGACTACTCTCCTGTCACGCACTATCACCGACCTGAAGGATCAGCTGTCGATAGGCGTTATGGAAGCCGACATTGCATCAGATGTAGACGCTGTCAAAATAGAAAGTCTCGGTGCCGCTTCCATCCAGGCTCATACGGACGGCATGTGTCACATGGACGCAGGCATGACAAAGCGAGCTCTTGACTCTATAGGATATGAAGATAAAGACCTGATCTTCCTGGAAAATGTCGGGAATCTGATCTGCCCGGCGGAGTTTGATACCGGAGCAGGACTTAAAGTCATGATCCTATCAGTCCCGGAAGGAGACGATAAGCCTCTTAAGTACCC
>JAQXXU010000127.1 GCA_029226225.1 Lachnospiraceae bacterium | reverse complement strand
GAAGCCATTCATCTGATGCCGCATGACATGGATATGAACGTGTTCGAAGGCGTCGTAAATGACGACGGAAGTGCCGATTTTACTTATTTTTCACTTGCGCCTGATGCAGAGTTCCTTAAAAATGCTGCTGCCGGGACGAAGATCGCCGTATCGTTCGAGCCATCGGATGCCGACCTTTCGGATGATCCGGAGGCAGGCTTCGTGACTGGTAATATCGACACGATCATGTACATCGGCGACCATTACACCTACATCGTCCGTGGAGACAACGAAGAGGAGTACTATGCGGATGACGACTGGCTCTGGAACATGGGCGACCGTGTCAGCGTAGTCGTGCCGCAGGATAAGTTCAGATACAGGGAGCTGCCATGAGAAAGAAAAAATTATTTCCGACAGTCTGGCTCATGCTGATCTATGCGTTTCTGTATCTGCCGATAGTGCTGCTGGCATTTTACAGTTTTACAGACGCTTCGATGATAGGCCAGGTCAGAGGCTTTTCTTTAAAAAATTACCGGACACTCTTCACGACACCGGATCTGCAGAGCATGATAATCGGGACACTGGTGCTGGCGCTCGTGGTCGGAGTTCTCTCCACCGTTCTCGGAACCTTCGGAGCTATCGGAGCCTTTTACAGTAAGAAAAAAGGGCGGACGATAATCGAAGCGATGAATCAGGTGCCTGTAGTAAACGCTGATGTAGTCACTGGATTTTCGGTCTGCATTCTCTTAGTAGTAGTGTTCGGAGTAGACAAGGATACCTATATACCGCTCGTCGCCGGACAGATGGCGCTCTGCACGCCGTTCGTGTACTTACAGGTTATGCCGGCGCTGACTCAGATGGATCACAGGATCTATGAGGCTGCGCTCGACCTGTACTGCACACCGGCACAGGCTGTCTTTAAGGTGCTCCTGCGGCAGCTCGCTCCGGCGATAGGCTCGGGATTTTTCACAGCTGTCACTCTTTCAATGGACGACTACTTCGTGACGACATACACAAAGCCTGCGGTATTCGATACAATAAGCACTTACACAGTGAATGCCACAAAGGGAGCCCAGACAGAAGTAAAGACAGCACTCTGGGCACTGTCAGCTATCATTTTTTTCATAGCGGTGGCAGTAGTCGTAGCTGCGAATGTCAGAGGGAAGGAGGAGAATCCATGAAAAAAGTTCTGGTACTTTTAACTGTTGTAACGCTCCTTCTCGCAGGCTGCGGCGGGACTTCAGATACTACAGCTCCGGTCTCTGACGAAGTCGTGACTCTTCGGATAGCGAATTCGGAGGAGTACATAGACGAGGGAGGCTGGGACGCTTCGGAGACGATCGAGCTCCCGGACGGAGAGAAGATCCGCGGAGTCGACTCTCTGGTAAGCGATTTCGAGAAGTGGTATCAGGAGAAGTACGGGAAGAAAGTCCGGGTTCTCTATTCGACCTACGGCACGAATGAGGACCTGTACAACCAGATGACTCTCGGGAACTCTTTTGACCTGGTCTGCCCGTCTGAGTACATGATAATGAAGCTGATGCGCGAAAAGAGGCTCGAGCCGCTGTCGAAGGATTTTTACGATAAGGACAGTGTCTACAACTACTACGCGAAGGGAGTCTCACCGTATATTTTTAGCAGGATGAAGCAGCTGACCGAGGGTGGCGAGGCACTTACTGACTATGCTGCCGGATATATGTGGGGAACTCTCGGGACCGTCTATAACCCGTCGAAGGTCGATAAAAAGGACGCGCAGAGCTTCCTCATCTACTTAAATAAAAAATACCGCAAGCGCATCACTATAAAGGATTCCATCAGGGATACGTATTTTGCCGGTCTTGCGATAGATAAAGAAAAGGAGCTGGCGGCTCCTGACGCAGATATTTCAAGTATCCTTAACGATACTTCGCAGAAGACTGTCGACAGTGTCGAGGATATAGTCACCGCGATGCGTGAAAATGCATACTCGATGGAGACTGATTCGGCAAAGCAGGATCTGGTCACAAAGAAGGCAGACGCGAGCCTCCAGTGGTCAGGAGACGCGGTTTTCTCCATGGATCAGGCTGATGAAACGGGACTGAAGCTTAAGTATGCGGTTCCGGAGGAAGGCTCGAATCTCTGGTTTGACGGCTGGGTCATGATGAAGAAGGGTATTAACGGGGATGCTGATAAAAAGCAGGCAGCCGAAGCCTTTATAGACTTCGTATCCCGCCCGGATTCTGTCATCAGGAATATGTACTATATCGGCTACACTTCAGCTATCACCGGCGGAGATGACCCGATGATCGAGGAATACTTAAACTACACTTACGGTTCGGATGAGGACGGCTCAGTCGACTACGACGTGAGCTACCTCTTCGGTAAAAAATGTGTGATAAAGACTGATCCCGAGCAGCTCGACAGACAGCTCTACGCCCAGTACCCTACCGAGGATGTACTGAAGCGCTGCGCAGTAATGAAATGCTTTTCGGACGGGGCAAACAGACGGATATCGCAGATGTGGACAAACGTCAGATGTTACCGTTTTCCGTGGGAAGGATAGACTATGAGATTTAAAAGAAGCATGCTTTCAATTCCATATATCGTATTCCTGATCATCTTCGTGATGGCGCCGCTTGCAGTCGTTGTTGTATTCGCCTTTACGAATGGCAGCGGGCATTTTACCTTTGAAAATTTCTTCGGATTTTTCAGAAGCTCGAGAACGATTGCGACTCTGATCTACAGCCTGTTCGTGGCGCTGGTGACGACGGTGGTCTGCCTGCTGCTCGCTTACCCGACAGCCTACGCGCTCGCCAGGAGCGGCTTTAAGAAAAAAAATATCCTGCTCCTGCTTGCGATAGTGCCGATGTGGATAAACTTCACACTGCGAATCACTGCGTTAAAAGAGGTGCTGGATTTTCTCGAGGGAAACCTTGCGTATTATCCATTCCTCAATACAATCATAGGACAGGTGTACGATTTCTTACCGTTTATGATCCTGCCGCTTTTTACGGTGTTTGATGAAATGGATAAGTCCCTGCTCGAAGCGGGCAGGGACTTAGGGGCGGACAGAAAGAGCCTTTTCTTTTCTGTGGTGCTTCCGCTGTCTATGCCAGGCATCGTAAGCGGGATCACTATGGTCTTTCTTCCTGCTATGACGAACTATGTAGTTCTTGATATGCTGTATAATTCGACCTACATCATGGGAAGTCTGATCGGCAGTTATTTCAATGCCTATGACTGGCACAACGGTTCTATGATCTCGGCGATACTCCTTCTGATCATCGTACTTTTTTCATCGATAGGAAAACAGAAGGATCAGAATTCTACTATCGTGACTCCGGTATCGCCTTCGCCATAAGCGGCGAGGTGATAGTCCTTGATATCCTTCTGTCTGGCAAGGTAGTTATGCACTGCCTTGCGGAGGATACCGGAACCTTTACCGTGGACTATGCGCACCTGAGACAGGTGTGAAAGTCTCGCGTCATCTAAGTATTTGTCGAGAGTCCTTATGGCTTCATCAGAATTCATTCCGATGAGCATCAGTTCAGGCGAAATAGAAGCGGCTTTGCTCATCGAGTGTCTGGTGCCGCCTTTTGATTTCTTTGCGGCTGAAGATGAGTCGCCGATCAGGGCGATGTCGTCTATATTTACCTTAGACTGCATGATACCCATCTGTACTGTCAGGTTGCCCTTTGCATCAGGGAGAGTATGGACAGTTCCCTTCAGATTCATAGAGAGTACGATCACATCATCGCCGACGCGGAGTTTCTTCGCATCGACTTTTTTGCCTTTAAGGGCAGTGGTCTTCTTAGGCTTAAGTGCAGCTTTGCCTTGGTGTTCCTTTATCGATTCGCCGAGAGCGGAACGCTGTCTCTCCATCTCTGACATATCAGGGGTGGCAGTACCGTATTTATTAAAATTCCGGATGACGGTGTCAGCCTGGTCTTTGGCACGCTTCAGGATCTCAGCGGCTTCGGCGTTTGCCTTCGCAAGGATGGCGTCTGTCCTGTCAGAAAGAGAAGCATCTTTCTGCTTTGCGCGGTTTAACAGCTTCTCAGCTTCTGCGGCGTCGTGAGAGGCCTTTTCCTGCGCCTTTATGACGGCAGATTGTTTCTGCTCGAGGCCCGTAATGAGGTCTTCGAAGTTCTGATCCTCCTGGTTCATCCGGGCAGCAGCGTCGTTTATGATATCGTCAGAGAGACCGAGCTTTTTGCTTATCGCAAAAGCATTTGATTTTCCAGGAACTCCGATCAGCAGTCTGTACGTCGGAGAAAGTGTCTCGACTGAAAATTCGAGACTCGCGTTCTCGACTCCAGGAGTCGTCAGAGCGTAAGCCTTCAGCTCCGGGTAGTGGGTGGTCGCCATCGTCCTGATCCTCTCCCTGTGCAGCTCGTCGAGAATGGACTCTGCAAGGGCGGCTCCTTCAGACGGATCAGTTCCTGCACAGAGCTCGTCGAAAAGTACCAGCGCCGTTCTCTCAGCCTTCTGTGGCAGATGAACCTGGCGGAGGATCTTTACGATGTTCGTCATGTGAGAACTGAAGGTCGAAAGTGACTGTTCTATCGATTGCTCATCTCCGATATCCGCGTAGACGTCATTAAATACAGCGACCTCAGAACGGTCAGCGGCGGGGATATAGAGCCCGGCGCAGGCCATCAGTGTCAAAAGCCCGACAGTCTTTAAGGATACAGTCTTACCGCCGGTATTCGGTCCTGTGACTACGAGTAGGTCGAAGTCTTTCCCGAGGTTTACATCTATCGGGACTACCTTCTTCGGGTCCAGAAGCGGATGGCGGGCTTTTTTCAGATCTATCCGCCCGTCAGTATTTAAGAGCGGTTCCATTGCGTTTTCACTCTGTGCCAGTTTTCCCTTTGCAAAAATAAAATCAAGCTCAGCTAATACCTTAAAATCCTGAACTATCGTACCGATATTTTCATAGACTTTAGCGGAGAGCTCTTCGAGAATTTTCTTGATCTCTTCCTGCTCGTTTAAGTGTAGCTCACGGAGGTCGTTATTTAAAGAGACGACGGCAGCAGGCTCTATGAAAAGAGTAGCGCCGCTTCCGGACTGGTCGTGGACCATACCTGGGACATTCCCTTTGTGCTCGGCCTTTACCGGCAGGCAGTACCTTCCGTCACGCATCGTAACGACTGAATCTGACAGATAGTCCCTGTGTGAATTTAGAAGTTCGGTCATTTTTGAACGGATGCGGTCACCCATCGTACCTATCTGTCTTCTGATGGAACGGAGCGCCGGGGAAGCGTCTGACGCGATCTCGTCCTCTGAGATGATGCAGCGGCTGATCTCATTTCGCAGAGCTTCTATTCCGTCCAGATCGTTGAAGTAGTGAGTCAGCGAATCAGTAGAGGAGTCAGCTCTGCCGGGCTCTCCGTAGCCTTTTACCCGTGAAGCCACTGTCAGGATGCTTACAACAGACAGAAGCTCGGCCGTGTTCAGGGAGCTTCCGATATCAAGTCTCTTTTTATAGAGAGATGGGTCGTGAATCCCAGAGAACGAGACTTCGCCTTTCTTAAAAAGTCTCTGGAGTGCGTCACCGGTTTCTTTCTGACGTGCCTGTATTTTTTCTATATCGCTTATGGGTTTTAAAAGCTCGCAGTATTCACGGCCTTTATCTGAGGTCGCGAAGCCGGCGAGCCGCTCGATTATCTTATCGAATTCAAGTGTGTGAAGTACTTTTTTATTCATGGAAAAAATTATAACACCTTGTGCAACTGCCCGCAAGAAAGTATAATATTCCTTATGAAAAAAAATGATGTATTTGAAGTGGAGATAACTGGACTCGGCAAAGATGGTGAGGGAATCGGGCATTATGAGGGAATGACTTTCTTTGTGACCGGAGCGCTGCCAGGAGATGTCGTAAAGGCTTCGGCTATGAAACTGAAGAAGACATACGGTTACGCGCGGGTACTTGAGATACTAAAGCCGTCGGCTGACAGGGTGCAGTCGTCGTGTCCTGTCTCAAAGAGATGCGGCGGGTGCAGCCTTATGGATTTTTCCTACAAAGCGCAGCTTCGGATGAAGGCGGAACTCGTCGAGGACGACCTGGTCCGCATCGGCGGCTTTGACCGTACTATTATAGAAAAAATAGCAGAACCTATCATCGGCATGAAAAATCCACTGCACTATAGGAACAAGGCGCAGATCCCGGTCGGAGAGCTGTCGGATGGACGGATAGTAACCGGCTTTTACGCGAGACATTCGCACAGGATAGTCGAACCCGACTCGTCAGTCGGCTGTCTTATCGGTTCTCCGGAGAATGAAGAGATAACTCACGCTGTGAAGTCATGGATGTACGAGAACAAAGTCCATGCCTATGATGAACAAACCAGAAAGGGCCTACTGAGGCATATCCTGATAAGGCATGGAGTGCACACGGGTCAGGTCATGGTCTGCCTGGTCATAAACGGAAAGTCGATCCCGGCTGCCGATAATCTCGTCGACAGGCTGACAGTCGCCTGCCCTGATATCACGAGTATATGCATAAATGTGAATAAAAATACAGGAAATGCCATTCTCGGAGAACGAACCGAATGCATCTGGGGTGAACCGGTGATAACTGACAGAGTCGGTGATATCAGCTTTGACATTTCAGCGAAGTCATTTTTCCAGGTGAATCCGGTGCAGATGGAGAAGCTATATTCAAAGGCGCTGGAGTACGCTGATCTGAAGGGCAGTGAGAATGTCTATGACCTGTATTCCGGGATAGGGACTATCTCACTTTTTCTGGCAAAAAAAGCAGGACACGTGACAGGCGTCGAAGTAGTTCCGGATGCGGTAAAGGACGCAGTAAGGAACGCGAAGCTCAATGGCTTTACGAATACGAATTTCTACACCGGAAAGACCGAGGATGTGCTCCCAAAGCTCGT
>JAQXXU010000126.1 GCA_029226225.1 Lachnospiraceae bacterium | reverse complement strand
TCGCTGCAAACAAGCCACGTATCGAGGTTCATCCTCTTGGAATCGGCGGAAAATCAGATCCTGCAAGACTTGTATTTGACTGTGTTCAGGGAGATGGAATCCAGGTAACACTTATCGACTTAGGTGACCACTTCCGTATCGTTTGTGCTGATGTCGAGCTTATCAAGGAGCCGCATCCTATGCCAAACCTTCCGGTAGCTCACATCATGTACAGACATAAGCCGAACTTCGAGATCGGAACAGCTGCATGGTGCTATGCAGGCGGAGCTCATCACTCAGTTATCTCAACGGCCCTGAACCGTTCTGATATCGCGCTTTTCGCAAAGCTGACAGGAACAGAGCTTGTGACTATAGGCGACGACACGACAGAGGCTGACTTAGAAAAGTTTTACGCAAAGTAAGGAGAAAAAATGCTCGAAGAATTAAAAGAAAAGGTCTGGAAGGCCAACCTCCAGCTGCCGGCACATCACCTGGTTACTTTTACCTGGGGAAATGTCAGTGCTCTTGATAAAGAGACCGGATACTTCGTCATCAAACCGAGCGGGGTGCCATATGAGGATTTAAAGCCTGAGGATATGGTAGTCGTAGACCTGGACGGAAATAAGGTCGAAGGAGATTTAAATCCTTCGTCAGATACTCCGACACATGCAGTGCTTTACAGCAGATTTCCAGAGCTTGGCGGAATAGTTCACACCCACTCATCATTTGCCACTTCATGGGCGCAGGCAGGACGTGACATCCCTTGCTATGGAACGACTCACGCCGACTACATCTATGGACCTATCCCTTGTGTCAGGAACCTGACAAAGCAGGAGATAGATGAGGCCTATGAGAAAAATACCGGAATCCTGATCGCCGACTACTTCAAGGAGAGCGGCAGGGACCTAATGGCAGTTCCGGGAGCGCTCTGTAAGAACCATGGTGTATTTACCTGGGGCAAGGACGCAGACGATGCAGTATATAACGCTGTAGTTTTCGAAGAAGTAGCAAAGATGGCCTATGTCACAGAGCAGATTAATCCGCGCGTGACACCGGCTCCACAGGAGCTTCAGAACAAGCATTACTACAGAAAGCACGGCGCAAATGCCTACTATGGGCAGAAGGGTCATCACGATGGGAAATAAAGAAAAAATAGAAAAAGGTCAGACCGCCCTTGGAATCGAATTCGGCTCGACGAATATCAAGGCCGTTTTAACTGATGACAAGGGGGCAGTTCTCGCAAAAGGAAGCCACCGCTGGGAGAACAGCCTGAAGGACGGCATCTGGACCTATTCATATGAAGAGATAGATGCAGGACTCCGCTCCTGCTATACAGCACTTCGCAAGGCCGTAGAAAAAGACTACGGAGTAACGCTTACGACTGTAGGAGCACTGGGTATCTCAGCCATGATGCACGGAATCATTCCGCTTGACAAGGATGGAAAGACCTTGGCTCCATTCCAGACCTGGAGAAACTCAAACACCCAGGCAGCAGCGGATAAGCTGACAGAGCTTTTTGACTTTAACATACCTCTCAGATGGACGGGCGCCCATCTGTACCAGTATATCCTCGATGATGAAAAATTCCTGCCGCAGCTCGACTTTGCTACGACGCTTGACAGTTACATCACCTGGAAACTGACAGGCGTGAAATGCACAGGAATAGGAGATGCTTCGGGCATTTTTCCTATAGATTCAGACACGAAGGACTACGACCAGGGAATGGTCGATAAGTTCGATGCGCTGATAGCTGATAAGGGCTATCCGTGGAAGCTAAGAGATGTACTTCCGAAGGTTCTCGTGGCAGGACAGAAGGTCGGCGAGCTGACAGCAGAAGGTGCAGCTCTCTTAGATGAGTCCGGGAACCTGAAGCCGGGAATCCCAGTAGCACCTTCAGAAGGAGATGCTGGCACCGGAATGGTAGCTACAAATGCGGTGGCTCCTAGAACTGGAAATGTATCTGCCGGAACTTCTACCTTCGCTATGGTAGTAACTGAGGGACCGCTTAAGTCACTTCACAGAGAAATAGACATGGTTACTACTCCGGACGGAGCTCCATGCGCCATGAGTCACGCGAATAACGGTACGTCAGACATCAACGCCTGGCACGATATTTTTGCGCAGTTCGTTGAAGCACTCGGTGAGGATCCGGATAAGTATGATTTATACACCCTACTCTGCAACGAGTCACTGAAAGGTGATGCAGACTGCGGCGGGCTTTTAAACTTCGGCTACTACTCAGGAGAGGGCGTTACAAAGCTGAACGAGGGTAGACCGCTCTATGTCAGGATGCCTGACTCGAAGTTCACACTGCAGAACCTGATGCGCGCGAATATCTATTCAGCGCTCGCAGCAGTAAAACTTGGTATGGACATCCTCCAGAAGGATGAACAGATAAAGATTGACCGCATCACCGGGCATGGCGGACTCTTCGGTACACCGGGAGTTGCACAGAAGTACTTAGCAGCTGCTATCAATACACCTGTCACTGTACTTTCCACTGCTACTGAAGGCGGTCCTTGGGGAATGGCAATCCTTGCACTCTATCTGATAAACGGAAACGGAAAATCACTTCCGAAATACCTGGATGAGGAAATTTTCTCACAGATGGAGGGGCTTACGATGCCGCCTGACCCGGAAACTGTTTCCGGATATGAGGAGTTCATAAAACACTACAAAGCAGGCCTTGCTATCGAAAAGTCTGCAATCGAAAACGCAAACTGGTAAAGGAGACCAAAATGGAAAACACGATACCTGAAAAGGGACCGATCACAGACGACCTGATCAACCGCATGAACCGCTGGTGGCGTGCAGCAAACTACCTGTCGGCATGCCAGCTGTATCTGCTCGACAACCCTCTTCTGAAAAAGCCCCTGACATGGGATATGATCAAGAAAAAAATCGTCGGACACTGGGGAACTGTTCCTGGACAGAACTTTATCTTCACTCATATAAACCGTGAGATAAAGAGATACGACCTGGATATGATCCTTCTTTCAGGACCGGGACACGGCGGAAACTTTTTCATAGCAAATGATTATCTGGACGGAAGCTATTCTGAGATCTACCCGAATATCTCCCAGGATGAAGAGGGAATGCAGAAGCTCTTCAAGCAGTTCTCTTTCCCAGGCGGAGTTCCTTCACACTGCGCACCGGAGACTCCGGGTTCTATCCACGAGGGCGGCGAGCTCGGTTACTCACTGGCTCATGGATGCGGAGCTGTCTTTGACAATCCGGATCTGATCGCAGCAGTAGTAGTCGGAGACGGTGAGGCTGAGACCGGACCTCTCGCTACTTCATGGCATATAAATAAATTTATCAATCCAATCGGAGACGGAGCGGTTCTTCCTATCCTGAACCTGAACGGATACAAGATCGCAAACCCGACCATTTTTGGAAGAATGAGCCACGAAGAGCTCGTAGATTTCTTCCATGGCTGCGGCTGGGAGCCGTACTTCGTCGAGGGTGACGACCCGATCCCGATGCACAAGAAGATGGCCGAGACTATGGATATCGTCATTGAAAAAATAAAGGATATCCAGAAAAATGCCCGTGAGTCAGGAGACGCTACAAGACCTGTATGGCCGATGATAGTTCTTCGCACCCCTAAGGGCTGGACTGGTCCGAAGGTAGTAGACGGAAACCGCATCGAGGGTAACTTCCTCGCTCACCAGGTTCCTGTCATGATGGACAAGCCTGAGCATCTTCAGATTCTCTCAGACTGGCTCCACAGCTACAAGCCGGAAGAACTCTTCGACGAGAACGGACACCTGATGCCGGATATCGCTTCACTCGCTCCGGAAGGAAACAGAAGGATCGGAATGAATCCGCACGCTAACGGCGGAAAACTTCTTCACGATCTGCGCATGCCGGACTTCCGTAACTACGCATTCGACATCGGACATCACGGAGAGAAGGATAGCCAGGATACACAGAACCTCGGCGCTTTCATCCGCGATATCTTCAAGCTGAACGCAGAAGCAAAGAACTTCAGAATTTTTTCACCTGATGAAAATAATTCAAACAGATTCCAGGACGTATTCGAAGTAGAAAACCGTGACTGGAATGAAGCACAGACTGATGAAGACGATCACCTGTCACGTTTTGGACGCGTCATGGATTCGATGCTTTCAGAGCATATGTGTGAGGGATGGCTCGAGGGTTATCTGCTTACAGGACGTCACGGATTCTTCGATACATATGAGGCATTCTCACGTATAATCGATTCAATGGCAGCACAGCATGCCAAGTGGCTCAAGGTCTGCAACCAGCTTCCTTGGAGAGAGCAGATCGCGTCTCTGAACCTGATGATGTGCTCCACAGTATGGCAGCAGGATCACAACGGATTTACTCACCAGGATCCTGGATTTATGGATCACATCGCAAATAAAAAAGCAGATGTAGTCCGCATTTATCTGCCACCAGATACTAACTGCCTTCTCTCTACGATGGATCACTGCCTGCGTTCAAGAAACTACGTAAATGTGATCATCGCTTCAAAGCACCCGAGACCGCAGTGGCTTTCAATGTCTGAAGCCGTAAAGCACTGCACTCAGGGTATCGGCATCTGGGACTGGGCTTCTAACGATCAGGGACAGGAACCGGATATCGTATTCGCCTGCGCAGGTGAGACACCGACACTCGAAGCTCTTGCGGCAGTTTCCATTCTCCGTGAGGAAATTCCGGAGCTGAAGATCCGTTTCATCAACGTAGTCGATCTGTTCAAGCTCCAGCCGCAGAGCGAGCATCCACATGGTCTTTCTGACGCTGAGTACGATATGCTGTTTACTACTAACAGACCGGTGTTGTTTAACTTCCACGGGTATGCTACACTTATCCATGAGCTCACATACCGCCGTCACAACAACCGTCTGATGCATGTACGCGGCTACAAAGAGGAAGGTACTATCACGACACCGTTCGATGTCCGTGTTCAGAACCATGTAGACCGTTTCCATCTGGTACAGGCAGCTCTCAAGTATCTGCCTGAGCTTGGAAACAGAGGCTCATACCTCTTCCAGAAGATGAGCGACAAGCTCGTCGAGCATAAGCAGTACATCCATGAGTAT
>JAQXXU010000125.1 GCA_029226225.1 Lachnospiraceae bacterium | reverse complement strand
CCCGTAGTCCTTAAGCCTGTCAGCCTCCATATAGATGCCGGTCTTTTCCATATCGTAGAGCACAAAGATCAGCGGAAGCTCGAGCTCCTCATAGAGCTTTTCCTGACCGCTCTCTTCTAATTCCTTTGAAAAATGAACGTGATCTTCTGCCACTTCTGAAGCGTTCTTACACTCCGCGTCAGAGAGCGGGTCTACGATATAGCCTTCGATCTTCACGTCCTCGAAATACTTATGAAGTGCCTTACCATAGCTGATATCTGAATTAAGTGACTCATTCCAGGCGAGCTCTTCTGTCTTCATGATCAGCTGATAGATCCTTTCAGCGGCAGAACTCTTTTTTCTGTTATCAGCCGTAAACGAGAGCTGGCCATTCTCCTCCTGTGTCAGGTCTCTTCTCAGTTCAAAGTCAAACCCGGCAGCTTTTCCCAGCGAATGAAGAAGTGCTTTTAAGTCATAGAATATCAGCTTCTTACCGCAAGAGAGCCTCTTTTCTGCCTCCTCTGTAAAGGCAGAAATCACTGCCTCATCCATCTCTGTAAAAAAGGCGATACCCGAGGTATCGACTGCACTCTCTGCTGGAGAAGATTCAAAGCTCTTTTCACCAATAGCTGCCTTTGGGTCCGCAAGTATTTCTGAAGCTTTCTTTGCAACATCTTCTGAGATGTCACTTCTCAGATAATCGAGCTTCTTTTTTATCTCATCAGAGTGCTCAGAAAGCGCTTCAGCTGCCCCGAAGAAATCAACTGAAGAAGGGTCTTTAAGTATCTCATCAGCTGAGCTGTACTGCTCTAAAAGAGCTTCAGAAGCTGCTTTACCAAAGACAGTCCTTAAAGCCAGATAATCAGAGGAAAGCGGCTCATTCACTTCTTCGATCTGACTTCCTTCCTCATCGAAAGTGATAAGAAGGACAGTCGTATCCGCCGACGCGAAAAGGCACAGATCCTTATTCATGGTAAGGATGTAGTTCTTTTCAGAATCAGCCCTTGAAACAGCTCCAAGAAGCGTAAAAGTATCGTCAGTCTCTGTTACAGAAAGCTTCTTCTCTTCAGCTGATCTTTCGATGTCAGCCACCAGGCCGTCCTCAGGCTCTACGATCATATAAAGCCTGTCTACGTCGTACTTCGTTACGACAGTGGATAACACATGAAAAAATGCTGCTGTCTTCTCTTTTTTCTCATCAGTACCGCAAAAAGGCAGCCCGTTTGCGGCTGCCTCTGCTATGCTGTTTACATCTGCTGCTAATCTGCTCATTTAATCTCCATGTCAAATAGCTCTAGTGGCCTCTTTAAGCCAGGCTGCCTCCTCCTTCGGAAGCCTCGGGGCAAGCGTCTCATAGACATCAGCGTGGTAAGCGTTTAATGCCTCGCGCTCATACTGAGTCAGTAACTCAGGGATCACAGCGTCGAGATCTATCGGGCAGTAGGTCAGGTCCTTAAATGAGTAGAACTGACCGTACTCGGTCTTCTCGTCTTCAACTACGAGGATCTCGCTCTCAGTCCTGATTCCGAATTCGCCCTCGAAGTAGAGTCCAGGCTCATCTGATGTGATCATGCCCGGCATAAGCGGAGTACGGGCCTCAAGATTTTTTACGTTCCAGCGGAAGGCATTCGGTCCCTCATGGACATTCAGGATATGACCTACACCGTGACCTGTTCCGCAGCGATAATCGAGACCAAGGTCCCACATCGGTCCGCGGGCAAGGATATCGAGGTTCGCACCACAGGCTCCCTTAGGGAACTTTGCCTTCATAAGTCTCAGGTGACTGCGGAGAGTATAGGTAAAAGCCTTTTTCTCCTTCTCAGAAATCGGTCCTAAAACAATAGTCCTTGTGATATCAGTAGTGCCTCTATAGTAATGCCCACCTGAATCTACAAGGAGCATCCCCTCAGGCTTAAGCTCGACCTCATGGTCGTGTCCCGGCTCATAGTGCATAAGAGCTGCGTTTTCCTTGTACGCGCTTATCGTATCAAAGCTTACCTCTATAAAGTCATCGGCAGCCTTTCTGAACTCAAGAAGCTTGTCAGCTGCACTCATCTCAGTGATAGGCTCTTTTCCTACAGTATGCTTAAGCCAGTAAATAAATCTCGTAACAGCTACTCCATCATCTATATGAGCAGCCTCGGTATTTTTAATCTCCGTCGGATTCTTAACAGCCTTCATAAGAAGTGTAGGATTCGGCTTCTTTATCAGAGTCACAGAACTTGGCAGTTCGTTTACGAGCTCAGAGTTTACAACGTCTGGATCTATAAGCACTGACTTCTGATCTATGTGGTGCAGGTCGGAGTAGATGGCCTCATAGGATAAAAGCCTTACTCCCTCATTGTTCAGATACTCAAGAGTCTTGACGTCGAAGGACTCAGCCTGAGCATAGAGAAGACAGCTTTCCTGTGTGATATAGATATAAGACATAAACACAGGAACCGACGGGATATCATTTCCACGGAGGTTTAAGAGCCAGGCGATATCGCAGAGACTCGTGAGGAGATACCCTTCTGCACCGTATTTCTTCATCTGTGCTCTTACTTCTGAGAGCTTGTCCTTCGTACTCTTGCCTGAGTACTTCTCCTCAAGGATGAATACCGGCTCCTTAGGCAGAGGCTTTCTCTCTTTAAAAAATGAATCGAGCAGATTCAAGTCTGTCCTTATATCTGCATTCTTCTTATCGACGATTTTCTCGATTTTTTTGTACCAGTTGTACGGGAAAAGCCTGCCATCAAAAGCGAGGACCTTTCCTTCGATCAGATGGCTCTCTATGAACTGCTCTACAGTAGGGACTCCCTCGGTTCCGATCTCATAGAGCTTTACTCCGCTTCCATCCATCTGCTCTCTGGCCTGGATGAAGTATCTGCCGTCTGTCCAGAGTCCAGCCTCATCAGCTGTTACGATAAGAGTGGCGTTCGTACCGGTAAATCCAGAGATATACTCTATCTCCTTGAAGTAGTCGCCCACATACTCAGACATATGATAGTCAGCAAGTGTCATCACATAGATATCCACGCCTTCCTTTTCCATTTCAAGGCGCAGTCTTTTAAGATTTTTTCCTGTCATTTATAAAGCCTTTCACCGATCCCATTTATCGGAAAGAGAATTGATCTGGTCTGCAAACTTTGCCAGATCCTTATTTGCCATACCCTCACACTTTTGAATAACAGCCATAAGTCTCTGTCCTGCAGCAACAAGGCGGGCAAAGACATTCGAAGCAGCGCGGATCTTTCCGCCCTTGGTCTTATGAACTTTCTCACGGCTTCCCTCTGCTACCTGCTCACCAGTCAGGAGATCAAATTCGTCTCCAGAGTAAGGAGCGTAAGCAGGGAATCCGGTATGCTCTGTAACCTCTTTCGCATAACCATCGACTACATCGTCGTCTCCGTGAACTACGAAGACCTTCTGAACCGGAGTCTCGAAGCTCTCTATCCACTTTAAGAGTTCAGTATGATCTGCGTGTCCGCTGATACCCGGAAGGTTCTCGATACGGGCAGCTACCTTTACATCCTCACCAAAGAGCCTTACTTCCTTGGCTCCGTTTAAGAGATTGAAACCAAGAGTTCCAGGAACCTGATATCCTACAAAGACTACTGTCGAATCACTTCTCCAGAGGTTGTGCTTCAAGTGGTGTCTGATACGGCCGGCTTCGCACATACCTGATGCCGAGATAATGACCTTTGGCGTAGTGTCGAAATTAATGGCCTTTGACTCATCAGGTGTTACCGCAACCCGAAGCCCCGGGAATGATATAGGGTTTACACCGTGGCTTACAAGGTCCATAGCCTCCTCATCGAAACACTCAGAGACATTCATAGAATAGACGTGGGTGGCCTCGACTGCAAGCGGCGAATCCATAACTACCGGGAAGTCATTTTTTACATACTTGAGGAGCTTCTCCTCCTTTATCCTTCTTATCGAATAGAGGATTTCCTGAGTTCTGCCTACAGAAAACGCCGGAATCACGACATTACCGCCGAGGCTTAAGGTCTCGTCAATGACCTGAGCGAGCATTTTTGCAAAATCCCTCTTCGGGCCATGCTCACGGTTGCCATAGGTGGATTCTGTCAGCACATAATCAGCTTTCTTCAAGAATTCCGGATTTTTGATAAGAGGTCTGTCCGGATTTCCGATATCACCTGAGAAAACGACAGTCTTCGTAACACCGTCCTCTGTAAGGTCCATCGAAATAGACGATGAACCAAGAAGATGTCCGGCATCATAGAAGGTCGCTGTGATCTCATCGGATACATGGATCACATCGTGATATCTGACCGGCACAAAGAGCGGGAGCACTCCATAGACATCCTCCATCGTATAGATAGGAGTAACCTCTTCATCTCCTGATCTCTTGGCCTTTCTGTTCTTCCACTCTGCCTCTGACTCCTGGATGTGGGCCGAGTCTCTGAGCATTATGTCACAGAGATCACAGGTAGCCTCAGTCGCGAAGATCTGTCCTCTGAATCCCCTCTGATACAGAAGAGGCAGAAGTCCCGAATGGTCTATATGAGCGTGTGTGACGAAGACATAGTCAATCTCTGCTGCTGAGACAGGCAGATCCTGATTCTCATAGAGATCAGGCCCCTGCTGCATACCACAGTCTACTAAAAATTTCTTTTCCCCGACCTCTACGTAGTGACAGCTGCCAGTTACCTCGTGGTCGGCCCCTAAGAATTTTATTTTCATAAAAAAATAACCCCTTTCCGGAAAAAAAAGGCCGCAGCTTCGCCGCGGCTTTAAAAATTACTGTTTGTTTTTAAGGAAATCAGGAATCTGAATATCTCTTTCCTGAACACTGCTTCTAGGAGGCTCAGGTCTTCTCATACCTGTAAAGCCGCCTGCATTCTGCTGAGGTGTCTGTGTAGTATCAGCAGCAGGAGTATCGTTCTTGATACGGTTGAGCATATCCTCCATCTCTTTGTTCTTCTGCTCTGAAGCGCGAGCCTCTGCTGAAACAGATGGACTCACATGAGAAACAGGAGGTGTAGGTGGAACATACGGAGTAAACTTAAGTCTTCCGTTCTCATCCTTCTGAGGTG
>JAQXXU010000124.1 GCA_029226225.1 Lachnospiraceae bacterium | reverse complement strand
AAAGACTGACTTTAAAGAGCTGGGCACCGGTATGCATGAGATCGATGGAAAGTTCGTAAACGACCATAAGTATGAGGGTGTGATAAGACTGGATCTGAACACGCCGGTCAGGTCGGTCAGAAGAAATGGTAAGATCTACCTCATAGACAGTTCCGGGCATGAGACGGAAGTAGATGGTGACCAAAGCGCATACGAAAAGCAGAGCGTTCCGAAGAATTTTTCAGTAAATATGTCCATTGGAAAAATAATGGCTGACATTGGCACTTCGGGAGATACATATGAAGCAGATGGCCCATGGGATTTCAGCTTCGATGTAACAGTGAATAATGATAAAACCGAGAAAAAAGAACTGACAGCGGACACGGCGGACGGTATGACGATCACAGTTATAAAGACGCCTTTCGATATCTCCTATCGGGCTGATACCTTAAAGCACAGCTATGACTACGAGGTGCTCTTCACTGACAGAAATGGAAAACTGCTCACCTACAAGGGAGGACTTTCCAGGGATGTGGCTGTAAACGGCAGTGATATTTCAGAATTGGGCATATTTGTGATGAAACGTGACACATATGAGAAAGAGGAAGACAGGATACTGCTGGCAAAAGAGAATGCTTCGGAATTTCTGAAAAAAATGAGTGTTTGGAGCCAGAAACTAATATTTTGATTTTTGGACTGCCGATCTGTCTGGGTTTGTAATACATTTATTTGTATGATAAAATGCATATAAAGCTTGCTGAAGAAAGGCGGGATTTCTATGGAGAGAATACTTCCGACAAGTGTACAGGATTTTGAAAAGTTAAGGCGCGAAGGCTTTGTATATGTAGACAAGACACAGTATGTATGGAATCTCGTCCAGCGTAAGAGCAATTATTTCCTCAGCAGACCAAGGAGATTCGGGAAGAGTCTTTTTATATCTACGCTTGAGGCTTACTTTCGTGGAAAAAAAGAATGCTTCACAGGTCTGGCTATTGAGTCACTTGAAAATGACAGAGGCTCAGATGCCTGGACTGAGTATCCAGTCATCACATTCTACCTTGCAAGCGGTGAATTCTATACAGACAATGGTCTTCGTGATAAACTGTCTGATATCATTGATGACTGTGCAAGAGGATATGGACTTACAGAAGATTCATTCTTAATCGAGAAAACACTTACAGTCAGATTCTCTAATCTTATCAAAGGACTTAAAAGAAAATACGACAGGCCGGTAGTTGTACTGGTTGATGAATATGATAATCCACTTCTGAAGGCAGGGAGTAAGGAACGGGAGAAGCGTAACAGAGACCTGTATAAGAGCTTCTTCAGTGTACTAAAAGATGATGATAAAGACCTGAAAATGGCTTTTTTTACAGGCGTTACGAAGTTTTCCAAGGTCTCTATATTCAGTGATCTGAACCAGCTGGATGATATATCACTTTGGGATGATTTTTCTGGTATATGCGGTTTTACAGAGACGGAGATTAAAAAGCACTTCACCCCTGAAATCAGAGAGATGTCAGAAAAACAGCATATGACCAGTGATGAATGTCTTGCAGAACTTAAAGATATGTATGACGGTTATCATTTCTCTGAAAACTCAGAGGATATCTACAATCCGTACAGCCTGATTAACGCTCTGGATAAGAAAGCATTTGATAATTACTGGTTTGAGTCGGCTACTCCGGGTTTTCTGATTGATAAGCTTACATCGTCACAATTCAGACCTGAGCAGTTTGTGGATGGGGTTGACTGTACAGAAAAGCAAATTAAAGATTATAGAACAGATAATCCGGATCCTGTCCCTTTATTCTACCAGTCAGGGTATCTGACTATCAAAGAATATGACAGTCGTTTCAGAACATTTTCACTGGCGTTCCCCAACAGGGAGGTAAGATACAGTTTCTTTGAGTCGCTAGTTCCTTATGTACTTGGAGAAAAGGATGATGATAATCCGCTATCTGTCAGAAATATGGTAAAAAGCATTGAGAATGGAGATACAGAAGGACTTCATGATATTCTCTATTCTATTTTTGCTTCCATTCCATATATGGAAAAGAGGGATATCCCCTATGAGTCTGTCTGGAGAAATCAGATATATCTGATTTTTGAACTGGTGGGTGAATTCGTTACCTGTGAGCAGCACACGTCAAAGGGACGGAGCGACTGCTTACTAGAGACATCAGAGTATGTATATATATTTGAATTCAAAGTTGATAAGAGTGCTGATGAAGCGCTGACTCAGATTGAAGAAAAAGACTATGCCGGCAGGTTCAGGGCTGACAACAGACAGATCATAAGAATCGGAGCAGACTTTTCAAGCACTGAGAGAAATATTGACGACTGGAAGTGTACTTTTCAATAACATAACGGCACCACCTGTAATCATGTACAAGTGGTGCCGTTTGTATTTTTTATAGAAGCTTATTATAGCAGACTTTACAAGTATGATATAATGAATTTCTATGAAGGAAAAAGAATTGACAACTAAACACAAGCATGCGATAGGAATAAGCCTGGTAATTGCCGACTCATTCTTTTTTTCGCTGATGACACTGTTCGTCAGGCTTTCGGGCGATATTCCGACGATGCAGAAGTGCTTTTTCAGGAACGCTTTCGCGGCGATAATCGCAGTCATTGCGCTGGCGAGGACAGATGAGAAGTTTCATATAAAGAAGGGTTCGCTGCCGGGACTTTTCGCGAGATCCATTTGCGGAGGCTTAGGCATGATCCTGAACTTCTACGCCATCGACAGGATAGGGCTTGCAGACGCGAACATCCTGAACAAAATGTCACCATTCTTCGCTATAATCGCATCGATTTTTATACTGAAGGAGATACCGAAGAAGGCAGACTGGATCGCGGTTATCATCGCGTTTGTAGGTGCTGTTTTCATCATCAAGCCATCAGAAAATATCACGTCTCTGTACGCACTGGCCGGACTTCTCGGAGGACTTGGCGCCGGAGTCGCTTTTACTTTTGTAAGAAAATTGGGGCAGCAGGGTGAGAGAGGCCCGGTGATCGTGGCGTTTTTCTCGATTTTTACCTGCTGTCTGTGTCTGCCGTTCATGCTTATTGACTATCATCCGATGAGTGGGATGCAGTGGCTCTTCCTGATACTTGCGGGACTTTCTGCAGCAGGCGGACAGTTCACTGTCACGGCAGCCTATAAATACGCTCCCGCGAAAAATATCTCTGTGTTCGACTACTCACAGGTCGTTTTTGCATCGATATGGGGAGCAGCGGTTTTTGGA
>JAQXXU010000123.1 GCA_029226225.1 Lachnospiraceae bacterium | reverse complement strand
GCTGGCCCGCATCAGAAGAAAAGATGGTTCGATCATGACTCCGGGACTCTTCATTACGGTAGCTGAGAAGACTGGGCAGGTCACCCGGATAGGTGACAGGATGTTTGAAAAGACGCTCGACATCATAAAAAATGGCGGCGTACGCGAGCTGGGTGTCAGGTTCATCGACATCAACCTCTCGGTGCTCCAGTGTGAGGACAAGACTCTTTCAGACAGATACTTAAGCGAGATGGATGAGGCAGGAGTTCTGCCTCAGATGTTCTGTTTTGAGATCACCGAGACTGCGATGATCGTAAACCGCGACATGCTACTTAATAACCTGAACGCTTTCAGGGCCGCCGGCTGCAGCTGCTCACTTGATGATTTCGGAAACGGAGAGAGTAACTTAAACTACGTCGTAGACATGCCGATAGACTTCATAAAGGCTGACCGTTCTATGGTCACGAAGTATACGATCTCAAGCCGTGTCGGACTTGTCATGGATTCGATGATACACATGGCAAAGGGACTTTCCTTAAAGGTCGTAGCCGAAGGTGTTGAGACAGACGAGGACATGCAGGCCATGAAAGAACTCGAGATAGACTATATCCAGGGATTTTATTTCAGCAAGCCGCTACCGAGGGATGATTACATCAGGTTCTTAGAGAAAAAACAGAAAGTAAAGACAGCATAAGTCATCTGCCATCTGTAGAAATACAGGTGGCTTTTTTATATTTTTTTAATTGAAACGCAGACTGGAATGCGTTAAGATTAGGTCGACTGAGAAAACGCACATGAAAACCGTATGGAGGTGTTTATATGAGAAAGCATATCAAGGGAAACGTATCGTGGGTCGGCTATCTGGACTGGGACTTACAGAAGTTCCATGGAGACGACTTTACTATACATCATGGAAGCTCGCAGAACGCGTATCTGATCGAGGAGGAGAAAACTATCCTCGTCGATACAGTCTGGGCTCCGCACCAGTTTGAATACATCGAGAACCTGAAGAGTGAGATCGACCTGAACAAAGTCGATGCGATAATCGTCCAGCACGGTGAGTGCGATCATTCAGGCACACTTCCAGCTCTGATGAAGGAGCGCCCGGACCTGCCTATCTACTGCACCGCAAACGCAGTTAAGTCTCTTGAGGGACAGTGGGGAAAGCACGGCTGGGATTTCCATGTGATCCACACCGGAGACGAGCTTGACATCGGAAATGGCAAGAAGCTGATCTTCGTAGAGATGCCGATGCTTCACTGGCCTGATTCGATGGCTACCTTCCTGACAGGTGATAACATCCTGTTCTCTATGGACGCTTTCGGCCAGCACTATGCTGTTGGTGAGCTCTATGCAGACCTCGCAGATCAGGATACACTCTGGAACGAGGCAGAGAGATACTATGCAAATATCGTCTCACCATTCGCTCCTATGGTCACCAAAAAAGTAAAGGAGATCACTGCTTTAAATCTCCCTATCGAGATCATCGCTCCGTCACACGGCGCCATCTGGAGAAAGGACCCTCTTCAGATAGTAAAGGCTTACGCGAAGTGGGCTGAGGATCCGAGAGAAGACAGGATTACTGTGGTTTATGGTACTATGTGGCACGGAACAGAAAAGCTCGCTCACGCTATCGCAGACCAGCTTTCACTGAAGGCTCCCCACACCATCGTAAAAGTATATAACGTCGACCATACCCCGAAAGACGACATTGCCTACGAAGTATTCCGCTCAAAGGCTGTAGCTATCGGTTCTCCGACTATCCTGAACGGAGTGCTCGATAGTGTAGCGGCGTTCACTTACTATCTGAAGTCACTGAAGCTCATGAAGGGCAGAAAAGCCGCTGTCTTCGGATGCTACGGATGGAGCGGCGAAGGCAATAAAGTCCTTAGAGAAATGATGGCAAATGCTGGATTCGATGTGGTAGATACTGAGATAAAGTGCTCATGGAATCCTGAGAATGCAGACTTAGAGCAGGCAGCAGGCATTGCAGACGCCCTGCTTTCCGGTGAGAGCGCATCAGCAGATGCTCCGGTTGAGTCTTCAGGAAAATGGAAGTGCCCTTGCGGATATATCTACGATCCTGCAAAGGGAGACCCGGATCATGGAGTACCAGCCGGTACACCTTGGGAAAAGGTTCCGGATGACTGGACCTGCCCTGTATGCCATCTGCCAAAGAACGCATTTACAAAGCTTGACTAAATAATAAAGGCCCCGATTTCATTTAGAGATCGGGGCTTTTTTATACGCCTTCGCAGTCGAAATCCGGGATGAAGCTCTCCTCAGCGACATCGCCCTCCTGCATGAAGGCGTTTTCTATGCCTAAATCTATCGCGTAATCGAGCACTTCGTTGTACTCGTCGTCTGTGACTTTTCGTGAGAGAAGCGGATGGCTTGCGACCTGTGGCATAGGGGTGTACTGATTCATTATACTTATAAAAATGCTGTCTCCGTAGGTCTCGTACAGATACTTTACGACTGCTTTGGAGTCCTCAGTGCAGCCCGGAAGCAGCAGGTGGCGCACGATGGTTCCGCGCTTGATAAGGACTTCTCTGCCTTCACTCATCAGATCATCGGCACACTCGTTATAGGTGGCGGCGTCCATGACATCCTCTGATTCCCAGAGCGACATCTGCTGATTAAGTGAGGCCTTTTTCTTTACAAAAAACTCAGGCTCTCCTGTCTGCCGTACCATCTCTTCTATCGCTTTTGACGCCACTTCGAAGTAGTCAGGCGCCTTAGAAAAGTCCTCTGAAAGCCCGCTGCTTACGTACTTTAAGTCAGGCAGGTAGATATCTACAAGCCCGTCCAGATCTCTTATAGCTTCGACTTTCTCGTATGAAGATGAATTATAGACTATCGGAATCGTTAGTCCTCTGTTCTTCGCGTCTTCTAGCGCGTCAATAACCTGCGGCAGGAAGTGACCGGCAGCGACCAGATTTATATTATTCGCGCCTTTATCCTGCAGTTCGAGAAAGATGTCAGATAGCCTCTGCACCGTGATATTTTTTCCGACTCTGCCGCGGCTTATCTCATAGTTCTGACAAAATACACAGCCTAAGTTACATCCTGAAAAAAATACTGCGCCGGAGCCGGCCGTACCCGATATGCAGGGCTCTTCCCAGAAGTGCAGGGCAGCTCTCGCGACTCTAATCAGCATGGACTTCTGCCGGCTCACCGAAGATATCAGAGAGCTTTTCCTTTCCCAAGTGCTCGCCGATCACGATCACGATGTCCTGACCGTTTTCTATCGGCGCCTCGGTGAAATTCTTCTTTGTGACATTAAGCTCCTGCCAACCGCCTGATGAGTCTTTGCAGAAACCCTTGATGCGGATGATACCGCCGCAGTCCGGATCATTTATGGCGGATTCGGCTTTCTCTTTAAGTTCGTCAGGAGTGAACTTCTTTTCCATGAAGTAGAGGGACTCGTACTTATGGGAGTCCATCACCTGCTGCTTTTCAAATGAGTAGTCTTTGAAGCCTGAGCTCTCAAGCTCTTTGAAGTCAGCGTCTGTAAGTGCGTCCCAGTCCTTTACCATTATCTCATTTTCTGAAATCTGCCGTTTGCAGTTTATTTTTGTAAGAGACTCATTCAGATAGTTAAGGATTTTTGAAGGAGCTTCGGGCGGATTCAGCTGTGTCTTTGAAAAAAGTATCTTTCCGGCGTTTGCAGCTTCGGACGCAAAGACGTACTGGGAAGTGTCGGAAAGCGGGATAGAAAGTCCGGCGTCGACTATAGTGATCTGCGCGCCAGCTCTGTACCAGCGGTTTAGTGGTTCCTCATGCAGGCTGTCATAGAACTCGTCGACATCAAAAACTCCTGACGGTTCGACGAGCACGTGGGTGTAGCCGATCATTCCCATCTCTATCAGCTTGCTCTTGAAACGCCTTCTGTGGCAGTCACTGTCGCAGCCGCCGGCGACCATCTCCATGTCGCACCTGTCGCCCATGATATCAGAAAGCAGCATCATGTCGACATTTACCGCGCCGTAGTCGTTCTCGAGGATACAGATATTTTCGCCCTGTGAGAGCAGGTATTTTACGTATTTCCTTAGAAAAGTGGTTTTCCCGGAGCCAAGGAAACCAGTTATCAGATCTATGGTGATCATAAGAACTCCTTAAGCCTCTTTACGAAGCTTTCTTCAGTTGTGACCTGTTCGGAATCCATTCCGAAATCGATGGCGCCCTGGACATTCTCGGCTCTGTCATCAAAAAATATCGATTCAGAAGGAATGAGCTGGTATTTGTCACACAGGGCTGCATAGACGTCGCGGCCTGGCTTTGCCTTGTGGATCATGTATGAGACCATAAGGCCGTCCATGTCTTTCATGAAGTCAGCGTACTCGGTGTGCTTGTGGAAAAGTTTCTCCGGATAGTTCGAGAGGATATAGAGATGATAGCCGGCTTTTTTTAACTCATGAACTACTTCCCAGGTCTTAGGCCTCGGGACTTCCATGTACTCGCCGTGCTCTATGAACCAACGGATAGGCTTTTTATCATCCGGGTATATCTTTTCAAAGTCTTCTATGATCTGCTCGTCTGACTCGATTCCGAGATCGAACTTCGACCAGATCTTCTCCGGGCAGTCGAACATCTCGCGTCCGACTCTTTCGGCTTCATCGGCGGAAAGTCCGTAATCCATAAGCATCGCCTTCCAGCGGTAGGAGAGCAGGACTTCTCCGACGTCAAACACTATATTTTTATATTTTTTCATAAAAATTCACCTCGCTTATGGCATTATATCAGTTTTCGTGGTAAAATAAAACAAACTAACAGCAGGGAGGTGGCATTATGGCTATAGGCGGTATTTCAGGCGCCGGATACTACGGCGGATATCAGAATTTTTCTATAGGCGGCACAGATGACGCGGAGAAAAACAAACCTATACTGAACCCGGGACAGTCCGAGGAAGTCAAGCCGGGCAGGAAGTCATCTCCAGCTGAGTGTGAGACATGTAAGAACCGTAAGTATCAGGACGGTTCAGACGAGGGGAATGTCTCTTTCAAGTCGGCGGCTCATATCAGTCCGCAGGCAGCAGGAGCAGCTGTCATGGCGCATGAGGGCGAGCATGTGTCGAACGCCTATAAGAAAGCGGCGGTAAACGACGGTAAAGTCCTTCAGGCATCTGTCAGGATAAAGACATCGGTCTGCCCGGAGTGCGGCAGGGTCTACGTATCAGGCGGCGAGACGACGACACAGATCAGATACACGAACGACAGTCAGCCGTACCAGGCGAACGCGAAGTCCTCTGACGCCGCGAATGGAGCCATCGGCGGGAACGTCGATGACGTGGCATAACACAGTTCAATGGATTTTAAGGATTTTAAATCACAGTTTCATATAAATCTGACAAAGCAGCAGGAAGAAGCAGTACAGGCAGCCCCAGGGCCGGTACTGCTTCTTAGTGTGCCTGGAAGTGGAAAGACTACAGTGCTCGTGACACGTATCGGCTGGATGATATACGGCTGCGGCGTGGAGCCGGAGAGTATCCTCGTGCTTACATACACTGTCTCTGCTGCCCGTGACATGGAGAAGCGTTTCGCCGTAAAGTTCGGTGAAGAACTGGGGGAACGCGTGCATTTTTCTACGATAAACTCGATCTGCCACCAGATAATCCACTGGTACGCCAGGGTGACAGGGAACACTGTCTTTACTTTTTCTGATTATTCACCAAAGCAGGCGGCTTTTCTAAGCCAGGCTTACACGAGGGTAGCGCATACTTTTGCGACTGAGTCTGACCTGCAGGACATCCGCACCCAGATCACCTACATCAAAAATATGATGCTTACATCCGATGAGATCGACGCCTTAAATGAAGACACAGACTATGACATCGCTCAGATATACCGGGGCTACAAGGCTTTTATGCGTCAGGAGCACCTGATGGACTACGATGACCAGCTGGTCTATGCGCATCTGATGCTAAAAAGTGACCCGAGGGTCTTAGAGCACATCCAGCAGAAATTCAACTACGTCTTAGTCGACGAAGCACAGGATACGTCAAAGATCCAGCACGTGATCATCTCGATGATCGCGAAGCGAAAAGATGCCGATGAT
Source organism: Lachnospiraceae bacterium (assembly GCA_029226225.1). Lineage (GTDB taxonomy): Bacteria > Bacillota > Clostridia > Lachnospirales > Lachnospiraceae > Weimeria. The sequence continues at coordinate 2,745 of JAQXXU010000123.1, read as the reverse complement.
CTCTTCATGGTGGGTGATGAGGATCAGAGCATCTATGGCTTCCGAGGCGCCTATCCTGAGGCCTTGATGGCTTTTCAGAAAATGCACGAAAATGCGAAGGTGCTTCTGATGGAGGAGAATTTCAGAAGTGACGCGCACATCGTAAAGGCCTGTGAAAATGTCATAAACCACAATGTCCTCCGCCACAAAAAGAAGCTTTTGGCAAGCCATCCGGCGCAGATTCCGGTGAAGCAGGTCGAGGTCTTCACGAGGAGCGCGCAGCTTAACTATCTGTTGAAAGCAGCTTCTGACATACAGGAGGAGACTGCTGTTCTTTATCGCGATAACGAGAGCATTATCCCATTTGTAGATATGCTGGAAAAGCACAGCATCCCGTACCGCATGAGAAAGTCGGAGCTGAATTTTTTCACGAGCAGGATAGTAAAGGACCTTACAGATATCATCCATTTCGCCTATGATCCGTGTGACACAGACGCCTTCATGAATATCTACTTCAAGGTGCATACTTATCTGAAGAAAGAAACTGCCAGGGCACTCTGCGGTGTCAGCCAGGCCAACGGAATTCCGGTATTTGACGCCGCGTATAACAGTTCTCTTTTAAAAAAGCGCCAGCGTGCGACCATAGAAAAGGTCGACTCCGACTTCCGTCTACTGAAAAAAATGTCCGGCAAGGACGGACTCATCTACACCCTCTACACGATGGGGTATCTCGATTACCTCGAGAGGTCGCAGATGGATACGAGGAAGCTATTCGCTCTGAAAAAAATCTCCGAAGGAACCCCTGATCTGAAGGGGTTTTTACAGAGACTTGATTTTTTAAATAAGACTATAGCTGAAAAAGAAAATGATTCGAAGGTGCCACTCATACTTTCGACGATCCACTCGAGCAAGGGATTGGAGTACGACAATGTCTACCTGATCGATGTGATGGACGGCGTCTTCCCGAAGGCCTCTAAGCCTCCTAAAAAAATAACTGATCCTTCTGATGTGACTCCCGAGCAGGAGACCTACGAGGAGGAACGGCGTATTTTCTACGTCGGAGCCACCCGTGCGAAAAAGCGGCTTACGGTTTTTACTTTCAAGCAGGCCACTTCGACCTTCGCTAAAGAAATGCTCAGATAAAAAATGGACAGTACCCAGGTTTTATGGGTGCTGTCCTTTTATTTTAGTGGTCTGAGCGTGCGTACTGGTTTGTCATGTCATTTGATCTGAAGAAAAGTGCCTTGCTTATGGCCTTGTCTGTCTCTTTTTTTAGCATATCGGCGATCTCGTCATTTGCCTCTTCGCAGAGTCCCTCGATGTCGGCTGGCTTTGCATTTTTTATCTCTGCGTCCCAGTGATTTAAGAGGGCGTGTGACTTAGAAAGCACGGCGTCTGTGTACTGCTCGATGACGTTTAAGCACTTGCCGTAGGTGGCGTCTGAGAGTGCTGCCAGAAGCCTTGAACTCCAGTAGAAGTTATCGGTGGAGACACGACCTGTCGTGTTTGACAGGTACTCTGGCGTTCTCGACACATTCGTGTAGAACGGAGCCATCGTGTTGAAAGCGTTGCTTCCGAAGGCTATCCACTCTATCGGCTGGTCGTCAGGACGGATTTCCATGAAGCCTAACACGTCATTTCTGTTGATGCCGATAGAACGGTAAGCTCCGGCGTATGACCTGTCACCATAAGTCAGATATGGGTCGTACTTTGTGCCCTGATAGTGAGAGGAGAGCAGGTACTTGACATCTTCCGGTGTGACTTTCCTGTCGGTAAAGATCTGCCACGGAAGGTCATCATCCTCTGGCTTGTAGACTGCATCATCGCCGTCGTACTCTGATCTGTCATCGTCTAAATAGCGGAGCATGTACCAGGCTCTCGGAGTGTTGTACACGTGGTCTGCGTCGTCGTGGCTTCCGAATACGAGACGCGGATTTATGATGTAGTGGCCGCCGTCACCCTCGCCGTCATCATCGAAGTGCTCATCTACGTCCAGGTGATTTTTCTCGATAAAATCACGAAGGTCAGGCGAGCACATATTTGCCTCCTGATCGCCTAAGGCGTCATCTACATCGAAGCTGTCGATCCCGAGCTGGTTCGGCATGACTACTACGCCGTCGTCGTCTACTTTTCTTGCAATCCAATGATGTCCGCCGACTGACTCGAACCACCAGACTTCATCTTTATCTGAAAATCCAATGCCGTTCTCCTCGTAGGTGCCGTACATCTCATGGAGTTTTCCGAGGCGCTTGACACCCTCACGGGCACTTTTGATATAAGGCAGGGTGATGACTACGAGGTCTTCCTCGCCGATGCCGCCGGCCTTTTCCTCTTCAGTTCCCTCTTCTTCGATGACTGAATCTGTTCCGAAATACAGGTTCTCAGACTCCCATTTCTTCTGATACTCGACGAGCGGGTCAGCACCTAAAACACGAGGGTTTGATGTGATGGTCTCTGTGGCTGTCATCGCAACTCCGGACGCATTTATGCCGCAGGCTGCCCAGATTCCCTCACCCTTAAGGGCGTTCGGCATGGCGGTGTATCTCTGCGGGTTGTCCGGCAGGTCGATCTTTACATGAGAGATGGTCGACTCATAGACCTTCGGCTGGTCTTCCGGCTCTACGACCGTGAATTTCTTCGCGGTGAACTTGCCTGATCCTGAGTCATCATTTCTCGCTATCATCGTGGAACCGTTCCACGACGCGTTTTTTCCTACTAATAATGTCGTACAGGACATTTTTATATACCTCCTAAAGAAAAATTACC
>JAQXXU010000122.1 GCA_029226225.1 Lachnospiraceae bacterium | reverse complement strand
TTCTGCCGAGATCTTATATGCGGGATCATCGAAATACTTTAGATTTCCTAATACTTTTTTATTCTCAGCGATCAGATCCTTAAGCTCTGATAATGGTCTTATCTGGTCACAGATCAGACGGGCTTCGTACTCTTTTCCATTCCACTCGAAGTGGTCCGGCTTGTCAGGTGCTAAAGCATCCTGCTCTTCTACCCAGAGCCCAAAGACTTCCTTGAAAGGACCCGGGTATCCTCCCTGATAGAACAGGTAGTCCTTGTCCACATATCCGGACAGAGCAGATGCTATGAAAGCCCCGCCATTTTTCACAAAGTCCTCTATCTTCTTCGCATAGTCTTCTGATGCCATGAAGAGCATCGGAGCTACTACTACCTTATACTTCGACAGGTCATCGTCTGTTCCGATCACGTCTACCGGGATATGAAGGTCAAAGAATGCCCTGTAATAATTCAGGCATTCCTTCTGGTAATCGAGTAGTTCAGTAGGTCCCTGGAGAGCATCAACTGCCCACCAGTTTTCCCAGTCGAAAACTATTGCGCACTCCGATGGAACTGTCGAACCGAGGATGTCGCTCATTCCCTCAAGCCTCTCGCCCAAAGCTTTGACTTCATTATAGACTCTGGTCCCGCCAAGTCCTACCTGTTCGATCACCGAACCATGCATAGCCTCGGCTGCACCTCTGGCTCTTCTCATCTGGAAAAACTGTACGGTGTCTGCTCCATGCGCCACAGCCTCAAGACTGATAAGCGTCATCTGTCCCGGTCGCTTCATCGGATTTATATGCTGCCAGTTCGTCACAGACGGTGAGGACTCCATCAGCGCAAAAGGCTTCTGTCCTGCGACTCCTCGGATCAGATCATGTGCCATAGCCATCTCAGCCGGCTCTGTATCCATGTGAGGATAGCAGTCCCATGATATGAAATCCATGTACTTCGCCCAGTCACGATAATTCAGTCCGTAGAAGAACCACATGAAGTTCGTAGTAGTCGGGATATCCGGTGTCACCTTTTTTATAGCATCTCTTTCAAGCCTGTACTCTTCGAGCATGATGTCAGAGTTAAAGCGCTTGTAATCCACGAAAGCTCCCTGTACCTGGGTGATATGCTTTCCGCCCTCAGAGATGAAATTCTCATTTCTCTCATCAGGTATCATGATCTCATCCCAGTCATAGTAAGTGTGGCTCCAGAACGACGTATTCCAGGCACGGTTCAGCTCGCCGAGAGTCCCGTATTTTTTCTTCAGCCATTCGCGGAAATTCTTCTGGCAGTTGTCACAGTGGCATTCTCCGCCGTATTCGTTTCCGATGTGCCAGGCTACGATATTATCATAGTCCTTGTAGCGCTCAGCCAGCTTCTGCGCGAGGAGCGGAGCGTATTTTCTCATGGTAGGAGAAGATGGGCAGAAGTTATGTCTGGCACCGTACTTCCTCTTCATGCCGTTCCCATCAGTGCGGAGAATGTCCGGGTGGCGCTTTGCCATCCAAGGCGGGGTAGCCGCAGTCGAAGTCGCGAGCATGACCTTAAAACCATTGTCCCTTACCATCTCCATTATCTTATCCAGCTTTGAAAAATCATACTTGTCCTCAGATGGCTGGAGTGCAGCCCATGAGAAGACATTCAGAGTCAGCTCATTTATATGAGCCTCCCTGAGCAGCTTCATATCGGCTTCCCAGACCTCTTCCGGCCACTGCTCCGGATTGTAGTCTCCGCCGTACAGGAATTTCTTTACTTTCATAAAAACTATTTTCCTTTCCAGAATTCTATCTGTGCCCGCGCATGCGCAACCGTTTTCTTTTATAATAAAATATACCCTATTTCCGTCCATTTTTCAATAGTCAAAAATGCCACTGTTCTTTGCAATTTTCTCCGGAAAATACGGTTTGTGTTTATGCCGCTTTAGTGTTACCATCAAGGCATGATAAATACATCCGAAAAGAAAGAAAAATACATAGAGATTGCCGTAACTGACGGCTATGACATGGACGCTGTGAAAAGTTCCCTCGACGAGCTTGCGAGGCTTTTGGACACTGCCGGAGCTGAGAGTGTCTACCAGCTGACCCAGACCATGGAGTCACCATCTCCAGCCACTTATATTGGTAAAGGAAAAATAGACGAACTCCGGGAATTCATCGACGCTTTCGACGCTGACGGAGTCATAAGCGATGATGAGCTGACTCCTGCTCAGATGGGAAATCTCGAGCAAGCGCTGAACGTAAAAGTAATCGACCGCACGATGCTGATCCTCGACATCTTTGCGCAGCATGCCACGACCAGAGAAGGAAAGATCCAGGTCGAAATGGCACAGCTCCAGTACAAATCCAGCCGACTTTCAGGAAGTGCCGGAGTCGCCATGTCAAGGCTCGGCGGTGGAATAGGTACCAGAGGTCCCGGCGAGAGTAAGCTCGAAACTGACCGCCGCCGCATCCGTGACCGCATTTCTTCACTCCGCAGGCAGTTGAAGGAGATGGAGAAAAACCGCGAGAACACGAGAAAATCCCGCGAAAAAAATCAGATCCCGGTCTTTGCCATTGTAGGCTACACAAATGCCGGTAAATCCACTCTTCTGAATGCGCTTACCGGTTCTTCAGTCCTTGAAGAAGACGCGCTTTTTGCTACGCTCGACCCGACCACCAGGAGAATGGATCTAGGTGACGGTTGGCAGATCCTGCTGACAGATACCGTCGGTTTTATCAGCAAGCTCCCGCATAACCTGATCGACGCTTTTCATTCCACCCTCGAAGAGGCTAAGTACGCCGACTACATCATTCACGTAATCGACAGTTCAGATCCTTCCCTCGAAAGAAATATGGACGTAGTTTATAAAACACTAAACGACCTTCAGATAACCGGAAAGCCAATCCTTACTGTATTTAACAAGGACGATATAGCTGAGAACGCCCATCCGCTCTTTGACAGACACGCTGACCTCTCGGTTCACATCTCAGCGAAGACCGGTCAGGGAATCGACCAGCTGAAAAAGGCCATGAAAAAACTTCTCTTATCCGACATGACTCAGATAAAAGAAGTGATTCCATACACCGAAGGCTCGCGTCTTGAAAAACTGCACGAGACCGGACACATCATAAAAGAAGAATACCGTCCGGACGGCGTTTATGTAGAGGCCTTCATCAGATAAGTCTGCATGACTACTATTACCGCGCAGGCTATGAAAAATACTATCATCCCGAGGTTCCCATACACAGTGCTTACGACCTTCCCGCCCGGAAGTTCCAGCCTCTGTGTATAGAACCTCGTCTTCACACAGCTGATAGTAAACACCACAAATCCTACAAGTGCCAGTCCGTAGTACGCGCACACATACACTATAAGTCCGACCGGCAGATTACTAAGGGTCAGTTCCGACATATTTGTAAATCCAGCAAGCATCGATGGCACGACTATCCCTCCGATAAAATTCGTCGCCATATGAAGTATCAGGCTGTAGCGAAGTCTCCCGGTCTTCTCATATATCGTCCCGAATACCAGTCCCATTCCGAACGCATAGAACATCTGTGAAAAATTCCCGTGAAAAAGCCCGAATGCGAGCGCCGAGAAAAAAATCGCCGTCGTCTCACCGTAAGGTCTCAGTCTGTCTATCAGAGTTTTTCTGAAGGTAAACTCCTCGATCATCGGAGCAAGTATCACCAGGAAAAGTATCCTGATCCAGAGCGGACCGACAGTTGCCATGGACTGGGCTCCTGAAGTCGTCTGCACATTTGACGACAGTTGTGAAAAAAGCCACAGTATAAGCTGCCCCACAATCGAGCCCAGCATCACCGCAAAAATCCCCGATGGAATGGCTTTGAGAAAATTCCGTCCTCCGAGCTTTTTGTCAGGAGGAGGCTCCGGAGTCACTTTTCTTATGATAAAAAGTCCGACCGGAAATCCGATCAGATACTCTGGAAGCATAGCCACAAGCCAGAAGCCGATCGGGTTATCAGACACTCCCGGAAAGAATTTTTTCACGAGGAATGCGACAAGCAGCTGTGACACTGCGGAGAGTACGATGATAAGCGCCATTCCAAAACCGATCTGCGAGATTTTGCCGCGGATCAGCTTCAGATCCCCGGTAAAGCTGTCAGTCGAAGGCTTCGCCGGTCTTACCTTCATGTCCTCCATGACCAGCGGAGTGATCCCGAATAATACCACTGATATCGTCAGATTCAGAAGCGCACAGTACGGAATCTCCTCGAGCATCCTGTCATGCATATAACCTGCCATCACCAGCAGCAGGATATCCGGTATCATACCGAAGTAGATAAAAATGACCTGAACCAGCTGACGGACAACCTTATCCACTGACTTCGGGACAGACGAATCGAGAAATACGCTTACCAGAGTCGCGTACAAATCTGTCGTCAGGAGAAAACAGAAGCTTGCCAGAAGAAATCCAACCGACGGTCTGAAGAGTAACGCCACTATGATAACCGATGGGAGCAGGTCGAGAATACAGTTTACCGTTCCTGAGATCAGTGAAAAGAAAAGCTTCTTCCATGGACTTTCCGGTATCATCAGGAAAAATCCCATCCTGGTGTCCTCTGCAAGCGGGTTTCCAAGCGAACGCCAGAAAACCAGCATCATAAGTATAAGTATCGAAGCTAACGCCCCGTTTACGTTCCACTGCGCATTCGCGAACAGTCCGCCCAGTACGGACAGTGCTATATATGTCACAGAGGTCTTCGTCAAGATACCATGTCCGGACTGCCGGAACCTGTTATGCATGGCTTTAAAGAAAAATACCGACGCTCCCCAGCCATGGCCAATGCCTTCATTTTCTCTTGAAGTATCTGAGCGTTTCCTTTCTTTTCCAGTCGCCACTCCGACACGTGACTTCGAAGCCTTCTCGATAGCCCTTGCATTGTCGGCAGTTTTTTCTATAGCTGATTCGTAGAAGTCCGCCTTCTGATGATATATCAGAAAGACTATGCTCGCTGCAACCGCTGTAGAAAGTGCCGCATATATCACAGAAGCTGCATAGTGGCCGGTCATAGCTGCAATGACTATCCCCTTGAGCCAGCCATATACCGGGATCTGGTTCGTCCCTCTGGCATTCAGGATCCGTTCAGCCGCCTGTATCGCTGATATGTCCCCGTCTTTTGAATACGCATATGAAGCCAGAATCAGAACGGCCGCCACCACTATCACCATATATCTCAGGTTCTTCTTCAGGGCCGGGTATTTTTCGCATTCTAGATAAAAATACGTCTGAAGCAGCTTCGCTGTCGTAAAAGTCAGGATCCATGCTATCACCAGCATCACCGACACAAATGCGCCGACTCCCATATACTCAGTCATCTGCACATTCATAAACACGACGTAAAGCGTCAGAAATACGAAGGTTCCCATCCTCGTAAAAAGTCTGAACATAAGCACAGACTGCGGTTTCAGCGGCGATGAAAAAAGCAGCGTCACATCTGCCGGAAGAAAAATGCTTCCGCCCTTATCTGCCGTTCCGATAAAAAACAGTATCAGGATAATGACTCCGGCCGCTGTAAAAAGATATAGAAATTCTTCTCCTTTAAGTCCGGAAGACTTCAGGATCTGCCCGAATGAATCTGTCGGTTTCTCCTTTTTCTCTTTCTCAGGATTCTTAGCTTCCTGCTCTATGCGGTTCTCCTCGGCCTTGTCAGCAGTGCTTCCGGCGATCTGGCCGACTCCGATTCCGCCAACCACGCACACTGCAATGAAAATGATCACCCAGCTCCTGAAGAGCTTTCTTATCTGATTGACAAAGGAATGCCAGGCGTAATAACCCAAAAGTCTCATTCGCCACCACCTTCCGTGATGTCGAAAAACAGCTCCTCGAGTGTCTTTCCCGTCGCATCAACTTCTGCCTTTGTCATATCTGCACAGAGCACTCCCTCTTTCATGATGAGTACCTTGTCCCAGAGCATATCCACACTGTCGATGATATGCGTGCTGACGATCACGGTCTTTCCTAAAGCCCTCTCCTCTTCTATGATCTCCTTGAGTCGCTTAATGGCATGTGGATCCAGGCCTATCATAGGCTCGTCCATTATGACGATCTCCGGATCTGGCAGAAGTCCAAGGCACAGATTTACCTTCTGCTGCATTCCCTTCGAGAGCTCGTCGCCGAATTTTTTGCCTTTATCCGTCAGCTCAAAATCCTCGAGTAACTTTGCCGCACGCTCTTTATAGTCGGCCAGCTTATAAGCTCTCGCCAGAAACTCCAGATGCTCGTTTACAGTCAGGTTCGGATACAGCGCCGGCATCTCCGGTATGTATCCCATTCTGGCCCTGGCTTCGGGCGTTTTATTCACTATCCCGTCGAGAGTTATCTCTCCGGTGTATTTCAGGAATCCGATGATAGATTTGAAAAGTGTACTCTTCCCCGCTCCGTTCGGTCCCAGAAGAACTGTCACCGTCCCCGGTTCCAGCGTGAAGCTCACGTCATTTACAGCGACAGTCTTCCTGTACTTCTTCGTTACATGCTCTGCCTTTAACATATTCAGGCTCCTCCTTAAGGCTTTGTTCAAGTCGTTTGAAGTATTGTAGCATGTATGAGAAAAATGTCAAGTCAGACATACCCATACAATCCCCTTACATGAACCTCGCCGGAATCTACTGCCACAATGCTGCCGTCATCTTTTCTGATAAGAAGTTTTCCCTCTGAATTCATCTCAAGCGCCACGCCCTCGAAGTCGTGGGTCTGATGAACAACTTTTACACGACGGTCTTTATTCGCGAGCCTGCTGTTATAGCTGTCGAGGATTCCCTCCAGACTTCCGCCATCTGAGCTGAACACTTCATAGTGCTTTAAAAAATGCCTCCAGATAGCCTCAGTTATCGCCTTTCTCGAGGCCTGCTGCCCGGATAGCTCCAGGTCAAGCGAGGTCGCCATGCCCCTGATATCCGGTGCGAAATCATCTTTTTTCTGGTGGACATTCACTCCTATCCCACAGACTACCTGCTTCGCGTGTCCGTTCTCAGCTTCCATTTCTGTCAGGATCCCGCAGATCTTCTTTGAGGATATCAGCACATCGTTCGGCCACTTGATCTGAGTCTTTAATGGGTAGAGCTCCTCCACAGCCTCAGCCACTGACACTCCGGCTATTATCGTAAGTCTAGGCAGATGCTCCATCGGAATCCTGTCAGGATAGATCAGCATACTGGTCGCCACCGACACTTTTTCCGGCGAGATCCAGGTATGTCCACTCCTACCTCTGCCTGCCGTCTGTGTACCGGCAGAGATCACAGTAAAGCCTGCTGCGCCATTGTCACCCTCTCGCTTTGCCTCGAGGTTTGTCGAATCTATTTTTTCAAAATACTTATAAATCGGTTTTATCATAGAATTGATGATAACACTGATCCGGCCTGATGACAAATGCTTTTTCGATCAGCTCGTCTGAATTATTTTAAAAATTCTCCGCAATATTTTTATTTTATTTAGTTCAATGCTTTTATTTTTGGTAATAATTAGTTTTTGATTTTATATCTTTTAATTCCAGGATAAAAGTAGTAGAATGCACCCATAACAACAAAGAAACAGATGCAAAGGCGCATCGGTGATACAGACGCAGTATCGCTGATGCGCCTTTGTGCGTACAGAAAGAAGGAACTCATATGGTAAGAACAAGACTTGAATCAGATTCTATCGGCAGCATGATGATACCACAGGAAGCTTATTACGGAGTACAGTCACTTCGTGCCAACCGCAGCTTCCGCATCACCGGCCAGCATATGAACAGTGAGTTCCTGAAGAACCTCGCACTTATCAAAAAAGCAGCTGCGATAACAAACGCCATGACCGGTGACTTATCTACCGACAAGGCCACTGCTATTGAAAGAGCCTGCGACGAAATTATAAGCGGCGAGTTAAAAGAAGCTTTTATCGTCGACCCGATTCAGGGTGGCGCCGGAACTTCTGCAAACATGAACATGAACGAAGTCATTGCTCACCGCGCGTCAGAAATCCTCGGAGCTACAGACGGAAGCTACTTAGTTCATCCGAATGACGACGTGAACATGGGACAGTCGACAAACGACACTATCCCTTCTGCTGGAAAGATGACAGTCCTTACTCTCGCTAAGCCTATGCTCGCAGAATTTAGTCGTCTCTACAGAGCTCTTGAAGAAAAAGCCTACGAATTCAAAGATGTGATAAAAATGGGACGTACTCAGCTGCAGGACGCAGTTCCGATGACTCTCGGCGATACTTTTCACGCATACGCTACCATGGTAAAACGTGCATATAAGCGTATCGAAAAGTCCCTGGATGAAATGAAATCCCTGAACATGGGCGGAACCGCTATAGGAAGCTGCATCAACGCTTCAGACTATTACGTCGATCATATCGTCCATGTCCTCGCAAAAATATCCGCTCTTCCGCTGACCCAGGCAGACGACCTCTTCGACGCGACTGAGAATATCGACAGCTTCGCTGCTGTATCCGGTGCTATTAAAGCCGGAATGCTCTCCATCTCAAAGATGTGCAACGACCTCCGTCTTCTCTCAAGCGGCCCGCGCTGCGGACTCCACGAGATAAACATTCCGGCAAAGCAGAACGGCTCATCTATAATGCCTGGAAAAGTAAACCCTGTAATCCCAGAAGTAGTAACACAGGTCACTTTTCTTGTAGCTGGACATGATACCACGATAATGATGGCTGCTGAATCCGGTCAGATGGAGCTCAACGCTTTCGAACCTGTGACCTTCCATCAGCTCTTCGAATCGATCACAGCAGTAACCGGAGCCATCAAGACTCTTGTAGACAACTGCATCCTCGACCTGACTGCAAACGAGGATCACTGCCTGGAGCTCGCCGAGAACTCTACAGGAATCGCCACTGCACTCAGCCCCAAGGTCGGTTATCAGAAAGCCGCTTCTATCGCAAAGGCCGCCCTTCACGACGGAACTTCAGTCCGCGAAAAAGCCGAAGCTACAGGTCTCTTTACAGAAAAAGAGCTCGATACCCTTCTCGACCTGCGCAAAGCAGTCGGAAAGAGCAGCGAGCCTGAAGCTATTGCTGAATAAACATTATACCGGAACATCCCTGTGCTCCACCGAAGTCGAGAATACGATAAGAGTCTTCGTATGGCCGTACTTCTGGAGTACATTTATCAGATGGTCGAGTTCTTCTGTGCGTTTAAACGCCACTTCTATTATCATCGAATAGTCTCCGGTCACGCAGTTGCATTCTATGACATTCGGTATTTTTTCAATGAAGTCATAGAACTCCTGCTTGTCCTTCGGGTCGACTTCGAGGTTTACGAAAGCCTTGATATTATACCCGAAGGATGACAGGTCAACCGAGGTGTGAAATCCGGTGATTATGCCGTTTTCCTTTAATTTTTTAATGCGGGTCGAAACTGTCGGTGAAGTCAGGTAGAGTTCTTTTGCTATCTCCTTCACCGGCATTCGCGCGTTTTTCATCAGAAGCGAGATGATCTGGCGGTCAGTCTCGTCAGGTGTATAATTCTCTGCCATTTTTTCAGATAAGGTCTGCCAGCTGAAGCACCAGCTTCTCAGTCTTCTTCCAACCAAGACATGGATCGGTGATAGACTTTCCGTAAATTCCCTCGCCTATCTTCTGGGCGCCGTCTTCGATGTAAGACTCGATCATAAGACCCTTGACGATTTTGCGGATGCCTTCAGATACGTGACAGCTGTGCATTACGTCCTTTGCGATACGGATCTGCTCCAGGTACTTCTTTCCGGAATTCGAATGGTTGCAGTCTACGATGATAGCCGGGTTTTTAAGCTCCGGATGCTTCTTGTACTGCTCGATGACTCCGATCAGATCCTCATAATGATAGTTCGGATGATTTCTGCCGTACTTATCCACGTAGCCACGCATGATGCAGTGCGCATACTGGTTGCCTGTAGTATGAGCTTCCCAGCCTCTGTAAATAAAGGTATGCGGGTTCTGGGCTGCGATGACTGAATTTATCATGACGGAAATATCTCCGCCTGTAGGATTCTTCATGCCAGCCGGGATTCCGATGCCGCTTGCCGTGAGCCTGTGCTCCTGGTTCTCTACCGAACGGGCTCCGATGGCCACATATGAGAGAAGGTCAGATAAGTATCTGTGGTTTCCCGGATAGAGCATTTCCTCTGCACAGGTAAATCCTGTCTCCTCGACAACTCTCATATGCATATGTCTGATAGCTACGATCCCACCGAGCAGATCAGCACCCTTCTCTGGATCTGGCTGGGTGAACATACCCTTGTATCCAAGTCCTGTAGTACGCGGCTTATTCGTATAAACCCTCGGGATCATGAAAATCTTATCCTTCACTTTTTCCTGG
>JAQXXU010000121.1 GCA_029226225.1 Lachnospiraceae bacterium | reverse complement strand
CGAGAGATCCAGAAAGTTGTGTCAAGAGAAAACAGCATGATGATCTTTGTTTTTATTTAAGTATGAATAGGCCTGCATACAGTAAAATGCAGGCTTTTCTTAGCGTGCACTGCTTCTGAGGGCACACCGTGAACAGTAACGATTCCCGGGCGGCTTTTTTGCACTTTTTATATGTGGATGATATAATAAAAAAAAGGGGATACCAGGGAGATATACTATGTACGACGAAAGAAAGCTTGCAGAAAAGGCTCACGAAGCCATGAAGAATTCATACTGTAAATATTCTGGCTTCTCAGTTGGAGCAGCGCTGCTGTGCGCTGATGGGACTATTTATAGCGGGTGTAATGTAGAGAACGCCTCTTATGGAGCTGCAAACTGTGCAGAACGGACGGCAATCTTCAAGGCAGTATCTGAGGGACACAGGAAGTTTACAGCAATTGCTATATGTGGCGGGAAGGATATTAATAATACGATAGAATGCCCTCCGTGCGGTATATGCAGGCAGGTGATGAATGAGTTCTGTGACAGCTCATTTGAGATCATACTGCCTGTGTTCAAAGAAGGCATTATTGCAGGCGTATCGAAGCATACTCTTGCAGATATGCTGCCGTATGCGTTTGACTTGTGAAAATATATCTACAGGGTGTCAGGCATACATATCATTTTGAAGCTGACCTGACTTCTTCCACAGCTCCTCTGTCAATCGTTATATCGCACTCGACCTGTGGGTCGAACTCGCGAAGTAGGGCGATGATCTGCTTCATGATGCGGTCTTCATCGGAGGTAGTGTAGCTGTATGGAACCACGAGATCGAAAGTGACAATCTTCTCGTCGTGGCCGAATGAGACATGCAGATCATGGAAAGTGAGAACCGGGTCTAATATCTTTATGATACGCTCTATCTGTTCTCGGATTTTATTTGTACGCTTGTCATCTATGTCGACAGGATCCACGTGTACCACAAGCACTATGCCGAGGTCACGCCGTACCTTTCTCTCAACAATATCGGCAATTGTATGAGCGTCCTCAAGAGTCATTCGGCTTGAGATTTCGATATGGACGGTAGCCATGGTGCGCTCTGGCCCATAGCTGTGGATGACGAGGTCATGGACGCCTATTACTGAAGGATCCTGGCTTACGATTTCTTTTATCTTATCTACAGTCTCAGAATCCATTTCGCCACCAAGCAGGGGAGACAGGGTATCCTTTACCAGGCTTATTCCTTCCCAGATGATGATCACAGATACGATAAGGCTCGCGATACCATCTATATTCATGCCCGTGAGCACATACACTATAAGTGCAGCAACAGTCACAGAGGTGGTCACTGCATCAAAGAGCGAATCCATAGCTGCAGCGTTCAGGACACTCAGATTCAGTGGCTTCGCGAGGCTCTTATCGAAAAAGTACATCCAGAGCTTTACACCGATTGATACGAGAAGCAGGATGAATGTCACCATACTGAAAGCCAGAGCAGATGGATGCATGATCCGCTCAAGTGATTCTTTAAAAAATTCAATTCCGACATTTATGATAGCAATCGAAAGTATCAGGGTCGCGACGTATTCCATTCTGCCGTGACCGAAAGGATGCTCCTTATCGGCAGGTCTTGATGAAATTCTTGCGCTGAAAAGACTGATTATGGATGAGGCTGTATCTGAGAGATTATTTACCGCGTCCGCCGTGATCGCAACAGAACCGGACACAGTTCCTATGATAAATTTCACAACTGATAGAAAAATATTGCAGATGATCCCTGTTACGCTTCCGAGCATTCCGTAGGCCATGCGGTCATCGGGATTTTTTATGAATTTCTTTATCAGGATATTAGTCATGACTTATTCCTCCCATAAAAATACAAACGCGGACTGCTGCTTTTATGCAGGCAATCCGCTGTTTTTTTGTATAAATATTCTACCCGGAAAATGTATACTTAGTCAATACGAACTTAAAGACCTTATATGCTGGCACCCACAGGTCCTTTTTATCAAGTTCATCCTTCTGTATTCCCTTCAGCATATGGAAGGTGACCCTTTCGTCCTTCTTTACACCGTCGATATTCTGATGGGTATACAGAGACCTCACGCTCCTGTGTGGGTCAGTCCACTCACTCGTGTAAGAGTGAATACGAAATCTCCGGAATTTACTTTCTTCTGATCCGCTGATGCAGCCTATCTTTTTTCTCATAGTTTCACCAGTCCCTTCTATAGTCTGATTTTACAACAAAGGGATAGACAAAACAACTCCATTGTGCTATCGTAAGCGGTGGTTCTTAAGGCCTGATAGCAGAAAGAAGGTGCATGATGAATAAGGAAAATAATTCATCCACCGTTTTTGGAGAGCAAATACTTGAGATAATAAGGAGCAGTTCATCTCCGAAGATAAAAGCAAATAAACTCGCGGATTTTCATGCCGGGGACATAGCGGCTGTCATGCCTGAGATGTCTGAGAAGGAGAGAGGCATTGTCTATCGCCTCCTTGATCTGGACACTCTTTCGGAAGTGTTCGAATATGCTGATGAGGATGCGGTAGAGTATATACAGGAGCTTGATCCGAAGAAGGCAGCCCAGGTGCTTGAGAGAATGGAACCTGATGATGCGGTAGATCTGCTGAAGGCCTCGGATCCGAAGCAGGGGCGGGCGTGGATAGAGCTGATGGATTCCGATTCGAAGAAGGATATCGCCGCTCTTGCTGCATACGATGAGGATACGATCGGAAGCCGTATGACGACGAACTTCGTTACGATTGAGAGTAAGCTTACGATTCAGGAGGCGATGAAGTCAGTAATTGCCCAGGCGGCAGATCATGATAATGTCTCAGTCATCTATATTCTCGATGACAATGAGGTCTACTACGGAGCGGTCGATCTGAAAGACCTGATCATAGCCAGACAGGATACTTCGCTCGAAGACATAGCATCGACGAACTATCCATATGTATATGCAGATGAAAAAATAGAAGACTGCCTGCCAACACTGAAGGACTATTCAGAGGAATCAATCCCAGTACTGTCGGACGACAATCATATAGCAGGGGTCGTGACATTACAGGATGTCATGGAGACCATGGATGCCGAGATGAATGAGGACTACGCAAAGCTCGGTGGTCTGTCGGCAGAAGAAGATCTCGAGGAACCTGTCAGTACAAGTATAAAAAAGCGTCTTCCATGGCTTACGCTACTGATGTACCTGGGACTTATCGTATCGAGTGTAGTTGGTATGTATGAACAGGTAGTGGCAAAGCTTACACTGATCATGGCGTTCCAGTCTATGATCCTTGATATGTCGGGAAATGTCGGCACACAGTCGCTTGCTGTGACTATCCGTGTACTCATGGACGAAAAGCTGACCGGAAAGCAGAAGGCTGGACTGGTCTTTAAGGAAATGCGGGTCGGATTTTTAAATGGCGCAGTGCTTGGAGTCTTAGCCCTCGGTACAATAGGAGTCTATATAATGCTTGCGAGGCACTATCCCCCAGCTACAGCCTTTGCGGTTTCAGCCTGCATAGGAATCTCGCTCTTAGTCGCCATGACGATATCGAGTCTGGTAGGAACCGGCGTGCCTATATTTTTTAAAAAAATAGGTGTAGATCCTGCTGTTGCGTCAGGACCGCTGATAACGACTATCACAGACCTCGTAGGTGTCGTGACTTACTACAGTCTGGCATGGTTTATGCTGATAAATGTGCTTCACATGTGATGTGACCACACCTGTCCGTTCTTTTCCTTGAATACCATCATCATCTCATTCGTAAGAGACATATCATCCGGCTGTCCCTTGATCTCATCTGGGGAGAGCCAGACGGCGGAGCCGAGCTCGCCGTCGAGAGTCACCTCACGACTTCCCGTCACATCACAGTAAAATCCCATCAGGATATCAGAGACCATTCCCCACGGCTGGGATTTGTAGTAGCGGATATTCGTGACAGCAAGGCCAGTCTCTTCCTTGACTTCTCTTGCCACATTTTCCTCGAGGGTCTCACCGAATTCAGTAAAGCCAGCAATCAGGGCGTCATAGTGGATAGAACGATTGGCGTATCTGGTGACCAGGAGCCTGTTGTCTACAGGGTCTACGACTCCGACTATGACAGCAGGAACTATCTTTGGATAGATGTGATTGCCGCACTTAGGGCAGATCATGCATCTCTCCTTCTCTGAATGGACGGTCGGAGCGCCGCAGCGCCCACAGAACCGGCTTCCCTGATACCACTGGTACAGATGGAAGGCACAGACAGTCGCAAAGTATTTCCATTTCTCAATAGATTTTTCTTCACGAAGGAACTGCACACGGATGAATTCCATGTCATCATTTACAGCGACAGGATGGTCTGCATCAGTTTCTTCACGGTATATGTCATTTTCAGTCAGAGCCTTTTCTTTGAATTCTAACTGTTTGAGATAATAACTATCGCCGTCGATCCTGAACAGATAGATCAGGTCATCTGCACTGTGCAGGTCTTTTACAGATGGCAGACTGAAGCCATTTTTCTTCACAAGAACGCGATCGCCTCTGAATACAAATACCGGATCGTTTTCGGATGGCGCTTTTCTCAGATCATACG
>JAQXXU010000120.1 GCA_029226225.1 Lachnospiraceae bacterium | reverse complement strand
ATCTTCGGAGTAAAATATACTCTCTTCTGTCTGTCAAAGCAATACTTTAATATCTTGTTTTTTAATTCGGACGGAACATCATTTATTAGAACTGCATCGTACTTGTCTATTTTGGCCCAGATCTCAGATAACGGTGCAGTGCCCATTATCGTCTCTGCAATAACGTATCTGTCACGGCGTTGGCCCATTTTGTGGTCGAGATTATTCACATGGCTTCCGTGGATCTGGAGCATCTGATACGGTGGAAAAATCCGACGGTAAAGCCAGGTTCCGAAGTAAGTGATCACGAAAAGCACGATCACATCCGCTATCAGAAGTTCGAGATATACGAAGATGATGGTCGGCACCAGCCTTTTATATCCTACCATCATGACAGTCATGACCACCATGATCAGATTTACGATAAAAGACGCAAGCGCGCAGCCTATCGACGCGTGTGAGATACGACTTACACCTATCTCATAGCCTCCGAAACTGTATATAAAAAAAATTGCGAGGATCATGTATATCACGATCATCGTAAGGCGGCCGAGTCCAAGGAAAGGCCTGTCAAGCAGGATATTGAGCCATCGGACCCAGCCATATGCGAACAGCGCTGTAACAACTGCCGTTATGATTAGATTGGTAAGAAAGCGGTACAGATGCTTGCCGCTTTCCATTTTCTCTGACATCTGTTAATCCTTTTTGAATACAAAAATTTTCGAAAAAACGTAATTAAGAGTTATAACCACAAACTGAGCGATGAATTTTATCAGCATGTTCGGAAAATGGCAGACACCGATAAAGATGCCCAGCATCAGCTCCTCTATGGCAAGAGTGATCAGTCTGCCTACGCAGAAAGTCCCAAGCTGGTAAAAAAACGCGAAAACTCCGGACGTATGGTTATAAAACACATATCTCCTGTTCGTGTAAAACGCGAATGCAGTCGCGAACACCCACGACAGCGCATTTCCCAGTAGTATATTCCAATGGAACGGTTCTGTAAAGAGCCAGTATGTAAAGAGCGAGATGATGAATGTCCCGAGTCCGAACATCCCATAGAGCATCAGCTCTTTGTATTTTTTGTATAATGGTTCTACCTTCCGGCTTTTCGGGTGTCTCGTAAAAAAAAAGTTAAACACCGAGTCCAGCCAGTCCGCTGGTTTCTTCATTTACATTCCTCACAGTAATTCTTCAGAGAGCTTTAAAGCCTCCGCGATCACCTGATCCATGTTATAGTATTGATACTGCCCCAGTCGTCCCCCGAAATACACGTGGTTCTTTTTCTCTTTTTCAGCAAGTGCCGCGTAACGCTCATAAAGCTCGGAGTTTGCCTCATCGTTTACCGGATAGTAAGGCTCTTCGCCAGGCTTCCACTCATGGGAATACTCTCTGGATATGATCGTCGTCGGCTGCTTTCCGAAGTTAAAGTGCTTATGCTCTATGATACGGGTATATGGCACATCAGCTGAAGTGTAGTTTACAACGGCATTTCCCTGATAGTTATCAGTATCCAGTTCCTCAGTCTCAAAGCGCACGCTTCTCCATGACAGTGGTCCGTACTGGAAACCGAAATACTCATCTATCTGGCCTGTATATATAAGTCTGTCGTATTCTATCTCAGTACCATCGCTTAAAGTATTTTTCTTTCTGAAATCCTTGAAATCCTCATTTACAAATACTTCAGCCCCCTTTAATAGCTTCTCAACTATCGCCGTATATCCATCAACCGGAATGCCCTGGTACCTGTCAGTAAAGTAGTTATTATCGAAGGTAAAGCGGAGCGGAAGCCTCTTTATGATAAAAGCCGGAAGCTCTGTGCACGGTCTGCCCCACTGCTTCTGTGTATATCCCTTTATCAGCTTCTCATATACGTCTCTTCCAACAAGCGAAAGCGCCTGTTCCTCAAGGTTCTGGGGATTCTTTATATCTAAGTCTTTTATCTGCTCAGCTATCTTTGCCTTCGCCTGTGCAGGTGTCTTTATGCCCCACATCTTTGAGAAGGTGTTCATGTTAAACGGGAGATTGTAAAGCTCATCTCCGTAGATGGCTATCGGAGAATTCACGTAGTTGTTAAACTCCGCAAACCTGTTCACGTATTCCCAGACTTCCCTGTCTGACGTGTGAAATATATGCGCTCCGTAGACATGCACATCGATATCCGACACTTTTTTCGTGTAGACATTTCCGCCGATATGGTCACGCTTATCAATGACTGCGACACTCCTGCCGCTGTCCATAGCCTCACGCGCATATACAGCCCCAAAAAGTCCGCTACCTACTACTAAATCGTTAACTTTCACTCGGATTCTCCTCTGTTATTCCTGTTTTCGCGTATTTCTTCATGGCTTCGAGCTGTTCCTTTTCCCAGTCATCAAGCGGATAGTATTCTATACCTGAAACTTCTTTCGCTACTTTCTTAAACCAGCTGTCCTTAAAGTACGAATGATCTTCGACAAGTCTCATGCTGTAAAAAGTCTCAAGAGCATAGAATACATACTCCTGTTCTAAGTACCACTGCGGATCCTCGTGTTTTTTTAGAAGCCGTCTCATCTTTGAAAAGGCCAGACACTGAGTCATTTCCCGCTCAAGCGTCTTAAGGCTCAAAACTCCGTCCTCAGGATTCAGCTGTGCAGTCGCCGAATCAGCTCTCTGCACATAGTGATACATCCTTGCCGGATTATATCTGATGGCATCGCAGTGAAGCGCATACTCACAGACGAAGAGCTGGTCTTCGTGGTAGTATACCTCCTCATCAAAGCGCAAACCGAACTTATCGATTATACTCTTTCTGAATATTTTATTCCATACATATCCCTGATAATTTTCCTGGAAAAATAACCGGCACAGGAAGTCCTCCTGATCCATGACACGGATTCCGGACTCCTCGGTCTCATCGATTACTTTATCATCTTCAACTACGTCGTAACCGACTATACCGAGCTGTGCCTGGATCCTCGGGAAGCCCTTTGACATCAGCTGTTTCTTCGAATCAGCTATCGTGCCTAAAAGTGTTCCTAAGTATCCCTTAGTAACTCTGTCGTCTCCGTCCGGAAAAACCAGAAGCTCGCCTCTGGCAGCCTCTATTCCGGCGTTTCTTCCGGCTGAGACTCCAGGCGAATTGCGGTAGATCACCCTGATCCTGTCATCTGTGTGCGACAGCTCCTCTGCTGCCATGGCAGTATCCGGGTCATCCTCCCTGAGAACTATCAGTATCTCAAAAAATCTGAATGGCTGCGCGAGGAGGTCGCTGACCATCCCCTGCAGCAGTCCGGCGATATGATACGCCGGTATTATTATGCTTATAAGTGGTTTCATTTCTTTAAGTAATTCTCTAACGCGTCATGCCAGTCTGACATCCGAAATCCTGTCCCATCCGGATCTATCAGAGTAAGCATCTGGTCTTCAAGCACTGAATAATGCGGCCTTCTCGCCGTAGCCGGGTTCATGCGGGCATACTCTTCTGATGAGATATGATTTACCTTGGTCTTTATGCCTTTCAGCCTGTATATCTCATCCGTAAAGTCAGCCCAGCTGGTCTGTCCCTGGCATACACCATGGTAAAGACCGTACTGCTCTGTCTTCTCGAGAAAATGTATCATCCTGGCAAGCTCTTCAGTACTCGTCGGACATCCGACCTGATCGTCTACTACTGAGACTTCATCATGAGTCTCTGCGAGGCGGAGCATCGTGCGGACGAAGTTCTTTCCGTCTCCGTAGAGCCATGCTGTCCTTATGATAAAATGCTTCTGGCACAGAGATGTCACGAACTTTTCTCCCATCAGCTTTGATCTGCCGTAAGCACTCACCGGCTGGGGCAGATCAGACTCTACATAGGGTCTGGTCCCGCAGCCGTCAAAGACATAGTCTGTAGATATATGTATCAGCTTCGCGTCCAGCTTCTGTGCAGCTATAGCCAGATTTCTAGGTCCTATGGCGTTTATCCTGCCCGCTAAGTGTGTGTCTTTTTCGCAGCCATCCACGTCTGTGTAGGCTGCACAGTTTATGATCACATCAGGACGGATGTCGGCCATTTTTTTTAGGACTGCATCAAGGTCTTCTATCGGCATCTCACTATGATATATCTTTACGATATCTGCTTCACCGTCACCCTTATACTCTTCTGAAACTGCCTTTCCGAGCTGTCCGTCCGGCCCGGTGAGTACTATTTTGCGCATTATAAGTCCTTTTCTTTCTCAATCATACGATTCAGTGCTGAGAAAATGCCTCTGATGGAGGCTCTCGTGATATTCGATGAGAGACCAACGCCGAAGCTGATGTTCTCCGTGCGTGGGTTCTGGAGTTCGATGTAGGCGGCTGCCTTCGCGTGAGAGCCGACACCTAAAGCGTGCTCCGAATAGTCTATAAGTACGAAGTCCACTTCCGGTACACACTGCTTGATAGCTGTCTTTACAGCATCGACAGGTCCGTTTCCATCAGCCTCTGAGTGGAATGCCTCACCATTATACTTGAAGTCAAGTGATACGTGAGTATCCTCATCCTCAGTGTTATCATCGATATCCACGAAGTCGAGCTTGAATGGTTCTTTCTTGTCGAGGTACTCTCGCTTGAACTCCTTCATGATGCGTTCCGGCTTGACCTCGCCGCCTTCTTTCTCACTGATCTCCTGGATGACATCAGCGAACTCACGCTGCATGACCTTTGGAAGCTTGTAGCCATAGACCTTGTCCATGACGAAAGCTACCCCGCCGCGGCCGGACTGGCTGTTTATACGGACTACAGGCTCATACTCTCTGCCTATATCCGAAGGGTCGATCGGCAGATACGGTACCTGCCATATGGTCGAATTCCTATCCTTCATCGCCTGCTCGCCTTTGTTTATAGCATCCTGATGCGAACCAGAGAAAGCCGTGAATACCAGGCTCCCGGCATAAGGATGACGAGGATCTACAGTCATCTTCGTACATCTCTCGCAGACATCTGTGATCTCCTTTATATCTGAGAGTTCCAGCCCCGGGTCGATGCCCTGTGAGAACATGTTGTACGCGATATTCAGGATGTCAACATTTCCAGTCCTCTCACCATTCCCAAGGAGAGTTCCCTCTATACGGTCAGCTCCGGCAAGAAGACCCAGCTCTGCGCAGGCTATCCCCGTACCTCTGTCATTATGCGGGTGAAGTGAAAGTATCACATTTTCCCTGTTATCCAGGTGGTTATTCATCCACTCGATCTGGTCCGCATAGACATTCGGAGTGTTCATCTCTACTGTAGCCGGGAGATTTATGATGACTGGATTTCCGGTCGCATTGTTCCACTCCTTCATAACGGCGTTACATACTTCTGCCGCATAGTCGACTTCTGTTCCGGTGAAACTCTCCGGTGAATACTCGAGCCAGAGGTTTCCGTCGTAATTCTTCAGGCCTTCCTTTACCATCTTCGTTCCATCGATGGCTATCTGCTTTATGCCTTCCTTGTCCTTATGGAAGACCACATCTCTCTGCAGAGTAGATGTGGAGTTATATATATGAAAAATGACATTCGGGATTCCCTGGATAGCTTTGAATGTCCTGTCGATAAGATTCTGTCTGCACTGGCAGAGTACCTGCACCTTTACGTCGTCCGGGATTCTGTGCTCCTTTACGAGCTTACGGAGAAAATCGTACTCTATCTGTGAAGCTGCCGGGAAACCTATCTCTATCTCTTTGAAGCCGAGCTTTAACAGAAGTTCGAACATCTCCATTTTTTCATCGACGTCCATTGGCTCCACAAGAGCCTGATTTCCGTCACGCAGATCGACAGAGCACCAGATTGGATGCTTCGTGATCTCTTTGTCCGGCCAGGTTCTCTCCGGAAAGTTCAGTACCGGGTTCTTGACATAGTGCTTGTAGTTCATCATGTAATCTTTTTCCTTCTTTCAAAAAATACTTAAAGTTCGTCGCCTAATCCATCCACTATCATCGGCACCAGGCGGTGCATGGCTTCGACCTCGTCCTCGCCATCGCAGATCAGCGTAATCTCGTCGCCTCGCCTGATACAGGCTCCTAGGACCGAGAGTATACTCTTGGCATTTGCCTCGCCCATCTCATTCGGGCCATACTTAAAAGTAATCTTTGACTTGTATTTCATAGCCTCCTGACAAAGCACACCGGCAGGCCGGAGGTGAAGTCCCGTCGGATTTGTGATCGTAAGCTTGTGACTTACCATATATCAGTCTGATCCTCCATCTTCATTATTTCTGTCAGATCTCTTTTTTATCGTTATCTGTGTAGAGGCATTCTGTGATGTGACACCATCAGGAAGTGACAGTTTTACAGAAACCTTGTGTTCCCCCTCTGAGAGTCCACTCGCATCCACGGACCCTGTAAGCTCACTTGATCTGATATCAGAGAGCACATCTTCATAACCGTTTAATACAACACTGACCGAGGAACTGGCAAATGAAGCCTCGTAGCCTCCCGGCAGATTTCTGATAGTCAGGTTATCAGTCGGGACTGAAACAGTCTTTTCAGTCTTCGTGACCAGATTTACCGTTACAGTCACTTTGGACTTAGTATCATCGCTTAAGCTTACACCATCCGGCAGATAACTCGTGATGTCTACAGTCGTGCTGAAATCCTCATCACTTGAATTCAGCTCTATGACAGAGAACGGTATCGAGATCCTGCTGATCTTGTTCAGATCCTCTGCGTCACCTACCAGGGATGCCGTCTCCGGATTTACAGTTATATCACCTATCGTGATGCCTGACGGCAGTGTGTTGTTATCAGGTTCTGTCACTTCTATCGGAACGGTCTTCACTGATTCCATGGTCACAGAGACGTTCACAGTAGTAGTGCTTAAGGTCAGTCTTGTCGTATTTATCTCGTTATTATCGGAATCGTAAAGTACAGGGACCACTTTTTCAGTTACATTCTCTGAGATTCCGTCTACATCAGCCTCTGCCACGACATGGTCGATACGCTTTACTATGCTTGCAGGGCCTTCTACAGTCACTACATTTGGAGATGCCGTGACCTTTTTCACTGCAAAGCCATCAGCAGGTGTTCCCGTCGTAGCAGCGTCGATCATAAACTTCTTCGACTGTTTCTCACCCACTTCCACCTGTAGATAGTGTGTGGCTCCGATGACTTTGACCTGGTTCTGCGAATAGGCAGAACAGCTGATCTGTATAGGTACCCTGCCGTTATCATCGATGTAATCTAAGTCAGCCGTAGCTATGAAGTCTGAATTATTCAGTCTGTCCATCACCGCTCTGTGTGCGCTTACGCGAAAAGTGACCGAAAGCGATGAGTCAGCCACTGATATGTATTTTCCCTGCTCACTTATAGCCTCCCTGTTCTCCAGGGAAACTTTCGCGGTGAAGTTACGTTTCTCTATAGGATCGTTTACACTTACGACTACGATCCATAGAACTATCGACAGAATGACTGCAAGGATCTTCAGTCCCCAGTTCTTGGTAAGGAAGTCACGAATCTTTTCTTTCATCTGATGATCCTCCTTCATTTTTCCTGTCGTCTTTTGTCCTCTGGATGCTGCGGAGAAGCTTCGTCAGCTGTTCAGCAGTGATGCCATGGCGGAGCTTTCCTCCCTGAGTCACAGACACCTGTCCGGTTTCCTCTGAGACCACTATCGTCACAGCATCTGACACTTCTGAGATGCCGAGTGCCGCACGGTGTCTTGTACCTAAGTCTTTCGATATCTCCATATTATCAGAGAGCGGCAGATAGCAGGTAGCAGAAACCACCCTGTCGCCACGTACTAAAACCGCGCCGTCGTGGAGCGGGGTATTTTTTTCGAAGATATTAATCAGAAGCTGTCTCGAAAGGATAGCGTCTATAGGAATTCCCGTCCTCTCGTACTCTGAAAGTCCGGTCTCAAGTTCTATCACGATAAGGGCTCCGGTCTTTACAGCCCCCATATCATAGCAGGCCTTCACCAGATCACTAAGTGTATGGTCTGAAAACCTCTCATCCCCATTTCTCGAAAATCCCCTGGCCAGGACCTGGAAGAGATTCCGACGTCCCAGCTGTTCGAGGGCAGACCTTAGTTCTGGCTGGAATACAACCACCAGCGCCATGATACCGACGCTTAGCAGCTTTTCACCCAACCACAGAATGGTATTCATCTGCAGGATGCCGGCCACAATGAAGAACAGCACGATCACTACGATACCACGGAGGAGCATGTAAGCGCGGCTGTTTTTGATCCAGACGAGGATCTCATATATGAAGAATGCTATGATTATGATCTCTATGACATCGATCACATGCGGTGTAGGGATCGTCAGTGAGAAATTATCATAGAGGTATGCATTTATATTATCTAATACATCAGTCACGCTTTCACCTCCTTTTCATCGGCTTCTTCTGTCTCAGCCGCATCCGGAGTGATCCGCTTTATCTCCTTGTCTTCCTCTGAGATATGGATCTTCGGCACAGCCGTCACATAATAGTAGTAATCATCGTCCTCAAACTGTACCCTCTCTACTCTCGTATAATCCAGATTCTGGAAAAACAGGGCAGCCAAAAATCCCACCACTGCTGTAAATACATTCCCGAAAAACAGGTTTGCCGCTCCTGGGCCCTGTCCGAAAAAAATCTCTCCGCCTGACATGATAAGCGCCTCAGATAGCACACCGAGCATCACCGCAAGTATCCACGAATGAGGCGAGCGGATATTCCTGACAGTCGTGACTACGAGAAACATAGTGATCATCGCAGCCATAAAAAAATAAAAGCCACTGTTTCCGATCATCGAAGACAGTATATCCAGGCCGCCTGTTGCACTTCCAGATTCGGAAAGAGTCGGAACAGCGTCGTGTACACTTTTCATGTAGTAGGCTATCGCGCTTCCGCTTATGACAGTAGTCACTTCATGGTATTCTCCGAAAAGTCCGGCCATCATAGGCGCCGCATATGGGATCGACAGCCTGTACAGCACAGTGATCCCCGGCAGCAGGTTCATATGCTTAGCCTTATACGCATAGCAGAACCCATAGAAAAACAGGTACATAAGAAGCAGAACTATTCCCACAGACTGTGAGAGATTTAGGACCTGAAGCACCATATAGATCACAAGCATCAGAGCTATACCCGATGAAGGCACAAAAACCCCTGCTGCCGTCAGGATCAGCTTTATCACCAGAGATGACAGAAGCGTAGAAAAACCAAACCAGTCAGAGATGACACTGACACCCACAAAGGTCCAGACTCCACCCACTACCCGTCTCAGAGCGTTCTCGTGGGTCGATATGAAGTTACTGATTCGGCTCTTTGTCGCCAGGTCTATCCTCATTCCAGTCGTTCCTGTCTATGGTCTTCTCCTGCTGTCCGTGACTATCTCTCTCCTCTTTCTCGTATATCTCCTCGAGAATCTTCAGATCACTGCGCTGTTCTTTTACTATCTGCTGGTATTTGTCGAAGCGTTTTATCGTCTGTCTTCTCGAATGCCCCGAGTAGACCAGAAGGAAAAACAGATACCCTATGATCCCCGCAAAGACAGTCACAGCTATGGTCAGCCTGCTGACTTTTACTGTGATCATGGAAAAAATAAACAGCACAGCTACCACGAAGATCACAGCATAAAAAATACTTGCCCTGAAAAATGCCAGAACCCCACAAAAGGACATAAAATCCCTTCTGTCCGGATCATCGACTGTATCAAGCCTTATACCTGACCTTTTCTCACGCAGGGTCATCTTGGTCATCATCTTGACCCTCTCGGTATCTATCATAAGATCAGCTCTTGCCCATGAATCTCATGCGGTCGCTCTCGTGGGTCTTCTTCGGCTGCGCCAGCGCAGTCTTTGGCTTTTCGTACATGCCATCAAGAGTATTTACCATGGTATTCTTACAGTTCTCGCAGAACCTGCCTGTCCTTATCGGCGCGCCGCACTTCTCACAGTGAAACACGACTCCCGACTCCTTCGAAAACTGAAGTCTCTCTTCTCTGACCCACTGCTTTATCTGCTGTACTGTTACATCACACTCCTCAGATACGTCATTTATAGATGTATCCGGGTTATCCCTGATATAATCCTTTACTTTCTGAAAGCGCTCCTCAGCCTCTTTCTTACAGTTCTCACAGATCACCGGACCTGAGCCGGTATAACCGAATATCTTCCCGCACTTTCTGCAATTCCGTAACTCCATACAAAAATTCCTGCCTTTCTGATACTACCCTCCTATGCTGATATAGATCCCGTTCACCTCTGAAGCGCCTTTTTCTAAAAGGACCTTCGCACATTCATCGAGTGTGGAACCCGTAGTATAGATGTCATCAACTAAAAGTATTCTTTTTAATTTTACATCAAAATCACCGACTTGAAAAGCGTTTTTAAGATTATTCTGCCTGTCAGCGCGTGAAAGTGTCTTCATCGGCACAGTATTCCTGCTTCTCGAAAGCACGTGTCTGTATGGTACTCTGCACTCATAGGCTATAGCCCTCGCCAGGACATCAGCCTGGTCATATCCTCTCTTCTTCAGTTTTGTGGCATTCATGGGTACTGGCGTTATGATATCTGCCGACGCTCTGATCCACTCTCCCCATAATTCATTAGCGTCATGTGCAAATGCATCTGCGTAGGATTTTCTCCCCTTATACTTGAATCTGTATACCGTCTCCCTTATCGGCCCCTCGTACTCATACAGGGACCTTCCTTCTGAAAAAAAATGCGGAAACCGGCTGCAGTCCGGGCAGACCAGTCCTCCCGATTTTTTCATCAGTCTGCCGCAGGTCATACAGTAGTTTCCGCGTACTTTTTTTATCAGCTTCTCACAGCTATGGCAGAAGCTCATCTCATCTGGAGCTAAAAGCTCGTCACATGAGGGGCATCTCGGCGGAAAAATGAGTCTTCTCACTTCCCGTTTTATCCGTTCCATTGTAGGTGTCTGCATATTTTTCACTCTCTTTCTGCTCGAGGATCCTGTCCTTGAGCCCCGACAGGCGAAGTCGCTGCCTGTCATTTTTTTCCATACTGTAGAATACTTTCTCGTCGCCCACGAGGATAACGCATTTCTTTGCGCGGGTAACGGCAGTGTAGAGGAGATTTCTGTTATATAGCACCTCCGGCCCGGAAAGCAGCGGGATAATGACTGCCGGATACTCACTTCCCTGCGACTTATGTATGGTCATCGCATATGCCAGGCTCAGATTCTCCAGGCTGGAAAACGGATACTCGACGAAATGTCCGTCATCGAATTCGATCAGCATATCTGACGAAAATCCATTCACTTCTTTTATG
Organism: Lachnospiraceae bacterium; assembly: GCA_029226225.1. Lineage (GTDB taxonomy): Bacteria > Bacillota > Clostridia > Lachnospirales > Lachnospiraceae > Weimeria. The sequence goes on along the minus strand of JAQXXU010000120.1, from coordinate 18,261 downwards.
ATACCGCAGTCCCCGTTAAAGATCCCGCTTCCCTCTTCGAGAAGGACCTTGTCTTTTCCATAGCGTCTCCATGTCACATCGTAATCATTCTTGGTCTGCATGACCTTGTCGCCTTCACGGAACACTATGTCCCCGAAGGTCTTCTCTTCCTTGTCATGATCAGGCGGATTCAGCTGCTGTTGTAAGACACGGTTCAGTCTCTCGACTCCCGCCTGTCCTCGTCTCATCGGAGAAAGCACCTGTATATCTAAGACTCCGGCGTTTACATATGCCGGCAGATTTGTCTTCAGAAGCGAAAGTATCGTGCCTATGACGTTCTCCGAATCGTATCTCTTCAGGAAGAAGAAGTCCCTGCTCTTATTGTCCAGCTTTACCTCATCCCCATTTTTTATACGGTGTGCATTCAGGACTATGTCACTGGTCTCTGCCTGCCTGAAGATATTCGTAAGACGCACTACCGGGAAAGCGCCGGAGTTTATCAGGTCTTTTAAGACATTCCCGGGGCCCACAGAAGGCAGCTGATCCACATCCCCTACGAGTACGAGTCTTGTACCCGCGGGAATAGCTCTTAGCAGCGAGTACATCAGCGTTATGTCGACCATGGACATCTCATCTATGATCACTACATCGCCCTCTATCGGATTTTCTTCATTTCTTGCAAAAATTCCCGGATTCGACCCCGGCTCACTGTCATCAGTAGTTCCGCCCTTCTGGACCTCGAGAAGCCTGTGAATGGTCTGAGCTTCCTGCCCGACTGCCTGTGTCATACGCTTTGCCGCTCTTCCAGTCGGAGCCGCAAGTCTGACTTCCATCCCTTCCGATTCGAAGTAGCTGATGATAGTTCTGATCGTCGTGGTCTTTCCAGTACCAGGGCCTCCCGTCAGGATCAGGACACCGCTCTCGGCCGCCTGTGCCACAGCTTCTCTCTGGTTCTCATCAAGAGTCATGCCCTCTTCTTTTTCTAGTTTATCGATCTTTCCAGAGACTTTCTGCTCATCGACATGGAAGCGTCCGGTCAGCTGAAGCATCATGGCCGCCGTTCTCTCCTCCATCCTGTAGTAAGGAAACAGATAGACAGCCTCTCCGACCGTCTTTATCTTCCTGTTCATCGTCAGGTCAAATATCAGACTTTCGACCTGTTCTGTCGTAACCCCTAAAAGTTCTGACGAGCGTGTCACGAGGTCATCCCGCCTCATATAGGTATTTCCATCAGTCCGGGCCATACCGAGCACGTAGAGGATCCCACTCCTGGTTCTTTCTTCACTGTCCCTCGAAAATCCAATCGACATGGCTATGTCATCTGCAGTCTTAAAACCTATACCATCGACTTCTTCCGCGAGCCTGTATGGATTTTTCTTTATGACAGTCATAGCAGTCTGTCCATACTGGTTATAGATTTTTAAGGCCATTCCAGTCGTGACATTCAGCTTTGAGAGTTCAAGCATCACCTGACGCTGATCATGCTTTTTTCTTAGATCCTCAGCTATTTTTATCGCTTTGCGGGCGCTGATACCTTTGACTTCTGCAAGTCTCTCCGGCTCTACTTCCATGATCTCAAAAGTCTTATCGCCGAATTTGTCTATGATACGCTTTGCCAGGCCTTCTCCTACTCCTTTTACAGCGCCGGAGCTTAAGTAACGGTAGAGTGCCTGAGTATCCTTCGGAGCTATCTCCTCGTAAGCGCTTACTTTTAGCTGCTTGCCGAAGCTCTCATGCACTGTAAAAATGCCCGATACCCGTAGGTTTTCTCCTGCCGTGATTGACGGAAAAACGCCTACACAGGTGATCTCGTCCGGATCCTCAAGGCCTTCTTCCTCCACCGGATCATCCGGTTTCATGACCAGCACCGTGTAAGCGTTTGTCTCGTTTCTGAATATGATATGATCTACGTATCCCTCTATCGTCGTCATGATTTGTCTGTATCAGTTATTCCATACTGTGCCTGCATGTTCTTTACCATGTCTTCTGTGAAGCGATCGCCGTAGTTATCCACGATATCGGAAGCAAGTGTCTGGATCGTGGTATCCATGTACATGTCAGATACCTGCTTGGCATAAGCATCGGAATCCTCGTCGTCTTTCAGCTCGTCGTTTGTCTTTTTTATCTCCTTTATGACCTGCTCTACGAAGTATGATTCAAAAGTCTTCGCAGCGTTTGTCAGCTCCTCTTTCGATGAATTCTTCGATATGCCTGCTGCGGCCTTCTCCACATCCGAAGCCTGCTGCGAATTCTTCAGATTCGACGCCTGGCTGGTAAGGCTGTTCAGATACGAAGTAGTAAAATCAGTGCCTATACTGCTCACTTATTACCTCCTGAGATTATTAGCCGTCTCAAGCATACTGTCCGAAGTCGTGATAGCCTTCGAGTTCATCTCATAAGCTCTCTGTGCTATGATCAGGTCTACCATCTGGTCAGCCATGCTGACATTCGAGCCCTCGATGTAACCCTGTTTTACCTGGCTTCTCGAGATATTCAGGTTCGTAGTGGCTTCATTTATAGCGGCTCCGCTGGCGGCTGTAGCACTGTAGAGGTTTCCGCCCTCTTCCTCGAGTCCGTTCATGTTTGAGAACTGGAAGATGCCGAGCTGCTGACCTGTGGTCTGCGCGTTTCCGTTTCCGTCCACATATCCGATCACACCGTCTGTATCTATGGATACTTTATCAGCGCTTACTCCGTCCGGAAGAACTATTCTTCTTCCACGCGCATCGAGCACTCTGAGTCCGTTATTATTCGTGAGAATTCTGGCTCCGTCGTTATCTAACGACCAGTTAAAATCTCCATCTCTGGTGTAGTAGGTATTTCCGTCCACACCCTGTACTGAGAAAAATCCGTTACCGGCTATAAAGCAGGCCGCCGGGTTATCACTGGCTTCCTGAATTCCCGTAGCGAAGCTCGTATTCGTGGCTGCCACCCTGACTCCTAGACCTACCTGAGCCTGTGTCGGCTTCGTCTCACCGTTTGCTGATGTAGTTCTGGTCTGCAGTGTCTGGTACAGGAGTGACTTGAATTCAGTGTCCTTCTGCTTATAACCGACAGTATTTACATTTGATAAGTTATTCGCAATCGTATCAACAGCGGTCTGCTGGCCTTTCATGCCTGTAGCAGCCGTCCATAATGAACGCATCATGATAAGTGTCCTCCTATTAGCCTATTCTGCCCACCTGACTCGTAGCCATCTCAAGCGTCTCATCCTCTGCCTGAATGACTTTCTGTCCGGCTTCATAAGCACGCTGTATCGTGATCATAGAAACCATCTCATCTACGACATTTACATTCGAAGTCTCGAGGGCCCCCTGCTCTATGTGGAAGTTCTGACCTCTCGTGACAGTACCGCCGTTCACGAGATCATAGAGATTCTCGCCGTATTTAGCCAGATAATCGGTATTATTCACATCTACAACGCCAACTGTATCCACCACCTGGTTATTCTGCCAGATGTTCCCGAGTTCATCGACCGTGTAGGTCTGAAGCGGATCCACTCTGACGTAGTTTGCGTTTGTGATCTGGCCGGATGTGGCTCCGTTCATGTCAAGTAGATAGTCGCCATTCCCGGTCCTGAAGTAGCCCTGGTTATCCACGGTAAACTCGCCGTCTCTGGTGTACTTTATCGAAGTGTTGCCCTGTTTATCAGTATAGGCGATTGCAAAAAGTCCGTCTCCGCCGATAGCGAGGTTACTTTTCTCATCTGTGATATGGAAACTGCCCTGGCTCCAGTCAGTATAGGTCTCGCCGACCTTATCACCCTGCTGGATATCGCCCAGTCCTCTTGCAAAACCGAAATCACCCGAATCTCTGATACGAAGTGCCAACTGTCTGGCGAAGGCTGCATTTGTAGTGCCTTCCTTCTTATAACCCACGGTATTTGAATTCGCGAGGTTATTGCTCATGACATCGAGTCTTCTCTGCTCTTCGAGCATTCCGGTCCAGCCGGTATATAATCCTTTAACCATTCTCTATATCGTCTTTCCCGGCACACCCGGATATCCGTATCCGGCCACGCCGCTGTCTCTATAGAAATCCGTTTCTATATAGTCTGTCCAATCTATGTATCGGACACTTTGCCAAATATATTACCACAGAAACAGAATTTTTTACAGCCTGGATTTTTTATGATATAATCACAGGCTATGAAGTACAGGAATTTATTTTTTGATCTGGATGGAACCGTTACAGATTCCGGTAATGCGATAATGAGCTGCGCGAAGTATGCTCTAGGAAAAATGGGGTATGGCGAAGAACCTGAGGAAAAACTGAAGCGCTTCATCGGGCCATCGCTGATGGATTCGTTCGAGCGCCTCTACGGTATGAGTGAAGAAGATGCCACGAAAGCCACAAAGCTCTTCCGCTCGCTATATGTAGATAATAAAATGTATGATGTCACTGTTTATCCCGGCATTAAAGAACTGCTCAGGAAATGCCATGATGAAGGGCTTAGGACTTTCGTAGTAACCTCGAAGGTCCAGGCATACGCAGAGCGCATCATCGAAAAAATCGGACTCAACGGCTGCTTTACCTCTATCATAGGTCCTGACCCTACAGACTTCTCATCTGACAAGTCAAGGCTCATAAACCGCGCAGTCAGAGAATACTCTCTTGAAAAAAATGAATGCGTCATGATCGGAGATACCCGTTTCGACATCGAGGGTGCTGTCAAAGCCGGAGTTGACTCCATCGCAGTCACCTATGGCTATGGTGACCCTGTCGAAGTGCAGATGGCTCATCCTACATATATAGCCTCAGACGCAGCCGATCTGGCTGATATACTGTTATAAAAAGACCTGTTTCCGATTTCAGAAATCGGAGACAGGTCTCTTTTCATCTATGATCAGCTCAGTAGCAGCTTCTTACACAGTTCTATTTTCGCTTCACGGTCAGAGGCCGAGTTCTCGAAAGTCACACGGGAAAGGATCTGCTCATCTGAAAGCATCTCAGTCGTACGCTCCTCCGGGAGCAGCAGGCCTGCGGCAAACAGGCGGCGGCGCATCTCACGTGCAGTACCATTCGCACCGTCGAATACTCTCGTGCCTCCGCCGAGAGCTTTTTCTATCTGGTCAGCTACAAACGGATAGTGGGTGCAGCCAGTGACTACAGCATCCATCGGACCATACTTTCCACCCGGAGCATAGTCCTTTAGCAAATCATTTAAAAAGTCCTGAACCTCCTGCGAGCCCGCTTTCCCAGCTTCGACATACTCCATAAGTCCCGGACAGGCCAGAGGAAACACCTCAGCTTCTTCGCCGTATTTTTTCAGGAGACTCTGGAATTTTTCTTCGCGGATCGTCATCGGTGTCGCCATCACAAGAACCTTCGGGTGTTCCATAAATGAAACCGCCGGTTTCAGTGCCGGTTCTATCCCCACTATAGGAAAATCCGGATACTCGAGGCGTAACTGTCTTACCGCTGCAGAAGTCGCGGTGTTACATGCGATGCATACGCCCTTGGCACCTTTATCTATGAAGTTCTCCACGTGATCACGGGTCAGCTGCAGTACCTCGTACTTTGACTTGGTACCGTAAGGCGCATTCGCGGAATCCCCGTAGAAATAGAATTTTTCCTTTGGCATGACGCGCACGAGTTCGCGCAGCACGGACACTCCGCCTACTCCAGAGTCAAAAACTGCCACCGGCCGCTCACTCGCATCAGCCCGCTTTATAGCTTCAAAAATCTCTGCCATTATTTAACTCCCTTGGCACCACCGAATGACGCTGAATCGAGTATGTTCGTATCGAAAGTGAATGTCAGGTTCTGGAACTTTCTTGCACGCTTTAACGCCATCTGGATCAGCTCATCGAGAAGCTGCTTGTAAGGGATTCCCGAAGGCTCCCAGAGATAGAATGACAGTGAACCAGGGATAGTATTTATCTCGTTAAAGTACAGAGAATTATCTGACTCATCGATCATGAAATCTATACGTACTACACCGTTGCAGCCTAAGGCTTTGAAAGCTCTTACAGCATAGTCCTGGATCTGCTTTGTAGTTTCTTCAGGAAGGTCAGCCGGGATTTTTCTCTGGACAGAAGCCATACCCTTTGAGCCTCCAGACTTGGCACCGTTACTCTCGTACTTATCCTTATATGAGAGGATATCCTTCGTATGGAAAGGCTCCTCGAGGATTGAAGCCCTCGCCCCGCTGTCATCTCCTAAGACTGAGCAGTTTATCTCTTTTAGTTTCTCTATGCCATGCTCTACCAGAACAATCGAAGCATAAGTGAAAGCATCATCTATCGACTTTGTCAACTCCTCACGAGTTCTTGCCATAGAAATACCTACAGAAGAGCCTGAGTTCACAGGCTTTACGATAGCAGGATATCCGACTTTCTTTTCGGCTGTATCTAAGAGTTTCTCCATGTCAGCGTAATCATCTTCATGGAAGCATACACAGTCAAGAACCTGGATATCCACGTCTTTAAGCACACACTTCTGGATGTACTTATCCATTCCGACAGCAGCCGAAGTCACGTCGCATCCAACAAATGGAACGCCGAGAGTTTTTAAGAAGCCTACGAGAGTTCCATCCTCTTCGTTCGTTCCATGAACTACTGGGAAGGCAACATCGACTTCGATGTCTTTCATGCCTCCGAACATTTTTTTAGGATAAGGCGAGAGGACTACCCTGTCGCCTTCGTTGACCCAGACCACCTTCTGTGAGCGGGCGATCAGGCCGTCGATATCCTTGTATGCCTCGATCTTCCCGATGTCGTCGCCGACATAGAACTCATTCTGCTTCGTGATGTAGACAGGGATAGTCTCATACTTGTCCGTGTCGATATTCATCAGCGCCTGGATGCCGGAGATAACCGACACCTCGTGCTCCACGCTCTTTCCCCCGTACATAACAGCTACTCTGGTTTTCATAATTGTCCTTTCAATACAACCGTTAAATGAAGTTCTTCTCTTTAAGCTCGAAGAACGACCTCGCTACAGACTCGAAGCTCTCGGTCAATAAGCATCTGGAAGATCATTCTCCAGTAAAATGTATTTATGTCCTTCTCCACTTATGCCGTAAGCACAGTTCATCGCACCCTGCAGGTCCTCGAACGAGCGGACTCTCGACTCCGGAAATCCTGAGTCTAGTGCGCCCTTCTTTATCGGGTCTGTGTGTGACATCCGCCCTACCAGCAGGATGTAGTCACAGTTTGCCGCTGCATAAGTGCCGAATTTGTAGTTATAGTCTTCTTCCTTGTCTCCCAGCTCTACCATACCAGGTGTCACAAGAATTCTGATCCCGTCGAACATATGAAGCGTCTCTACCGCAGCCTTTGAGCCGGCCGGGTTTGAATTATACGCGTCATCTATGATCGTGACATCACCACGCTGGATCATCTGCAACCGGTGCGGAACCGGTTCTATCCTTCTGACTGGAACCCGCAGTTTTTCAAGCGGAATGCCCTGCTCATGGGCTACAGCTATGGCGCCGCAGACATTTATGACATTATGCTCTCCGACAAGCCTCATAGCAAACCGAGCGGTCTCGCCATCCGGAGCTGTCAGTGTGAACTCGGTACCAAGTGTAGTAAGCTTCACTTCAGAAGCGTGATACCCTTTGTCACTCTTATAAGAGTAGAACACGACTTTTCTCTTGTCGGTGTACTCAGCCGCCTTCTCGAGTTCGAAGGAATTATCAGCGTTCAGATAGATACGGTTTCCATCTGGTACGGCATCAGCCAGCTCGAACTTCGTCTTTACGACATTCTCCTGTGTATGGAACGTCTCCAAGTGCTGCGGCCCGATACTTGTGATAATGCCTTCCTGCGGCGGGAACAGATCACAGATCTCTTTTATGTCATGCACATGCCTTGCGCCCATCTCGCATAAAAAAATCTGATTTGACGGCTTCATGTGCTCTCTTATGGTTCGCACGACACCGAGAGTCGTGTTGTAGTTTCCAGGAGTGATCAGTACATCGTAAAAATCCTTCAGCAAAGTATTCAGATAGTACTTCATCGAAGTCTTTCCGTAGCTTCCTGTGATACCGATGATCTTTATCTGGGGATTTTCCTTAAGGATCCGCTGTGCGTCCTTTATATAGTGCCTATTGATCCCGGCTTCGATCGGATGATTTATGATGTTACAGCAGATCACGACCTCCGGCAGCCAGATCAGATAAACTAAAGCCCAGAACCATGCTTCCTCATAAAACACAGCAAAAAAGACTGCATAGAGGATAACTATCGTAGCGATAAGCCTCTTTACTCGGGCAGTCACGACAAGCTTTTTCTTCGTCTCTGTTCGCCAGTACAGCGCATAGGCGAAGATTATCGCAATCGTCCATATGATAGTTATGATGAAAAAAATCAGCTGAACGACCGGGGTAACCCAGATCACCAGGATTACCATAAAAAAGGCCAGCGGAACCTGAAATCTCTGTCTCGAGTAATTTTTCATAAGCCAGCGGTAGAACTCGCCGTTCTTGTAGCCATTCTGCTGGAACATCTGCAGATTATAATGAAGCCCGAGTACCAGCGCTATCGTAGTCACAAACAGTGTGGCATACTTGAGCACCAGGTTTATAGTCGTCAGCATAGAAAACTCCTTAGTATATCCTTAAACTCTCCCGGTTTTCTTAAGAAAGAAAAATGATCCGTACCGGTAAGCACGTGAAGCTTCGCCTCCGGGATCAGCCTTTCCATATCCTGCCCATCTATGAGCGGTGTAGCTGTGTCCTGATCTCCCCAGATCAGACAGGTCTCATACGGGATATCCGGGAGCCTGTATGTCAGGTCATTATTCACGGCTTTTACCATGCATTTTTTCATCATAGGGGAAGAATTCCTGTAGTCGGCAGAGCCCTGCTGTCCCTGCCATATATCGACCGCATCCTTGAAAAACCAGTATATAGGTCCGAAATGAAAAATCGCCTTCTTAAAATGGTATCTTCTGACACTTCTCTTCTGCTTCGGAGTCTTCTCCCTCTGAATGCCTGCTGCATCTACCAGCACAAGCTTGTCTATCTCAAAAGTCAGTTCATCCTTCGACAGCGAGCCCAACCATATCATGATACGGCCACCAAAGCTGTGTCCGATAAGCGTCGCTTTCCGGATATCAAGTGCCTGCATGAAGTGAACGAACCACACTGCAAACTCTTCGACTCCCCATGCCTCTGAAGGCTCATCACTGTCGGCAAATCCCGGCAGGTTAAACTGGATGACTCTGTACTCATCACTGATATCTGCTGCGATCGAGTCATAGAGCTTCATATCTGTGCCCCATCCCTGCAGGATCACGGCTGTCTTCGGTCCCTCACCGGTCACTTTATATCTGATACTTTTTCCATCTACTGTTATTTCCATAGCATAGGTATTCTACCACAAAAAAAAGCAGGTGTCACCCTGCGTTTTCCAGTCCATTTTTAATCAATCCAGCCGCGCTTCGCTTAAGTCCGCATCGTAAAGAGACGTTCTGCACCTCTGCTCTGCTCATGAAAGGCATCAACGGGGTAGTGTGAGACTTTACAGGAATTGCCGGACAGGATATACTAGTGTAACAGTTGATTTCAGAAACTATCATACGAGGTATCTATATGATCTTTAAAAAAATAGCCGCAGGCCTTCTCGCCGCAGCCATCGCCGTGACTTCGTTCACGACAGTTTCCCCGAAGACACAGCTCAAAGCGCAGGCCGCCACAGAGAAGGAAGTACGTGGCGTCTGGCTTTCGATCTATGATTACGGTGATTCCGGGATTGGACTTTCCACAGACAGTGCGAGCACTTTCCGCAAAAATGCCGACAAACTGATCACGAATATAAAGAAATACCATCTGAACACGATCTACATGCAGGTTCGCGCGAACGATGATGCTGCCTGGAAGAGCAAGACTTTCACCGCGATGAAGGAGATATCGCCTTCTGTCAGTTCCTTAGCCAAAGCAGGTAAAAATACAAACTCTGCTTCGAATACACTGAAGTTCGACCCGCTCCAGATCATGACTGAAGAAGCGCATAAGAACGGTATACAGCTCATCGCCTGGATGAATCCATACCGGATGTCTACTTCATACTTTCTGAATCCTGCTGCGTCAAGCTCTATCAAGCGTGTCACGACAGCTGTAAAGGAAGTCATGAAGTACGGTGTGGACGGTGTAGTATTCGACGACTACTTCTATCATGCGTCGGAGGGCTACTGGAACGTGGTGAAGAACAAATCCACTCTTTCAAAGGACAAAGCAGATAAACTGTCAAAAACTGCCAAGGCTAAAAACGTAAATAAACTGGTAAAAAAGATATACACGACAGTGAAATCAGCCGATAAAAATGCCACCTTCGGCATATCTCCTCAAGGTAATCTGACGAACGACGAATCTGCCGGAGCTGACGTGAAGACCTGGGTGTCACAGGACGGATATGTGGATTATGTGATGCCGCAGATATACTGGACAGATGACTATGGTAAAAATGGCGGGACCGCTATGTTCTCACAGAGACTTGAGCAGTTTACCGCGTCCGACTTTGATACGCTCGGCAAGGTAAAGTACATCGCCCTTGCGCTCTACAGATGTGGCAACGACTACACCTTAGATCATGGCTGGATAAACTCAGATACGAATCTGGCGGAGCAGTATGAGAAACTGAACGAAGCCGGCTGCACCGGCTACTCACTTTTCTCAGCAAGCTATATCTTCAGGGGAGACGCTGATGATGAACTCGGCGCCCTGAATGAATCTATAATTGACTGATGTAACAGTGGCGAAGTCAGAAGAGCAACAAGCAGATATATCGCGATCAGAGAGAATATAACAACCATACACTTGTAGCCATTCTCTGCACTGAACGAGATGAGATCATGTCCATCTGAAAAAAAGAACAGCGCATAGAAAATAATGCAGACCGCACTGACTACGCCTGATACATTTCCTTTTTTTACGCAAAAAAATGCAATAGCCCATGCACGATAAATGCGCATACCCACGCTACCACGCACTGGAATACTACGATGAATGCTGCCCATTTACCGCCGAGTTCACGACGGATCGATGCGATCGCGGCGACACAAGGTGTATAGAGCAGGCAGAATACCATTAGTGCAGCGGCTGCGCCTGTCGTGATCGAAGATCTGAGAGCAGCCATTGTGCCATAGAGCACGTTCAGTGTAGCCACGACAGATTCCTTTGCCATGAAGCCACTTATAAGAGCGGTTGTCACTCTCCAGTTGCCGAAACCGAGAGGCTTAAAAATCGGAGCGATAAAGCCTGCGACGATAGCCAGGATCGATTTCGAAGAATCTTTGACCATAGAAAAGTGCGGGCTGAAGGTCTCGAGGAACCATACCACGATCGAAGCGATAAATATGATCGTAAACGCTCTCTGCAGGAAATCCTTCGCCTTGTCCCACATGAGCTGCAGGACATTTTTAGCTGAAGGCATCCTGTAGTTTGGAAGTTCCATGACAAAAGGTACAGCCTCACCCTTGAAATAAGTGCTCTTTGAGATCATAGCTGTCAGTATACCAACTGCTATACCCAGAAGGTAGAGAAGCACCATGATGAGTCCGCCCTTTCCAGGGAAAAATGCGGCCACGAAGAATCCGTATATAGGCAGCTTTGCAGTACAGCTCATGAACGGGATAAGCATTATAGTCATTTTTCTGTCACGGTCAGAAGGAAGAGTTCTCGACGACATGACAGCCGGAACCGAGCATCCGAACCCGACAAGCATAGGGACTATCGACCTTCCGGAGAGTCCTATTTTTCGTAAAGGCTTATCCATCACGAAAGCAATACGTGCCATATATCCTGTATCTTCAAGCAGTGACAGGAAGAAGAAAAGTGTCACGATGATAGGCAGAAAGCTGATGACGGAGCCAACACCTGCGAATACACCATCTATCACGAGTGAGTGCAGAACAGGGCTTACATTCCATGCGGTCATTCCCTTATCAAGCGCTCCAGCAAGCGCATCTATTCCCATCTGTATCAGATTCTGAAAAAATGCACCGATCACATTAAAAGTAAGCCAGAATACAAGCGCCATGATACCTATAAAGGCAGGTATAGCAGTGTATTTACCAGTCAGGATCCTGTCAATCCTTCGACTTCTCTCATGCTCCTTAGATTCCTTCGGCTTGATAACGGTCTGTGAAACCAGTTTCTCAATAAAGGCAAAACGCATATCTGCTATAGCCGCAGAGCGGTCAAGGCCTCGTTCCTCTTCCATCTGCACGATGATATGCTCGATCATATCTTTCTCGTTTTGCTCCAGATGAAGAGCCTCTGTGATTCGTTCATCACCCTCTATTAGTTTCGTTGCTGCGAAACGAAGTGGAATCTCTGCTCTCTTCGCATGATCCTGTATCAGATGCATGATTCCATGTAGGCACCTATGGACAGCACCGCCATGGTCATTTTCATCACAGAAATCAAGCCTCTTCGGCTTCTCCTGATACTTTGCCACATGAATGGCATGATCTATGAGCTCTTCGATTCCTTCGCCCTTGGCAGCAGAGATCGGAATGACAGGAACCCCAAGCAGGGACTCCATGCGGTTTACTTTGACAGAGCCTCCGTTTCCCTGCACTTCATCCATCATGTTGAGAGCCACGACCATAGGGACGTCGAGCTCGATAAGCTGCATAGTCAGATACAGATTTCTCTCTATATTTGTCGCATCGACTATATTGATGATACCTGTCGGCTTTTCATTCAGGATATACTGTCTGGAGACAATCTCCTCTTCTGAATAAGGAGACATCGAATAGATACCAGGCAGATCCGTGACTTCCGTCTCCGGATGGCCTTTGATCACGCCGCTCTTCCTATCGACAGTCACACCAGGGAAGTTTCCGACATGCTGGTTGGAGCCTGTCAGCTGGTTGAAAAGAGTCGTCTTTCCTGAATTCTGGTTTCCCGCAAGGGCGAAGGTCAGTTTCGAGCCCTTCGGAAGCGGGTGCTCACTTTTCCTATCGTGAAAACGTCCGCCCTCGCCCAGTCCCGGATGCTCATCGTGGCGATGGTTTGTAGCATCCAGGTACGGACTCTCCACATGATCCGGCTTTGAAGCTTCTGCTCCGACGATTTTTTCTTCTTTTTTTCTTTCCTTAAAGGCTTCCTTATCTACTCCGATCTGCTCTGCATCATCAAGCCTTAAGGTCAGCTCATATCCGTGAATCCGAAGCTCCATAGGGTCACCCATCGGAGCGTATTTTACCAGAGTCACTTCAGCGCCTGGGATCACTCCCATATCAAGGAAGTGCTGCCTGAGTTCTCCCGTTCCACCTACATCAGTGATAACAGCGCTCTCGCCGATTTTCAAATCTTTTAATGTCATAGACTTCTCCATTACAGGCTGACCTCACTTTCTACACCCAGCAGCTTCTGAAGCAGAACCAGAAGTCTTGCTCTTTCCTTATCTGTCAGATTTTCTGTCAGCTGATCATCAAGCCTTGTGCCTACGGCCTCCAGCTCGTCTTTCATACCCTTTGTCTTATCAGAGAGCGATACTATCTTGCTTCTGGCATCATCAGGATTTACCAGTTTCCTGACGAAGCCCTTATTCTCTAGCTGGACTATGATCCCGAGAACCGTCGGATGAGTGATCTGACAGTCTCTTTCTATATCCACTATCCTAGCACTCTCTTCCGGCTGCGTATACAGAAATTTCAGTATTCTGTACTGTGAAGCCGTAAGTCCGTATTCTGCAAGTACCGGGTTCGCAATCTTATCAAATTCAAGAGCTGCTCTTTTTATCAGAATAGCCACTTTGTCGTTCCTCATCTCTTGTTCCCCCACGGGGTAAGCATAAATTACTCCTTTCCAAAGCCATTTATGTAGCTTGCTACTATATTATGCGTAACATGCTACCATTTGTCAAGGAGTTTCTATGCATATACGGTACACGTCTCCATTGTCACGCTGCTTGTACCGCAATTAATGCTTGCAAATGATTCGCATTTGTATATAATGGATTTTGATGTGCAAATGATTTGCATTTTTTGGTAAGGTGATGAAATGAAAGATTATAAATCGCAATATAAAAGCTGGATCCTGAACTACTTTGAAAATCACGAGAATGAGATCGTATCCGCGTCGGTTCTTCTTGAAAAAATGCGTGACGACGGTCTATCGATCAATCAGGCCACAGTCTACCGTAATCTCGACAGACTTGAGTGTGCCGGACTGATCCAGGGTCACAGGCTGGATGCAAAAGAAGAAAAATGCTATCAGTATCTGAAGGAAGGGCATGACTGTCCACATCACCTGCATCTGTATTGCAGGAACTGTGGACGAGTCATCCATCTGGACTGTGAATTCATGAGAATCATCCAGGAACATCTCCTGAAGGATCACGGATTCACACTTGACTGTGGAGACTCAGTGCTTGTCGGCCTATGTGAAGACTGTAAAAAGAAAGGTGAAAAACTGTCATGACCATATTTATAGATGCTCTAATCGACTCACTTTTCGATACTCTAAAACTGATTCCATTTCTTTTTATCACTTATCTATTGATGGAATATCTGGAACATCATACAGCCTCAAAGATCACTGGACTGCTGGCACGTATGGGCAAAGCCGGCCCTCTATTTGGTGGGCTGTTCGGCATTGTACCCCAGTGCGGCTTTTCTGCAAGTGCCGCAAGCCTCTATTCAGGCGGTGTGATCACACTCGGCACGATGCTTGCAGTTTTTCTTTCGACATCAGATGAGATGCTGCCTATCTTCATATCTGAACAGGTAGCCCCAACCCGTATCCTGTCTATCCTTGGCACCAAGGCAGTCTTCGGTATCATCTCAGGACTTCTGGTCGATGCTGTACTTCGTCATACCAGATGGAGAGACAAGGGCGATAAAAATATCCATGACCTATGCATCGAAGAACACGCGGACTATGAATCCGATGAAAAAGGCGGCATCTTACGTGCCGCCCTTACCCATACAGTAAACATCGTGATCTTTATCTTTGTGATCACCCTTGTTCTGACTCTGCTGGTAGATGCCATTGGGCAGAACAGAATTGCCAGTTTCCTGAATGCCATTCCGATTCTCGGAGTATTCCTGGCTGCCCTTATTGGCCTGATTCCAAACTGTGGTGCGTCCGTCGCCCTGACCCAGCTGTATCTGGCCGGCATGATGTCAGTCGGTCAGATGATGGCCGGGCTTCTGGTCGGTGCCGGTGTAGGACTCCTAGTTCTCTTTCGCACGAACCATCATCATCTCCGCGAGAACATTAAGATAACGGTTTTACTTTATTGTATTGGAGTACTCTGGGGTATAATTCTGGAATTGATATATACATGACTTCCCAGAGTTTATCCTGATATGGTACCTGTTCCTTCATGATCTCCGGATCACCCGGATCATAGATAAGTCCCTTTAGCATCCTATCATACTGTGTCATAAGTCTATAACTCCTCTCAGTTTAGCTGATCATGTAAAAATTAAACTAGTTCCAATTCTATCAAAAAAATAGACAAAACAAAAGAGCCGCTTGCGCGGCTCTAAAAGAGGGGGAGTATGAAAAACGAAAACAATTTCATCGAAAGGCTTTGTTCCTTTCGACAGTTATAAGAATACTATGCTCATGTGATGAAACTGTGTCCGCCTCATTAAAAAGTAATAAAAAACGCCATAACATAATTCTGATAAATATCTGTCTTCCGAGCTTCTCCTGAATTGTATTTTTAAAGTCCCAGACTCTTTACCCATTCAGATATTTCATCATCTGAGGCTACACCTGAAAATCTCTTCCCACTCTGCCAGTCTCCTGTTCCAGCTTTATTCCCGAGGTCAGTACCGCTTGAGCCGATATCTGTAATTCATAACCTGCCTTTTTCCTCCAGATACTCAAGCAGCCCTTTGCATCCCTCTTCTATCTGATCTGCACATAATGCAAAACGTCTGGTATACCACGGATCATCAATTTTTGCATCAGGCTGATCTGTGTACTCCATAAGGAAATGCACCTTATGTGCCGGGTCATCTCCAAGAATCCGGCACATATAGTACATATTCTCCTCGTCCATCCCTATGATCAGATCATAGTCATTATAATCAGATCTTCTGAGCTGTCTCGCTCTATGGTCTCCGATTGGTATCCCCTTATTTTCAAGAGCTGCCTTCATTGGCGGATAGATCGGATTGCCAATCTCTTCTGTCGATGTTGCTGCTGATTCTATCACGAATCTGTCTGCTTTATTTTTTCTGTCCACTATATCCTGAAGAATATACTGTGCTGAAACACTTCTGCAGATATTTCCATGGCAGATAAATAATATTTTCATCATAAAAAATTCTCCTGATAAATGAACACAGCTCCTATTTTTTAGTATTGTATATATTGATTTCAAGCTCAATGATTTGATATTTTTGTAAATTAAAAGAGAACCAGACTGTCTGTCCATGCCTGACAAAATATAATACACCCATTTTCTAACCTCATATCAGTTTGTGTTATAGTTATTTTTTCTCAGCCATTCAGACAGCACCGCTGCGTTGCTGTGTTCTGTATCCTTCGCCGAAAACAACAGCGTTACCGAGCCATTATAATCCTTGATACGGTTCAGGAAATCTGTCGCGTTTCTGTTGCTATCAAGTTCTTCAAAATATCTGTTTCTGAACTCACCATATTTTTTCAGATCATGGGCATACCATTTTCTTAGTTCTGTTGATGGAGCGAGGTCTTTTTCCCATGCGTCCATCTTCAGATTCTCCTTCTTTATGCCTCTGGGCCACATCCTGTCAACAAGAATTCTCATCCCATCATCGGCAGAGGGTTCCTCATAAACTCTTTTTATCTTCAGATCCATATAGCCTCCTGTTGCTTCCGCGAGCCTCTCTGCATTCATCTACTGATGGTACTTCCCATTCAAAGCTGATTGCTGTCTCTCTTACATAATATGCGTAGATATCAAGAAGTCCTTTAACGACCGAAAACTATAGCATACTAAGAAAGATCAAAAAGCACCACGATGCTTCATTTTTTCTGCATACATCCTCTCGTCCGCTTCACGGACAAAATGCTCGAGTCCCTCCGTTGCTGTTGCATCCACTATGCTTGTCCCCATGCTTACTGTAAGGTCATACGGGAGTCTCTCATCATCACGAAGCGTCTGAAGCCTTGAGTCTATCGCCTGTCTTATATCCTCCAGGTCCTCGTCCGACACAAAGGTTCCCATCGCCACGAACTCATCGCCGCCCATGCGTGCGATTACCGAATCTTTTCCGAGGACCGCCCTGAGAGTATTCGCTATGTCTGTTATGGCCCGGTCTCCGGCTTTATGTCCGTAGTTATCGTTTATGAATTTCAGCCTGTCAAGGTCGCAGAACATCACATATATCTGCTGCCCCCTTCTGTGATGCTGTTCGAAGTAAGCACTTCCTTCTTCGTTATATCCCAGTCTGTTCAGCACTTCCGTCAGCGCATCTGTCTTGTATAGAAGTGAAAGTCTCTCATTTATCTGCCTGGCTGTGGCTGCCTTGTACAGTTCTTCTATTCTTCGCTGGATAGTCATCACAGCTTTGAAATACATCTGTTTGTCAAGAATTCCGGTCACGTTTCTGAAGGCGACATATCCTATCGATGACTCCTCGAAGTGTATCGGCATGAACAGATAGTCTTCCGCCGGCTTATCAAGTGAAAGCAGTGGAAAAATATCCGATATCATCTGTCCTTCGAAATCTCTTTCACGCTTTTCTCCCTCACGCGCATACACTATCTGCATCTGAAGTGGGTAACAACCTCGGCAAAAATTGCTTGTCAGATTTTCCCTGGCTGTAGGCTTCGCGCTGATCTGTCTGCTCACAGCGAACACCTTTGGATCTACCATCAGATAAAACGCATCACCCCTCATCAGCTCAAGCTGCTCATCTACAGCTTCTGCCACCTCTTCTATGGTATTGCACTTTGGCATCACAGATTCGAGGTCTAAAAGCTCTGAGGCGTACCTATCACCATCTATGTTCTCCAGTACCTGCATCTTCAGATTCTGTCTGATATTCGGAAGTGGTGGACGACAGCCGCAGCTTTCATACTTTAAAAAATCCACCGGATTATATACTTTTTTCGGCATCGGTTTCCCATTCCAGGCATCCACAAGTATATCCACGGCTCTGGCGCTCAGCTTCTCTCGGACATTTGACATAGTCGTTATCCTCGGCGAATAGAAGCCAGCCTTGTCGAAGTTATCAAAACCTGTGACCGCAAAGTCATCCGGCACTGTGAATCCGTCCCTGACTGCTTCCTCGCAGGCTGCTATAGCCTGGTTATCATTTACGCAGATGATGGCTTCCGGAAGCTCCTGGTGCATGCTGCGGAGTATATGATATCCCCTG
>JAQXXU010000119.1 GCA_029226225.1 Lachnospiraceae bacterium | reverse complement strand
AGCTCTGAAATCAGCTTCATCACCAGCTCTTGATGCACTTGATGCTCAGTCACAGTACGCATACTTACAGCGTGTCGGAAATGAGTACTGGACACCAGCTGCTTCTCTGGGACAGAATCTTGTCGAAGGCAAGTACAGTGATGCACAGAAACTCCTGGATGATGCTGTTAAGGGTATCACTAAAAAAGCAAGCTAAGGATCTGATATGAACTTATGCGCGATCAACCATACACCGATTTCAAAGGACGCATATATTAGCGGTCCTGGAAAACTTACTATACGGATAAGGGCAGAAAGAAATGATATCACTGGATGCAGGCTCTGGTACGGTGACAGAGTCTGCGTGAAAAATCCTATCGAAGTATTTCCTCTGGAAATGGAACAGATTGCATCGGACCAGTTATTCGATTATTTTGAAGCCGATATAAAAACTGAGTTTACCAGGATCTGCTATTACTTTGAACTCATGGATAAAAATGGACGGAAAATTTTCTACAGCGAGTATGGGTTCTCTGAAAAAATGACTTGCAGCAGAACTCAGTACTTCCAGTATCCATTTTTGCATCATGATGATGCGATAGTCATGCCGGAGTGGACGAAGAGTATGGTCATGTATCATATCTTTCCAGACAGCTTTGCATCAGGTAAAAGGCAGATAGACAGAATTGGGAAAACTTTCCTGTCAGAAGACGGGAAAGAAATCGTGACCAGAAACGGTGGAACGCTCAGAGGCATTATCGAAAATCTGGATTATATAAAGAGCCTTCATGTGAACTGCCTGTATCTGAATCCTGTTTTTGAGGCAGCTTCATATCATAAATACGATACCATCGATTATAAGAAGGTAGACCCGTGCTTTGGGACAATGGATGATCTGAAAGAACTGGTTCAGCTATGTCACGAAAATCATATCCGTGTGATTCTGGATGGAGTTTTTAACCACTGTGGGAGCAGGTTCGCACCGTTTCAGGATGTACTTAAAAATGGCCGGAACTCACGATTTTTTAAATGGTTCTATCGGGTGGAGACTCCGGTCAGATATGAGGAAAACCCGAATTATGAGACATATGCCTATGTGAAGGAAATGCCGAAGCTCGACACTTCAAATCCGGAGGTACAGAAGTATTTCTGCGATGTAGGAAGGTTCTGGATAAGAGAGACCGATATCGATGGCTGGAGACTCGATGTAGCAAACGAGATCAACCACGATTTCTGGCGGGCTTTCAGAAAGGCGGTAAAAAAGGAAAAGCCTGATGCCTTTCTGATCGGAGAGATATGGGAAGATTCGACAGTCTGGCTCCGCGGTGACCAGTTTGATTCTACGATGAATTATAGCTTCTGCTATAACTGTAGAGAATTTTTTGCAGAGAAATCGATCACGGTTTCTGAATTCGATGAGAAAATGCAGCACATGTATCTGCGATACCCAGAGATGGTGTCACAGGTGCAGATGAATTTCTTAGATACTCACGATGTACCAAGATTTTTAAGCTACTGCAAAGGTGACAAGAGAAAGCTCAGGCTCGCTGTATTCTATATGATGACGGCCATGGGAATCCCATCGGTGTTCTATGGAGATGAGATGGGCTGTGAAGGTGTGACTGAAGCCGAATACCGGATGCCAATGCCGTGGCAGGACGGCGACTATGACCTGAAAAGCTATTATGCGAGGCTCATGGAGGTCCGTAATGCGGAACCTGCCCTGCAGTCGGGAAAATACAGAACTGTTTACTGCGACAATGTCTCTGGCATATACGCATTCCTGCGAAAAAAAGATGATGATGAAATCCTTGTGATCCTGAATAATTCTGACAGAGAATCCTCCTTCTCTCTGCCAGAAGAATTTCAGAACAGGCAGTGGAAAGACCTCATCACCGGAGAGAGTTTTAGTGTAACTACTATAGCTGGTTACACTGGAAAAATCCTTAAAACAATCTGACAAACTTTTTCTTCATGCACAGCCCCGGAAGGGGCTGTTTTTTTATAAGTATGAGATCAGAGCGGTATCTAATGGAAGCAGTAGAAAATAAAGGAGTGTCGTAACGGCTACGACAGAGCTTGCCAGTACCGGTCGTCTGCCGCTGCGCTCAGCTATTACAGCATTCAGAGAGGCTGACGGCATGGCATAGAGGATAAAGGCGACCCCCTTAATCTCCGAATCTAGAGGCAGAAGAAGAAGGACTATGAAAAATACTCCAGGCACAAAAAGCATTCTGACAAGTGAAAGAGGAATCACACCCTTCTCGCGAAAGAGAGCTTTAAAGCTGAGAGATCCGGTCTGAAGTCCCACGATAAAAAGAGAGAGTGGTGTCATCATAGAACCGAAGGCCTTAAGGGAGACTGTGATAATACCGGGAAAACGAAACGGCAGTACATACAGTACCATCGACAGGACAGATATCAGGATGATTCTGTTCGAGACAAGTGTCCGTGGCTTCAGCAGATCTCTAAGCGGGCGGAATGGATTTTCTACTAGTCCCATCCCGATAGTAAAGTAAAGAAGCTGGAATACGAAGTTGTGTGATATGGCAAAAAGCGTGCCAGTTTCTTTGAACAGAAGAGGGGTAATCGCAAATCCCAAAAAGCCGGTATTTGAAAAGATGCACAGATCATAGATGATCGGAGATACATCGGTCCTTTTGCAAAAGCGTGGCAGTAGGCACTTAAGCACTGCGAATGACAAGAGGTAGTACAACAGTGACAGAACGATGGAGAGCAGGACTCCAGAGATCGAGCTTTTTACGAAGTGCTGCTGTGAGGAGGAAATCAGTGAGAACGGAAGTACAAGCTTTAAAAGCAGCTCCGAGAGCTTTTCAGACATATCTGATGTAAATATTTTTAACCTTCTAAAGGCATACCCGGTCACGACAAAAATTAAAAGCTCTAGAAGTACCCTGTACACTGATATTCCCATAAGCAGGCCCTATCCTAACAGTTCACTGTTTACAGCGCTGTTGTATTCTCCCTTCCCCTTCGATGAAAGCTTTTCTACCAGATGTCGAAGAGAGCGTCTTCTTCCCTCGTAGAATGAATCCTCTGAGAGAAAAGCGGAGTGAGGTGTCATGATGCAGTTATCAAGTCCGAAGAGCTCACTCTTCTCAGATATCTCATCCTCTATCACATCCACTGCGGCTGCCTGAATCATGTTTTCCTTTAAGGCCTTTACCAGAGCCTTCTCATCGACTACTGCTCCTCTGGAGGTATTTATGAAAAATGAGGTAGGCTTCATCCGCGCAAATTGCTCTTCACCCATCAGATGCTCTGTAACGCCGGGGATCAGAGGGCAGTGCAGGGAGACAAAGTCAGAGGAAGAAAGCAGCTCTTCAAGTGTCTCTGCTTTTCGGCACCCGTACCGGGACAGGTATTCACTCGATTTGGTGGGAGCATATACAAGTATATTCATCTCAAAGGCGTGAAGGATCGGAACTATCCTCTTTGGTATCTCGCCGAAGAATACCATCCCGAAGGTCTTGCCTTTAAGCCTGTGCATAGGGTAGGAGAGAAGAGGATCCCATCTGCCGGCCTGTACGGTTCTGTCGAGGAAGGTGATGCTTCTGGTAAGATCTATCATGAAGCCGATCGTGTGAAGAGCCACCTCATCGGCACAAAAGCCCGGGATATTGCAGACTAACACCTTATGTCTGGTGGCAGAAGCTATATCCACGTTATTATATCCAATGCTTTGGAGAGAGACGATTTCAAGGGACGGACATTTATCCATCAGCTCATCTGTAATACGGTCGTACTCCACGACAATCCCGTTGATATCATACTTATTTATTATATCAGACAGAGGAGTCTTTCTGTCAGGATCCTTTACCTCTATAAGGTCTACATCATCTATGCCCCATTCCTCAAGCAGGCTTTTCTCATAGTCCAGGTTGTCGTCGATATTATAGTAGAGAGCTTTTTTCATCTTTTTCCTCCTTCAGTCCGAAGCGGATGCATATAGTCTTATACAGGGATTCTGCGCTGCCGTTGATACCGAGCAGATTGGAGTTAAGAAGCAGATCGTGGTGAGCGAGATCCTGCGGCAAGTATCCTGCATAGTGCAGGTGATAGGCTTTTCTGGCACGGTCTACCCGTTTAATCATCCTCTCGGCTTCATCACGACTCATCCTAAGTACATCTATGCTGTTTCGCAGCCTGTCTTCATAGGAGGCGTAGATGTAGATGTGCATAGCGTTTTTCTCATTGCCCAGGATGAAGTCAGAGCAGCGCCCGACTATGATGCAGGACTCCCTGTCGGCTATATCCCGGATGATTTTGGTCTGCTCGTTAAATATCATATCCTGAGTCTCTATCGCACCCCGCCCCAGAGGAAACATCATCCGGCCGAAGCCGCCAAGCCCCTCCTCGTGCTCCTTTATCGCCGATACCGGAAGGCCCAGGTTTTTAGCTGTCATCTCCACGATGTCACGGTCATAGAAGTTGACTCCTAAGAGCTCGGAGAGCTTTATCGCAATCGGTCGTCCGAGACTTCCGAACTGTCTTGATATGGTCACTATAAAAGTATTACTCATGTGGATCCTCCTTCCCATGTCTTCACAGGATCAGGCTTCTTAGTTCGCAAGCAGTTTGTAAAGGGAGTAAGGTGCAGCGGGAATCTGTGTCTTCTGATAGCACCAGGCTGCAGATACCGTCCGGCCTTTTTCTCGATGAATCTGAACAGCTGCTCGAATACTCCGAACACGATCCAGTATATAAGTGCGCAGGCAGTATAGGCCTCGAGAAATGTCTGGTTCATTGTCGCGAAATTCCTGGCTGTACCCATCATCTCCATAATCGTGACCATACAGGTAAGGGAGGTCGCTTTTAAGAGATTCACGAAGTGATTTCCGAAGTTTGGAATAGCTATGACCATCATCTGCGGGATGATGATTCGCCTCATGGCCTGTGGTCTCGTGAATCCGAAGGCGCTCGCTGCCTCGAACTGTCCGCGTGGGACTGCTCTGTAGGCACTTAGTATCATATCAGCCAGATATGGAGTGTAGGAGAGTGCCAACGCCAGTATGGCGAACTGCAAGGTAGGTGTGTTCCTGTTGCTGTAGGTCAGATTAAAAAGCGAGTACAGCTTCGTCATGACTGTATCTATAGATACGTCGAATACATACAGAAATACCAGAATCGGTATCCCTTTAAGAAATGAGGAGACGACCTTGAATATCCCCCTGACCACTTTTACGGGACAGGTCAATAGCAAAGCCAAAACGATGCCTCCTATAAGAGCAAGTGCCATCGATGAGACTGTAAGTATCAGGGTCGTAGGCATCGCTTGTATGATCGGAATAAAGGATCTAAAAAACATCGACTGATCAAACATGGGCCAAACCTCCCTTCCTGTCGCAGCGACTGATACGCTCCTGTATCAGATTCGAGATGAAAAGTATGATAAGTCCCAGAATCCAGAACATGATACCTGCCTCAATATATAGTTCCAGCTGTCCGCGGCCGTAGTTGTTTTTGCCGAGCTGTGCTGCCTTTCCGAGAATGTCATAGACCCCTATCACAGAAGCTATAGAAGTGTTTTTCATAAGCTCTATAATCATGTTTGAGGTGTTGGGGAGAGCAGCAATGGCTCCCTGAGGCAGGATCACTCTCCTGAATATTTGCATCCTTCCCATTCCAAGACTACTGGCAGCCTCCATCTGTCCGCTGTCTATCGACTGGTAGGCCGATCTGAATATCTCTGCAAAGAAGCAGGCCTCATTTATAGAAAATGAGATGATGGCATATACAGATGGACTAAGAGAGGAGGTATCGATTCCATTTGAGTAAGCTATGAGCGGTATCAGGATGAAAATCAAAAGCAGCTGTACCATCATCGGCGTTCCTCTCATGAATGAGATAATGACATAGGAGATGAGACTGGCTGCCCTGTTTTTAGAAAGTCTCGCCCATGCAAGAAGAAGCCCGAGAAAAAGCGCAATCACAACCGAGATAATAAGAAGCTGCATCGTGGCTGGAAGAGCAGACATCAGGGCCGGGAAATACTGTTGCATTATTTTAAGAGATTTAAGCATAGTATCCTCCTTTCGGTTAAGGAGACCTTATTCGTTATACCAGTCTGCCTTGTTACTGGAATAGCCGTCGTAGTCGAACAGAGATCCGGTATCCTGGGCAGTCTTCAGGTAATCCTTGCCGAGCCACTTTATAGAGAGCTTCTGCAGCGTGCCGTCCTTATACAGCTCTACAGTAGCCTCATTTACAGCCTCACGAAGATCTGTAAGACTCTTGTTAAATACCGGTACGCATGGAGCAGTGGTTATAGCATCTGAGCAGAAGGTCTTGTCAGCAAGAGTCGGGTCGGACTTTACCAGATCGTTATACATAGATTCTCCGCCGAACCAGCAGTCGTATTTGCCGCTTATCACGTCATTTAATCCATCGAGATACGGGATATACTCACTTGTAGGATCTTGAGTGTAGCTTACATCAGGGTACTTCTCATGCATCTCGCTAAGCACCACTGACAGTCCGTCATTAGGTGGGTTAGGAACGAGTGATTTTCCGTCAAGATCCTTAAACTCTGTAAAGCTGTCCTCTTTTCTGGAGATCAGGTTTACAGGATAGTAGGAATCCGGGATTCCCAGTATGAAGTTCTTCTTGCGGGCAGGGGTTACGAAATGTGCCGAACAGGAGAAGGCATAGGTGCCGGCCTGGATAGCTGCCGGAGCTGCATCGGCACTTACAGAGACGTATTTAAACGTGTAATCCTTAAGCTTATCATCGACTGCCTTCATCCACTCGTAATCATATCCCTGCATCTGCCCGTTTTCATCGGTGTAGGTATAAGGCGCCATGCCGTCCAGGACGGCTACTGTCACCTGATAGGTACCATCGGAGAGCTTTTTTACAGCAGCTATGCTTTTACCACCCTTCGATGAGCCGGATGATGAGGAAGATGAGCCGCATCCTGCCAGAAGTGAGAATGCTGCGATACCTGTAAGCATCAGTGAAATGAATCTTTTCTTCATAGTGTTGCCTCCTTGTCATGTGTCTAGGCAGTGGCGCCGGGATTATTGATTCTTTCGAGAAAGACCCTGGCCCTGTCTGTTTTAGGGTGGTTTATCACTTCATCGGGCGTGCCGCTTTCTACCACGACTCCGCCGTCCATGAATATGACTCTGCTTGCAGCCTCCTTGGCGAAGGCTATCTCATGAGTGACTATAACCATCGTGATGCCGGTTTTTGCAACATCACGGATGCTTTTTAGCACTTCACCTACTAGCTCTGGATCAAGCGCCGAGGTGGGCTCATCGAAGAGTATCACCTCCGGCTTCATGACCATGGCTCTGGCGATTGAGACTCTCTGCTGCTGTCCTCCGGACAGCTGTGCCGGATACAGATCTGACTTGTCAGAAAGTCCTACCTGTTCCAGAGCTTTGATAGCGATTGTCCTGGCTTCGGATCTCGATATCTTTTTTACGACTATAAGACCCTCCATCACATTCTCAATCGCAGTTCTGTTCCTGAACAGGTTGTACTGCTGGAACACCATAGCTGTTTTTCTTCTGAGAGCTCTTATTTTTCTCTTGTTTTTCTCCTGACACTTTACTGTCATCGAGCCAATCGTGATCTCACCGGCATCGGCCGGATCGAGAAAGTTAAGAGTCCGAAGCATTGTGGTCTTACCGGAACCGCTGGGTCCTAAGATCACGACTACCTCGCCCCTGTCTATGGAGATATTTACTCCGTTTAAGACATTATTATCTCCGAAGCGCTTGTAGATGTTTGAAACCTTAAGTATCTGCTCTGACATGATCTATCCTCCTTCCTGACTGAAAAAAGGCGCCTATCCGTTCAGGGATAAGCGCCTTTGCTTTCTGGCAATTGTCTGATTTATTTTGTTGTGTGAAATCATAATCTTAATCTTTTGCCTTGTCAAGCATAAATTTTACTTTTTTGTGGGCTTAAATAAGCGACTCTTTTAGAAGGAATCCTCTAAAAAAAATTTTTTGAGAACTCGATAAAGGTCCTGGCGGCAGGAGAGAGGAGAGTTTTATCAAGGCAGGCGATGCCAAGGACTCTCTTGGCTGGAGGATAGAGAGGCAATATGTCCAGCTTATCGGTCATTCCCCTGATGATAAGCTCTGAGAGGATGGACATCCCCAGTCCAGAGCTTACCATCGAGATGATTGAGCGGTCATCGAAAAAAGAATAGTTCGCACTTCCCGCCACATCAGTTCCTTTAAGTGCAGCATTGATATCGTAATCATTGCCGGCGGCAGAGAGGATGAAGTTCATCGTGCTTATGTCACTTATCACCAGCTTTTTGTGAGCCTTTACGTATTCTGATCCCTTGGGAAAAATCCCTATCAGAGGATCATCCATAAGAGGGATGAAATCACCGCTGAAGCTTTCAGGAACACTCATGAATGCGAAGTCGATATAGTGTTCATGCAGATCCTTTAAGATCCCATCGACCCCACCCTCTCTTATCGAGAACTGGATCGTAGGATGAAGCTTCTTAAACTCCTGCAGGATATTCGGGAGCAGATGGATAGAGATAGAGGAGTAGGTCCCGATGCTTAGAGAGCCTTCCTCCAGACCGTTTATCGCGGTGATCGTCTCCATCAGGTTTTCCCGGCGCTTTAAAAGGCTCCTTATCGCAGGAAGCAGCTGTTCTCCCATCGGAGTAAGCATAAGTCCGTATTTCTGTCTGATTGCGAGAGGAAAGCCGCACTCCTCCTCCATAGTCTTTAGGATATGGCTTACTCCTGGCTGTGAATAGCCCAGCCGCTCCGCAGTCTTTGAGATATTTTGTGTTTCGCTTAGATCAGCAAACACCTCGCACTGATGTATGTCCATTTTTGCCTCGATTCTGTGCTGTAGCTTTCAGGTATAAGTATAAACTATATCTGATATAAATACAAGGAACTTTACTTATCACTGAGCAGAGGTTATGATCAGGTCAATGAAACGAACAGGAGTAATAAAGCTCCTGAGATTCCAGCAGCAGCTTAGACAAAGAGGTCTTTTATGACCTGCTGCGCAGATGAGAAAGGAGAATGCCTTATGTTAAGAACACAGCTATCATCAGATTTTTGCGGAGAAGAACACGGACCATACGCTCTTGGTGTCAGGATGGGAAATCTAGTCTTTACCACACAGATAGGCACGGATAAGTCCGGAGAGATGGTAGAAGGCGGGATAAAGGAACAGACCAGGGCTTTGATGGAGAACGCCTCTGCAGTGCTTAAGGCTGCCGGAGCTGATTTTTCGATGGTGGGCAAGGTGACTATCTACATAAAGGATATAAACCTGATTCCCGATATGAACTCAGTATACAGGACCTACTTTACTGAAGGAGACTTTCCTGCCAGATGCTGCACCCAGTGTGTGGATATGGTAGACGGATGCCTGGTCGAGATGGAGTTTGTAGCTGTGATATAAAAAAGGTGAAAGGATGTGATTACCATGGATAACAGGATCTGTGAGCATGTGGTGCTTAATGTGGCGCCCACAGGCAGAAGTGTCACTATAACAGTGGACGGCAGGCAGATAGAGGCGTATGAGGGTGAACCGATACTTGCGGCTCTTCTGGCCTCCGGAATCAGGATCAACAGGTACACGGTAAAAAGGCATGAGCCACGCGGACTGTTCTGCGGTATAGGGCAGTGCAGTGACTGCTCTATGGTAGTAGACGGCAAAGCGAACGTCAGAACCTGTATCACTCCTGTAAAGGAAGGAATGGTGATTTTTACACAGGATGGCCTTTCAGAAAAGAAGGAGGCGGCATCATGAGCGTAAAAATGATAGATGTCCTGGTGATAGGAGCGGGACCTGCCGGACTGGCAGCCGCTATAGAAGCAGCGAAGCTCTCAGCCAGCGTAATCATAGCAGATCTTAACATGAAGCCGGGAGGTCAGCTGTTTAAGCAGATCCATAAGTTTTTCGGATCTAGTGCCCATCATTCGGGAAGCAGAGGTATAGATATAGGAAGGATGCTTCTTAATGAGGCAGAGGAAGCCGGGGTTGAGATCTGGCTTAAAAGCACGGTAACAGGTATTTTCCCGGGAGGCAAGGTAAGCATCGAAAGAGAGTATGATGACAGAGATGCAGAGCTTGTTACTCTACACCCGAAAGAAGTGGTGATTGCGACCGGAGCCTCAGAGAATGCCATCAGATTCAAGAACTGGACAGCGCCTGGTGTAATGGGGGCGGGAGCGGCACAGACTATGGTAAACGTCAACCATGTAAGACCGGGCAATAAGGTGGTGATGCTGGGAAGCGGTAATGTGGGTCTGATCGTTTCCTATCAGCTGATGCAGGCGGGCTGCGACGTGAAGGCTCTGGTAGAGGCAGCGCCTAAGATCGGAGGCTACGCAGTGCATGCGGCCAAGATCCGCCGGGCCGGTGTCCCGATACTATTGAGACACACCATAATAGAGGCAAAAACCGGTCAGGACGGAAGTGTCTGCGGCTGTGTCACTGCAGAGGTGAATGAGCATTTTGCACCGATACCCGGGACTGAAGAGACGATAGACTGCGACGTAATAACGATTGCGGCAGGTCTTAAGCCTACGATGGATCTGATAAAGCTCGCCGGCTGTGAGCTGACCTATGATGCCTTGTTCGGAGGCTATGTACCACTTCACAGTGAGAAAATGGAGACAAGCGTGAGGGGGATTTTCGTGGCAGGAGATTCCACAGGAGTAGAGGAGGCTAACACTGCCCTGGATGAGGGAAGAATAGCAGGGATATCAGCAGCCGAGGGTCTGGGCCTTATATCAGAAACAGAAGCCGCTGACAGGAGGACTGAGATCTGGAGGCGTTTGGACTCCCTTCGCATGGGACCATTCGGAGAGAGAAGAAGGACAGAGAAGAATCATCTGATTGAGCTGTACCACGAATCGGTAAAAGAACAGAAGGCATTTGCTTAAGGAAGGCCGGTGATATATATGTCGATAGCAGAATGTGGGTTTCTGACCTACGATGAACTAAAAGAAAAGCAGACCCTGCCCTCAGACGCAAGATACTCTAAGGGACCGGTAGCTGTGATTGAATGTGTGCAGGAGATTCCCTGTAACCCATGTGAGGCGGCCTGCCAGTTCGGGGCCATACATATAGGAGATCCGATCACCTCTCTTCCGTCACTTACAGCCGAGAAATGTGTAGGGTGCGGAGTCTGTGTCAGCAGATGTCCGGGACTGGCTATTTTTGTGGTAAACAAATCCTATACGAAGGATACTGCTACGGTATCTTTCCCGTATGAATACGAACCTGTGCCAAAGGAAGGCGAGGTGCATAAGGGGCTAAACCGCAGAGGAGAGCCTGTCTGTGAAGGAAAGATCGTAAAAGTGCTAAATCCTGTCTCCTACGATCATACTCCTGTAGTCACGATCGAGATCCCGAAACAGTATGCCGATGAGGTTCGTTCTATTGAAAGAGAAAGGGGAAAGGGCGCATGAGTAATTACCTGGATGATGATATGATAGTCTGCCGCTGTGAGGAAGTCACTGTCGGTGAGATAAGAGAGGCAGTAAGAGATGGGGCAAAGGATGTGGTCGGAGTAAAGAGGCGAACCAGAGCAGGCATGGGGCTGTGTCAGGGCAGGACCTGTGAGAAGATGGTGATGGCTATTATCGCACAGGAGCTTGATAAGCGCACGGATCAGGTGGGTACCTCATCTGCCCGTCCTCCGGTAAGACCGCTTACCTTTGGAGAATTAGCCGATGCGGAGGTGATCTGATATGGAAAAATACTACGATATAATAGTGATAGGAGCCGGAGCTATCGGCTCAAGTGTGGCCTATCATCTGCAGGAGGCTGGTTTTTCTGTGGCTCTTCTGGAAAAAAAGGATGTTGCCAGCGGCTCGTCGAGTCACTGCGATGCAGTGGGGCTTATATGTGATAAGCTTCCGGGAATCGATACGAGGATGGGTCAGGCTTCGATAGACTACTTCGGTGTATTAGCGAAAAAGTTCCACTATGACTTCGAGTACAATCCCAAGGGCTGCCTATATATCTGTGAGACAAAGCCGGAGTTCGATGCTGCCAGCGAATACTGCGCCAAGCAGAATGCAGACGGCTATCCTCTAAGAATGGTACGCACTGAGGAGCTGTGCAGTATGGAGCCGTACATAGCCCGGGATCTGTATGGTGCTCTCTATACGCCGTCGAGCGGTTCTGTGGCGGTGAATCCGTACAAGCTCTGCTTTGCCTTCGTTCATGAGGCCAAGGAGCTAGGGCTGGACTGCTACACCTACTGTGATATCTCCCGGATCGATCTAAATCCCGAGACGCATGCTGTAGAGAGTGTGGTGACAAACTACGGCACGTTTCATACTAAAAAGATAGTGGACTGCGCCGGTGTATGGGCGCCTGAGATAGGAAAGCTCGTGGGTATCGACATCCCTATAGAACCTAGAAAGGGCACTAATCTGGTATCCGAACAGACTCCTCAGCTCTGCTTTCATAAAATCCTCGAGTACGGATATATGATGAGCAAGTTCGACAGCATCAACTTCAAAAGAGATGTGAGTCCTCTCGTAGAGGAGCAGAATATCGCCTTTAATCTGGAGTACACTAAGGCTCATAACCTGTTAGTCGGCGGGAACAGACTGTTTAGAGGGATGGACACTAGATCGGAGATAGAGACCATGAAGGCCATCTGCGAGAGGGCTATGCGGTTCTACCCGAAGCTTCGTGACATAAAATGCATCAGGGCCTATTCAGGGGTCAGACCTTTCGTAAAGGATCACCTGCCTATAGTTTCTGATGTGGATTCCGTTCCGGGATTCTATATAGCAGCCGGTCATGAGGGTGATGGCATCTGTTTTTCTCCTATTACCGGCAGATTCGTAAAGCAGATCATCTGTGGCCAGCCTACAGATTTTGACATTTCTAAACTGGATTATTCGAGATTTATGAAAGAGGAAGCTCTGGCATCATAAATCTTGTGGGAG
This sequence comes from Lachnospiraceae bacterium, assembly GCA_029226225.1. GTDB lineage: Bacteria > Bacillota > Clostridia > Lachnospirales > Lachnospiraceae > Weimeria. The sequence continues at coordinate 3,278 of JAQXXU010000119.1, read as the reverse complement.
GTAATATATGAAGAGTATGCCATATGGATATATCAGCCCTGGTCAATACGACTACACTGCTTGTATGAGACGCGGGCAGAATATCGCCGGATACCCGGTGGGGATCATCTACATAGAGGATGTATGGTATCCATATATTCCCGGAAATGTCGTAAACGGCTATACCTTCTCATTCCCTGTCAGGCTGATGCCGGTTAAGGGACTTAGTGCAAAGGCTCTTTTTGACAGGGAGGACTTCGTAGAGGATGCTATTATCAGTGCCTGTCAGAGGCTTGAAGCCGAGGGAGTAAGAGCTATAAGTGGTGCCTGCGGTTTCTTCGGGAACTATCAGGATGTGGTCAGTGAGGTTACCTCCGTTCCTACGGCTCTTTCCTCTCTGGTTCAGCTGAACTGGATAGCACCTCTCCTGAAATCAGATGAGAAGATTGGTGTACTTACTGCCGACAAGTCATCCTTTTCGACAGCCCTGCTCGACAGCTGCGGGATCAGTAAGAATATCAGCAGGCGGCTGGTGGTCTACGGAATGGAAGACAGCGATCAGTTCTCCTGTGTGATAAGAAATTTCGGCTCATTTAATGTAGCAGCAGCCTGTCAGGAACTCGTGGATACCGCGCAAAGGATGGTTTCTGAAAATGATGGTATAGCTGCCATCCTGCTGGAGTGCTCCGATATGCCGCCGTTTGCCGCAGAGGTGCAGCAGGCCGTAGGCCTTCCGGTCTGGGATTTTACGACTCTTATCAACTGGCTTTACCTGGCGGCAGTAAGAAAGCCGTACGGCGGGGTGATATGAGCGTATCAGGGTTAAGTATCCACATCATAAAAAATAAGAATCTTCTATGATAAAATATTTAAGTCATAGGAGATTTTTTTGTGGGACGATATCTCCAGTTATTTGCTAAAATACTTGCAATAGTAAAAGTTTTACTATATTATTAACCTAAAGACTATATTTGGAGGTGAATTGGTAATGAAAAGTTACTATTCACAGCTGATTCACATCTGATTTTTAAGGAAGTCCCATTGGGGCTTCTTTTTATTGGCATAATGCACAATATTTAGTGGTTATATTTGTTAATATTTACAACCATTATCTATTGACATTTTATAGTGGTTGTAGTATTATATTTATAACCACTATTGAAAGGAGAATGCACTATGCCAACCATCGTTAAACACTACGACAAGAAAACCGGAAAGACCCGTGTTTACGAGTCTACTCCCCACTATGATCCTGTCACCAAACAATCGAGACCCAAGAGAAAATATCTGGGTACACTCGATCCTGAAACAGGAGAACTTATTCCTTCCTCCGGTCGTCGGGGCAGAACATCATCTTCTAAAAATGTAACCGCCACAGAAGAAGATACTGCCTCAGCTAAGATCACAGATCTCCAAAATACCATATCCGAGAAAGAAGCCGAAATCGCTTCTCTACAGTCGGAAGTGAAGGCCTTAAAAGCCACCATCAGATCGTATGAAAAAGTATGTGCGTCCATCTTAAATGCTTTAGGAAAGGCTCCCTGTGATCTATGATTAAATTTACCGGCAATCTGCGCCTCGACTTTGAAAAGGCAACTGCGGAAATCACAAAACTGAAAGACCGCATCCTAGGGTATCAGGAACAGATCGTTTCTCTGCAGTCTTCGGTCAGAAACCTCAGGCGGTCTAAAGAGTCCGACAAAAAACAATATACAGAATCTCTTGCTGAAAAAGATGCCATTATCAAGGAGCTGCAGAACCGCCTTGCCCACGCAGAGGCTCTTCTTAATCACGATGGCAGTAATACCGGTACTCCCACATCACAGACACCGATAAATAAAAACAAGGTTATCCCAAACTCTCGCCGCAATACAGGAAAACCCAAGGGAGGACAGACCGGCCATACAAAAGCCTCCCTTGAGGCACCGGATGAATCCGAAATCACAGATACTGTCGGGCATCCACTGCAGGATGATGAATGCTGCCCCAGGTGCGGACTTACTGACTGCGTTCCAACCGGAGAGTCCGAGGTAAAATACGAGTACGATGTGCGCATAAAGGTCGTTAAGATCAAACACGAATTCTTTTATTATGAGTGCAATAACTGCGGTACAGTGTTCCGTTCGCAGATACCTCCGAGCCTTAAGGAGAAGGTTCAGTATGGCAGTGGACTGCAGGCTTTTGCTTTATCCCTCACAAACACAGTTAATGCCTCAATGAACAAAGCATCCATGTTTCTTGCCGGAATTACCGGCGGTGAATTGGCTCCATGTGAGGGATATATCGCAAAGCTCCAGGCACGTGCCGCAAAAGGGCTCCGCCAGTTTCGTGAGGATCTAAAGCTTGTCCTGATCACAAGAAAGATTGTTTACTGGGACGATACTGTCATCTTCATTCTTGCAGAGAGGGCATGTTTCCGATTCTACGGAGATGAATCCATTGCTTACTATACAGCGCTTGCGCATAAGGACATGGAGAGCCTTGATGATGACAATGCTCTGAACCTGCTGACATCTGATACAAAGACCATGCATGACCATAACACTGTAAACTATAACGACAAGTACAGCTTTGAAAACATTGAATGTAATCAGCATTTTCAGCGTGACTGCCAGAAGAATACAGATGATACCTGTCATCAATGGTCGGATGATTTGAAGGAACATATCGGCACAACCATTAAGGATCGCAATGATTCCATAGCCCGAGGAGAAGGATCTTTCAGCGAAGCCTACGTTAACGGGTTCCATCGCAAAGTAGATGAATACCTTGAAAACGGCTGGAAGGAAAACGAAGCTGATCCAGACAACTACGGAGCATCATTTGAACAGACCCTGCTTAAACGTATTGCCAAATACCGCAGGAACTATTTCCTTTGGGTAGAGGACTTCAGCCTGCCGACCACCAACAATCTCAGCGAGCGCGGACTTCGAGGCGTTAAGTCCCACATGAAAATATCAGGTCAGTTTGAATCGGAAGCCGCCGCTGATGATCATGCACTCAACCGGACATATATTGAAACCTGCCGCCGTAATGGAATTAACGAAATTGATGCACTGCAACGTTTATGCGAAGGGAACCCTTATACGGTTGCTGAAATCTTCTCTGCATCGTTATTTTTTCATTTGCTTCTCTGTTCCAGAAACTCAAATATCTTATTATAATAATCTGTCCTCACATCCGTCGTTGAATTGAAGATCTCATGCTTTGACGTAGGATACTTTATATGCTGTGCCTGTGGCACCTTTGCCAGGAATTCTGTATAGCCTGACGGATCCACCAGGTGATCGTTGCCTGCT
>JAQXXU010000118.1 GCA_029226225.1 Lachnospiraceae bacterium | reverse complement strand
TATCATCAAAGATGACGAACCTCAGACTGCCAGCTGATTGAGTCTTGATCCATATCCAATATTAAAAGGCTGTAAAAATACAGCTTGTTTACTATGCCCTTTTTTAGTTTTCCTTAAGCGCTACTTTGTTTCAAACTTTCCTTTATCACTGCATACTTTCCGTCAGAATCTCCATCTATAGTCAGACCGGATGCCTCTGCCAATTCAAGACTTTTTAGAACATCTTCAGTAAATACTTCTCCCGGGACTATCAGCGGAATGCCTGGCGGGTAGACCGTAACCGTCGCTCCACTTACCTCTCCCGCTATCCTCTCTCTTTTTTTTAAAAATATGTCCGATTTCTCTGCTATTCCTATATCATACCGTTTCACTGGGGGTATAGAATATAGGCCTGCTGCCTGATCAGACGCATTTTCACCCGGAATGCTCTTTTTTAATACCTGATAGAGCCTCTCAAAACCCTCATCTGTATCCATAACTGAGGTCATGGCCAGACAGTAGTGAAGTGAAGACATTTCAGGTTCTATTTTACCACGTCTCAGAATGTCTGCAAGCTCTGTTCCGGTTCTCCCTCTTAGGCTCACGACTATTTTTGAAGGATCATAGTCATAGTCTTCCGGTTCAAATAGCGTGATCTGTGGGATCTCTTTGATTTTTTTCCGCAGCTTCGACAGTTTTATTACATATTCCCTGAATGCCTCTGTCCCTTTTTCTTTTAAAAATGTGACACATCTGTCGATTCCTGCCATAAGCACATATGACGGTGAACTAGTCTCGAAATAATCGAAGTACTTTTTTATCCTCTCGGTGCTTATCAGACTGCCATGATTTCTTAAAAGACAAGCTGTCTGTGTCAGTGACGGCAGAGTCTTATGCAGACTGATTATCACAGCATCAGCTCCCTGCTTTATCGGATTTTCTGGAAACTCTCCGAATCCCAGATGAGCGCCATGAGCTGCATCCACTATAAGTGATGCTCCATTTTCATGACAGATCCATGCGATTTTTCTTATATCAGAGATAAGGCCTTCATACGTAGGAGAAGTGACTATACAGCACCTAATTCCATCATATCGTGAAAAAGCTTCACTGACTTGTTCCGGTCTTATCCCTCCGGGTATCCCAATCTCAAGGATTTCCGGGTATAGATATGCTGCCCTGAGATCTCTCAATGCAGCTGCATGATATACACTTTTATGGCAGTTTCTGGCGATAAGCACCTTATCACCTGGCTTTGTCGCTGCAAAAATGGCTGTAAGTATCATATCTGTCGAGCCTCCAACTGACAGATACGCCTCATCTGCGCCATAAAGCCCGGCAACTTCTTCTGCGAGCATTTTTATAATGCCTGAAGGCTGGTGCAGATTATCGTAGCCCTCTATCTCTGTGATATCGATGTCATATACATCCGGGAAATCAAGCTTTATACGCTTATGTCCCGGCATATGCATTGGATACGGGTCATTCTGCTTTAGTTTTCTGAGTTTTTCAAGAAATTCCATTATTCCAGATATCTTCCCAGTTCGGGCATCCAGTCACCAAAGAACAGTTCTCCCTTTGTCAGGCTTGCCCAGAGTGGCTCTATGAATTTTGTAAGCAGTGTCATCACATCTTCCCAGCATGGTTCTTTAAGTTTATGCCTGCGTAAAAGTACCTTCCATTTTTTCTTCATGTAGGTATTATTTTTATAGGAGGAAAAAATCTCAAAACTATGCCAGTCAGTACTTTTTCCAGCCTCTCCCTCTTCAAGTACCAGGCATACATCTCTTGCTGACAGTGAAGTTTCTTTAACGAATCTGTACAGATAGATATATATCTCCATCTCATTTATCAACTCGAGTTTTTCCATGATCTCCATGATATAGTCTGCAGCCTGATTTTCCTTTGGGTACACCCGCAGGTCTATCTGATCTATATCCGGATCAAAGAACTGGTAACTTGTCATCTCAGGATAAAAATCAGATTTGTTTTTTATACGGATTTCCAGTGGAAAGTACATCCCGTCATACTGAAATTCCACTCTGTTCCCAGTTCCGATTTTTATGACCAATGGATAGTTTTCATTGGAAGCCTGTGTCTGTATTTTCAGCAGCAGTCTGCCCATAAAGTCCTTCGTAAACGGGCATCCTGGCACAAATCCGTCTTCTTTTCTGATCCGCTCATCCTCGACATAATAGCAGGCAATCCCGTCCTCCAGTATATGTATATCCTGAGATGGATCAAGTGAATACGGTTCTATAACCACGAGATTCTGGTTAAAGCCTGTCTCTTCTGTCAGATACATCACCAGACCTGCGATGTACCAGCCAAGCACCTGACCAAATGGCAGTTTATTCTCTTCAGAATATTTTTTCAGATCAGCACGTATCATCATCAGAGCCACACTCCTATCATGGTCTGTACTTTCTTCTTCACCTGACGTTCTTCTGCATATGTCATCAGATGCTCGATATTCTTCCTGTCATCACGGATATAGTTAAAAACACCCTCCTGGAATTCAGCCTTTGATATCTTTTCCTGGTATTTCAGAACGTCACAGATAAGTCTGTCCCTGTCGTAGATTTTCATTTCAAATCCAGGTTTTTCAAGAGTCTCTACTCCGAGCGCCAGCACTTCTGACTTCGTATAATACGGCGTCACTACAGGATAATCCAGATTAAATCTGGACTTACTTGCATTTTTATCGATTGCTATAGACCATCCGAATGGTCTCTGCTTCAGGTAACCGTGATAGTAAAGAGCACTCTCCATTGTCAGAACTCCGTCCTGATGAAACATCGCATAGATGAGTCTCTCCTCTGAGATTTTGCCCTTCTTCTCAGAATAATAGCCATTTTTTATCTTCGTCAGTTCCCCATCGGCTACAAACTGCTGAAGTCTCCTATAATCGACTCCCAGATCAGTGATATCCTTAGTCTTTGCCAGACCTCCTGATTCTTCGATCAGAGCTTCAATCCTCTCCAGGTCATATACTTTCTTTTCTTCCCTGTACATCGGTATTTCTGTCTTCATATAATCCTCTTTTTCTAAAAAATTGCCGAACCCCCTCCAACTATTTGGTAAAATTATACCATACACTTTCTAAATTTTCTATAACGGATTGAATTAAGTGACCTTTTGCTATATTATATTGAAAGAAATTTTTTTAGTCATTTATGGAGTTATTATGCATTTTTCTTTTTTTAAAAAATTAACAGCAGTTGTTCTTTTTTCCACGACTGTTTTCTGTGGCAGTTATTCTGCTATTACACCTTTCGCTCATGCTGAAACTGCAAAGTCAGATGATGTTTCCTGGCCAAAAGGACCGAAAGTCGGCTCTAAATCCGCTGTTCTGATGGATGTGGACAGCGGAACTATTCTCTATGCTAAAAAGCCGAACGATAAGCACTATCCTGCCAGCATAACAAAGGTTATGACAGCTCTTGTCGCCTTAGAACACAGTTCTCTCGATGATATAGTCACTTATTCACAGGAGGCTGTAGCCCAGAGTTACGGCGGGACTTCAAGTATTTCCCGTGATGTCGGTGAGAAAATGACCATGGAAGAATCTCTCTATGGCATGATGCTTGAATCTGCCAATGAATGTGCCTGGGCTATAGCTGAGCACGTCGGTGGAACTGAGAAGAATTTCATAAAGATGATGAATGAAAAGGCGAAATCCTTAGGATGCACCCATACGCATTTCGATAATCCGAATGGACTTCCGGATGAAGAGCACTGGACTTCAGCCCTTGATATGGCAAAAATAGCCCGTGCCGCTTACGAGAATCCGTTCTTTGCCAAAATCACAGGTACTAAGACTTATGTGATCCCACCAACAAACAAACACAAGGATAAGACCTTTCTGAATAACCATCACTGTATGCTGAATTACTATCATACATCCCGATACCTTTATGACTACTGTGTGGGCGGAAAGACCGGATATACGGTAGCTGCCAGATCGACTCTTGTGACATATGCAAAAAAGGATGGTAAAACCCTTGTCTGTGTAGTCATGTGTGCTAAATCACCTGATCACTGGAATGATACAAGAAAGCTGATGGATTGGGGATTTGATAATTTCAAATCAGTTAAGGTATCTTCTCTTGAAAATCTGTCACAGCAGACATCTAAGCTTGGCTCTACTACTTATGGTGCCGATTCGTCTCTTATCACTGTAGACGATTCTTCATCTGTTATGATTCCAAAAAATGCTTCTGACTCTGATATCAGCATGAGCATAGAGAAGTCTTCGGCCTCCAAGGATAATGTGATCGGGCTTCTGGTCTTTAAATACGATAATAAAAAAATAGGTACCAGTCAGCTTCTGGCTAATACATCTGAGGAGTCAGACTATCCCTTCCATAATATAGATCAGAAAAAAGGTGGAAGTTCTGTATCATATGTACAGATCAATGTATTTCTGATCATTATAATCGCTCTTGCAGCTCTGGCTGCTGCTATCGGCCTTTTTCTCCTTCTCCGTCATCTTGTCTGGTCAGTATCAAAACACCAAAGAGATATAAACTCCGAGAAGAAAGGGCATATCACTTATAAAAAAATCCGTAATAATGACAGACATTGATATATTCTGATGTCTGTCCACATTCTATCCACAAAATGTGGATAACTCCACTATATCTTGTGGCTGGAAAAAGGCGCCGTGTTTTTTACACAGCGCCTTTTTCATACTTTCTGAAATATCACTTTATAGATTGGATTGCCTTTTGCTGAGAACTTCTCTTCATACTCCGTCATTATATTCCCCTGGTTCATTATCTCATCATGATGCAGATCTCTGGTAACAGCCTTTATATCCCAACCCGGAGTCTCCTTTATCGACTCAAGAGAAAAATCAAAGAGATCTGTATTATCTGTTTTAAACTCTATCTGTCCATTATCTTTTAGTATTACATGATACAGATCAAGAAATCTCTGATGCGTCAGTCTTCTCTTTGCGTGTCGGTTTCTCGGCCAAGGATCTGAGAAATTCAGGTATATTCTGTCTATCTCTCCCTTGTCAAATACATTCGTCAGCTCTCTGGCATCCATGCACAGAAGTCTGAGATTTTCAGGTGACTCCTCTAAGGCCTCAAGCTTCTGTATTCCGCGAAGCAGAACAGATGAATACATCTCTATACCTATGTAGCCGTTCTCAGGATGCTGCTGAGCCATCTGTGTTATAAATCGACCCTTTCCCATTCCTATCTCTATCTGGACCGGCTTTCCTTTAAAGAAGGTGTCGCTGAATTTTCCCTTGTATTCTTCTGGTGTATCTATCGTAAAAATACTCTCGGCTACTGCTTCTTTTGATCCGGGGATATTTCGTAATCTCATGTGCTTCTCCTGTTATTAACGGGGTTCCTTGAGCGGTGCATTCGCGTTATTAATGGAAATACGAGAGGTCAATTCGCACCCACTTCGTGGCTGCTCATTCGCGCTTTCGCGCGATCTTCGTAGGAGGAAACATCTCGTTCGAATGCAAGCATTCGTCTTCGCTGTTTCCACCTGCTTTAACCTCTCTATTATTACGCATAAAATAAAAGTCCATGTTCCGCGACCAGTTCGCAAAACAAGGACCTTCTGCTGCGCGATCAGGGGTTCGAACCCTGGACACCCTGATTAAGAGTCAGGTGCTCTGCCAGCTGAGCTAATCGCGCTTATCTCTATTCGATTAAGTCATTTCCTTGACGACAAAAAGTATTATACTACCACCACATATAAAATGCAAGCACTTTTTTGATTTTTTTCAAATTTTATATATTGTTTATATTTTTGACCAAACAAAAGTCCTTAGGGGCGGTTTTACGCCCCTGTATGTCTTCAGACCTTTGAGAAGAGAGCTTCTATTTCTTCTGGAGTCATCATCCTATTCGGGTCAGCATTAGCAGTTGAACTATCAGCTGTTGCACTTGTCTCATCTGGAGCTGCGGTGTCCTCTATAGCATCCTGAGAACTATCATTCTCATTTGCTGAGGCAAATAATTTTGCTATATCTTCCGGTGAGAGTTTGGCATTCGGATCATTAGATATCGGTGTTACCTGTGGAACAGGCTGAGGCACCGGCTCAGTTACTTCTTCTTTTGGTTCCGACTCAGTTTGTACATCGCTTGCCTTCTCTTCTTCGGTGTCTTCATCTATTACCTGATCAGGTGTTACATCTTCCTCGGCTTCCGTTCCGTCAGGATTTATCACATCCTCTTCTGCTTTTTCAGGCTGTTCTTCTGTATCTTCCGGAATATCATCCAGACTCAGGCCATCATCTTCCGGTATATCATCAAGCGATAGTTCATCTGTGTCCGGTGTTTCTTCCAGTGACAGATCATCTGCTGTAATGTCATCTGTTTTCGCACTATCATCAAGTGTCAGTTCATCAGGCTCAGATGTATCATCCAACGGAAGGTCATCTATATCCTGAGTATCATCTAATGATAAGTCATCTCCATCTGGCTCTTCATCCAGGGATAGATCATCGTCGTTGTTTTCTTCTTCCATAGACAGGTCATCCGTATCTGATGTATCATCCAATGAAAGACCATCTGTGTCATTTGTTTCATCAAGGCCTAAGTCATCTGATAGATTGATATCATCATCAGCCTGTTCTTCTGTTGTATTATCAGATACTGACTCATCATTCTGAACACTTGAAGACTGTGCACTTACATTCCCAGACATGACTGAACCGGCTATTATCACAGGGGGCTTCTCCACTAATGCTTTCTGTGACTGCTCAAGCCTCTCTATATCTGAATCCATCCTCTTCAGCTCGTGAAGCACATCATCAACTGAGTTTGAAAGCTTACGTATCGTATCAGAATCGGCCGACGAAGTCTGAGTCATTGGTTTAGTCGGTTTATGATCATTTATGTATTCGACCAGTTTATCGACTTCCGTTTTCATGTCTGAAAGCTGTGAAGAGATCACACTGTTTGAATTCATCTGAGCATCAGCATTTTCCTTGCTTCTGCCAATAGTTATCTTTGCTAGCGCCTTGATTGCATTTACTATCTCTTCAGCAGGAACAGCATAGTCATCATTCATCTGATTTATCTTCGCTTCAGACTCGTTCTGTACCTTTCTGGTCAGTTCAAACATCGCCTGCAGCGCCATCGCCATGTCAGCCGATTCTTTTTCTCTTTTATTCTGTTCATCTGAATGCATTTTTATATAAGAGAATAGTGAGCAGATGCTGAACACGCAGAACAAAACAACTGCTATAAGCACTCTATTTGGTGATTTATCTCCCAGAGATATATATAGCGTCAATGCCAGACAGATTACTGCCAGGATCATCGTGATCATAAAAATAATCCTGTCAGCTTTCAGATTTATTGGTTTCACTTGTTGATTCTTCTTTTCGGCTGCATTATCCATAATGGCCCCCGTTCTTGTGTTATAATCTTAGTTGATATTTGTCACTTTAATTTCTACTTTACCCTTTTTTTAATTCAAATGCAAGGAAAATTCAAAAAAATTCTGTTAATTGCTTTACGTATCAACTTTCGTTTGTTTTCTTTTTCATTTACTAAACTTTTATTATGCGTTCACATTTACTACACAACTTTCCTATATTATATTTTTTGTTGAGCGGGTAACCGTTCGACCAATATTTTTCATACTCTCCCCTTTAGCCGCGGCTCTCCCCCTAAAAGAATGCCGTGGCTTTTTTGCGCGTATGAACTAGGATATCGAATGCCTTTGCGAACGCAAGCGTCCACCGGCATCGACATCCTAGTTCAGCACCGCTCATTTATTACACGAGAAAAAGGAAGCCCGAAGGCTTCCTTTAGTTCACGTCCCTGAGGTGATTCGAACACCCGACCTACCGCTTAGGAGGCGGTCGCTCTATCCAGCTGAGCTACAGAGACCCATATGCTGGCGGATCATATCCGCCTTTCAGATCAATATCTTCGACTGCATCCAGACTCTTCCTTTGAATCTTCTGCCTTCCTTTGGTTCACCCAGAAGACAGCTTCGGTTAATAGCTATTATGAAGTTCAATCCACAGCAACTGAGATCCAGCTGATAAACCAGCTGTCCGTTGAAAATCTTTGTCTCTCTACAGTCCTCTATGGTTCCTATCACGAAGTATACATCTTCTTCTACGCTCTTCGGCATGAAAGTATTCTGTATAACTCCGTATACACCATTATTTTTGACCCACTTGTCTATTTTAGAATAAATTTCCATTTCTGTCAATGTTAATTCTTCATAAGCATCATCATTTCCAGAAAATACATCTTTTTTTATTTTTCTCCTTCTTCCCTCTATTTTTTCAAGCTCTTCATCCTTCTGTTCTCCCTTAGGCAGAAGAATCATTCCACTGTCTGACAATCCGGTAAGTGAAATGCCATTATATAATATCCTGCTTTCATCTGTCAGGTTTTCTCCATCCGTTACTTCGTATAAATTCTGTACATACGCAAACAGTGTGCAGCCAAGCTGTGCCTGATCTACTCTTGCCAGACTTCCTCTACAGTTTTTCAGCTCTATCAGTTCTACATCATCTGACGTCGCTTTTCTGTCTGATTCTATTATAGGAAAAACTTCCTGGCGGACAAAGCTTCCATCTCTGTATACGAACCCACGTTCTCTTATAGCAAGATTGTCTTTTAGATATCTTGTGATCTCTATTTTTTTATCAGTGTTTGCTCCAGCATCATCCCTGGCTTCTATTTCTGTATCAGGATGTAATTCTGTCTCCTGAAATATATCCTCAAGACTATTCAGATCGTAGTTCCATAAACCTACACCACTGTAAAAATCATTCATCTGATCTATTCCTAATTCGTTCCATTTAATGCCTTTGAAAGCGCTGTTTCTTCTTCAGGTGAAAGTCCTATTATCGAATTTCCATCGATTATTTCTTTGATATAACTGTAGCTTCCCTCACGGCTATGTACTGTGTTGATGATAAAGCCATTATTTTTCTCATCGAGAAGTGTCAGTGCAAAGCTGAGTTTTCCACCCTGTTCATCCAGAGCATCATATTTCTCAAGTCCTACCTTCTGATAACACGGTTCTAAATCTTTTGCCAGTTGATCAATGCGCTGTTCGTTTTTTCTGTTTCTTTCATCCAGCTCATCGATTTTATTTATCTTTGTCATCAGAATCTCTTCTAACGATTCTCCGTTTTTACCTTTCATAAAATCAGCATATTTTTTTCTGAGAGATCCTAGTTTTGCAGCCTGTACTATGATCATGATAAGGAGAATTATGGCTAATGCGCAGACTCCTATTAGTATGTACTCCGGGTCTATTCCTAAATACTGTTCTATCATTGTTTTTCCTTTACTGTATATTATTGAAGCATCCCATTATTTTTTCAAACTCTTCATTTGAAAAATAATCTATTTCTATTTTACCACAATCTCTGCTCTTTGGCGTTATCTGAACTTTTGTCCCTGTTTTCTGCTTAAGCTGTTCCTCAAGTGATCTCAGCTGATTCAGAAGTTCATCATCGATTTGTGGTTCTTCAGATTTTTCTTTCTGAGGTTTTTTGTTGTTCAGTTTTTTTATTTCTTTTTCGACATCCCGGACACTCATTTTTTCATCGAATACCCGCTGCGCGAATTCATACTGCTTATCAGGATCTTCGATATTCAGAATTGTTCTAGCGTGTCCTGGCGTTATCATCTCATCAACTAGCATCTGTTGAACTCTATTATCGAGTTTCAGAAGACGAAGCGAATTTGTTACTGCAGTTCTGCTCTTACTTACCTTCTCTGCTACTTCATCCTGCTTTAGATCAAATTCTTCTAGTAATCGTTTATATGCTAGTGCCTCTTCTATCGGATTTAAATCTTCTCTCTGGATGTTTTCGATAAGAGAAATCTCTACTATCTCCTGCTCTGACAGATCTCTGATTATCACAGGAACTTTTTTTAATCCAGCTTTTTTTGCAGCTCTCCATCTGCGTTCACCGGCTATTATTTCATAATAATCATCTTTTTTTTGTACCAGTAACGGCTGAATTATTCCATACTGTTTTATAGACTCAGATAGTTCCTGTAGAGCGTCCTCGTTAAAGATTTTTCTTGGCTGTTCTCTATTTGGTTCTACTTTATTGATATCTACCAGTGTCTCTGCATCTTTTTCTGCTTTCGGGCTTTCTTCCTTTTCTTCTTTTCCTGTGATATCTGGTATAAGACTGTCAAGTCCCTTACCTAATCCATGCTTATTATTTCTTGCCATTGTCACACCTTCAGTTATTTTCGATGATTTCCTTTGCCAGATTTCTGTAGCTTTCCGCTCCGGCCGATTTTGGATCATAGATATTTATCGGTAGTCCATGAGATGGTGCTTCTGCAAGTCTTACATTTCTTGGAATTATGGTCTTATATATTTTGGTATTCAGATTATTTTTTACTGATGCTACTACATCGTTTGACAGATTTGTTCTTCCATCATACATCGTAAAGACTACTCCATTTATCTTCAGTCTGCTGTTCAGTCTCTCATGAACTAGTTCTATAGTGTGAAGCAGCTGACTGATTCCTTCCAGCGCATAATATTCACACTGTATAGGTACCAGGACGCTATCAGCTGTAGTCATAGCATTTACTGTAAGCATATTCAGAGATGGTGGACAGTCAATAAAGATAAAATCATAATCATCTGCTATATAATCGACTGCATTTTTCAGAATGAATTCTTTGTCATTTATTCCGAGGAGTTCTATCTCTGCTCCTGCCAGATTCACGTTTGCCGGAATGATGCTTAGATTTTCAACTCCATCTATGTCCACTTTTTTGATAGCTTCTTTTATGGAACACTCTTCCAGCATCAGTTCATAGACTGTATTCTCGACTTTGTTTTTATCGATTCCTAAACCACTAGTTGTATTACCCTGAGGATCTAAGTCAATTGTCAGAACTTTTTTTCCTGTTTCTGCCATACAAGCAGACAGATTTATGGCTGTAGTAGTTTTTCCTACGCCACCCTTCTGATTGGCAATAGCTATTACTTTGCTCAAAATATATACCTCTCTTTTAAAATATAATATCCGTTTATATTTTATTAACTATAAGTTCAGTTGACAACTATGATATTATAGCATTTCAGTGGCTTTTTTTCTATAACTAGATAATGTTTCACGTGAAACATTTGGACACCAATTCTAGTAGTTGATAAAAGAGTAGACAATATCAATACCAGATAATGATGTTTCACGTGAAACATTACCTCAAGTTATTGTATTCTTCAAGGCAGGAATTTACGGTTAAAATTTCCGATTCTACAGATTTGAGAGAAGAGTTAATCTGTTCAAAATCTGAAGAAAGATCAGAGACCGACTTATTTAAAGAAGCAAGTTCATCATCATAGCGAAATTCTTTTCGGGGATAAAAAGGTTCAAATGGTCTAGTATTTGAAGAGACATAATCATCTAATTGAAGTTTTGCTGTAGATATAGATGAACGGATAGAAAGAAGTTCATCCTTCAAGTTATTTTTTTCAGAATTAAGTAATTCAAGACGATGGTTCAAGTATTCTTCTATCATAATAAAATCCTCACAGCGGTTTTTTTGAAGGAGTTCCGGCTTTACGCGGATAAATCTTTGGAGTACCTCTATCCTTTTTTATCAGGACTAAAGTTCTGGAATAACCAGTACCAGGTAGATCAAACTTTTTTTCAATAGATATACTACCACCCAGTACAGCTAAAGCATTTTTTGCAGAAATGATTTCTTCATCAGCCTTCTCAGATTTATAAGATAGAAAAAATCCATGAGTCTTGACAAATGGAAGACAATACTCAGATAAAGTAGATAGATTAGCCACAGCACGTGAAACACAGAAATTAAAAGAATCACGAAGATTTTTATCGTGTGCAGCATCCTCAGCTCTTGCATGAATAAAAGATACATCAGATAACATAAGTTCAGAGCAGACATCCCGTAGAAAATCGACTCTTTTATTCAATGAATCAAGTAAAGTAAGCTTTACCTCAGGAAATACTATTTTCAGAGGAATGCCTGGGAAGCCTGCTCCTGTACCAACATCTATAACAGAAGCACCAGATCTGAATTGAGATGATATATCAAACTCAGGCTGAAGTAAAACACATGAGAGTGAATCCACGAAATGTTTTATAACTACATCATTAAATTCAGTTATAGTCGTAAGGTTCATCACCGTATTTTTTTTTATGAGCATTTCATAGTAACGACCAAACATCCTGGTCTGATCATCAGAAAGCTCTACGCCAATTTTACTAAATGAATGTTTTATTGAATCCAGATCATAAGTATATGAATCAATCTCGTGCATATATTATCCTCAAAAGAAAGCCTATAAGAAATTTCTAGAAAAATGTTACCATAAAATCAACAAAATATATAACATCACTTCAGATATTTTCCAGACTCTATATAAATCATAAGAACAGATATATCAGATGGTGATACCCCAAGAATTCTCGAAGCCTGACCTATACTTACAGGTCTCGAGGCTTTGAGCTTCTGTATGGCTTCTATCCGCAGCGAAGGAACCTTATCATAATCCAGTTCCTCAGGTATCAGTTTATCTTCAAGCTTCTGGAAATGCTGAACCTGCTTTACTTGTCTCTCGATATACCCTGAATACTTTATCTGAATATTCACCTGTTCACGTACAGAAGCATCAAGAGATGGACGGTTATCATCTAATGGAGCAGTTTTATCATATGATAACTCTGGTCTTCTTATAAGCTCGGAAAGGCCTACTCCAGAATTCACAGGAACAGAATGATATGCTTTAAGAAAATTCCTGGTTTTCTTATTATCACCGACGAATACTTTATCAACTCGTGAGATTTCTTCCTTGGTCTCTTCTATCTTATCCTCGACTTTTTCAAATCTATCTTCTGAAATAAGGCCAGCTTCATGTCCATATTTAGAAAGTCTGATATCGGCATTATCCTGGCGTAAAAGGAGACGATATTCCGCTCTGGAAGTCATCATACGGTAAGGTTCTGTAAGTTCTTTTGTAACCAGATCATCTATCAGAACACCTATATACCCATCAGAGCGTGAAAGGATTATTGGATTTTTCTTCTGAACAAACCTACCAGCATTTATACCAGCAATAAGACCCTGAGCAGCAGCCTCTTCGTAACCACTGCTTCCATTAAACTGTCCGCCAGAAAACAGACCAGATACAGCCTTAAATTCAAGTGAAGCTTTTAATTGATGTGATGCCAGACAGTCATACTCTATCGCATAAGCATTACGAACGATATCACAATGTTCAAGCCCAGCAATCGAATGATAGAATTCATACTGCACAGCTTCAGGCATTGACGAGGATGCACCACTTATATACATCTCGTTCGTCATCAGACCTTCAGGTTCTATAAACAGCTGATGTCTTTTCTTATTGCTGAATTTTACCACTTTATCTTCAAGTGATGGGCAATATCTGGGTCCAGTACCCTCGATAACACCAGCATAAATAGGGCTCTCATCGAGATGGGCACGGATAATATCATGAGTATGATCGTTAGTATACGTCAGAAAGCAGGAAACCTGCGGCTTCTGAATTTTCCTTTTATCAGAAGTAAAAGAAAACGGTGTAATAACAGGATCTCCAAACTGCTCGGTCATCTTTGAAAAATCTATCGAACGTCTGTCAATTCTTGCAGGTGTACCAGTCTTAAAGCGGAGAAGTCTGACATTATTAGCACGAAGTGAGTCACTTAAATGAGTAGCAGCTTTTAAGCCGTTAGGACCGGTATAGTCTATTACACTACCATAAAGACATCTGGCATTCAGATAAGTTCCGGTACATAAAACTACAGCCTTTGAAAAATAAGTCGCGCCGGAAATAGTCTTAACGCCCTTCACTTCTCCATTCTCGATGATCAGATCACAAACTTCCGCCTGTCTTAATACAAGGTTTGGCGTTGACTGGAGTACTTTTCTCATCTCAATAGAGTAAGCAAGCTTATCAGCTTGACATCTGAGAGAATGAACGGCAGGACCTTTCGATAAATTCAGCATTTTAGACTGAATAAAAGTTTTATCGATATTTTTAGCCATTTCACCTCCAAGTGCATCAATCTCTCTTACGAGATGACCTTTTGATGATCCACCTATATGAGGATTACATGGCATGAAAGCAACTGAATCCATACTTACCGTAAAAATGATCGTAGAAAGTCCCATCCTGGCACAAGCTAAAGCTGACTCACAACCAGCATGCCCAGCACCAACTACAATCACGTCATAATGCTCTTCTATATGTCCCATATCACTTACCCATACAAAAATCTGAGAATACTTTATTCACCAGATCTTCTTCTACTTCTTCACCAATTATATATCCAAGTGATCTGTAAGCATCATACAAATCTGATGTAAAAAAATCTTCTGAAAGGCCGTTTGCTATCGAGGATCTGACAAGCTCTAGAGATTTCAATGCATCATTCAGATCATTATAGTTCTGTTCAGAAGTAATGTAAAACCTGTCACTATCCAGATTTCCATCAAAGAAAAGGTCAGAAACAGCTGACTTCAGCTGATCTAAACCTTGTCCGGTTTTAGTAGAAAATTCCACCACATGACCGTCAAAGAAGTGGTGAATGTCATCCATATCAACAATAGAATCAAGATCTGACTTATTCAAGAGAATAATTGTTGAAGACGGATCAAATGATGACAGATACTTCTGATCAATATCAGATAGTTTCATGGATGAGTCAACCAGATATAGATTAAGCTGAGCATAGGACTGAGCCTTTATAGCTTTTTCTACACCAATAGATTCCACCTTATCAGAAGTCTGTCTAATGCCTGCGGTATCTATAAGATTAAGTACTATATCACCAATCACTACTCTCTCTTCTATGATATCACGAGTAGTTCCAGGTATATCAGTAACTATAGCTTTATCATGTCCTGAAAGAAAATTCATGAGAGATGACTTTCCTACATTCGGTCGACCAGATATGACCGTATCAATACCATCTTTGATCAGACTTCCTTCATGATAAGAATCAGACAGATCCTTTATCTCTGAAATCCATCTGTTTAGTTCGATCACTAGCTTATCATCAAAACCATCCAGCTCATAATGCTCAGGATCATCTAACGCTGCTTCAACAAAAGCAGCCTCATGTATGATTTCAGAACGGAGTTTTACAACTTTTTTCTTAAGAAATCCAGACAATTGTCTTATTGAATTCTTATACGAAGCTTCACTACCTGAGGATATGAGATCCATGACCGATTCCGCTTCAGATAAATCCATCCTACCATTCAGAAATGCTCTCTTGGAAAACTCACCTGGTTCAGCCGGACGAATACCGGTATTGTAAACCAGATCCAGTACTTTTCGTAGAATGAAAATTCCACCATGACAGTTTATCTCAACAGAATCTTCTCCAGTGTAGCTATGCGGTGTTCTAAATACAGAAACAAGAACCTCATCAACTACTTCACCATTCTGATCTACAATATGTCCGTAATTTATCGTATTAGCATTATAATCATTCAGAGATCGTCTGCCTCTGTAAATTTTATCCACAAGAGCGATAGATTCTTCTCCACTGACACGAATAATGCCTATTCCCGAGGAAGAAAGCGGTGTCGCAATAGCTGCAATTGTATCAGATTCACAAATCATCACAAAAATAGAACATACTTATCCACAATAAATGTGGATAAAGTTTATAAATCCTTCATAAAACAAAAGCCTGTTACCATACAGGAAACAGGCTAAAACTAAAAGTAACAAAAATTTACGAACGAACGTAATCTATAACCACATGTCTGTAAGGCTCTTCACCCTCAGAATGTGTACTGATATTATCCTCATCCTGAAGAGCATAATGAATGATTCTTCTCTCATAAGGATTCATAGGCTCTAAAGAAACTGATC
Source organism: Lachnospiraceae bacterium (assembly GCA_029226225.1). GTDB lineage: Bacteria > Bacillota > Clostridia > Lachnospirales > Lachnospiraceae > Weimeria. Next base: position 13,907 of record JAQXXU010000118.1, on the reverse strand, counting down.
TGTGTGAACGTCTGGCTTTGTATGCCATATTTCTAGCAAGATTCTCAAGTGTTTCTTTACGACGATGTCTATAATCTTCTGTATCCATTTTTACACGGATATACTCATCAGAATCCTTATTCACGACGAGATTGGTCAGATACTGTAAACTGTCGAGTGTCTGTCCACGTTTACCGATGAGCATTCCCATATGATCACCGGACATATTTATCGAAAGAGTATTTTCTTCATCATTAAAGAGCATTTCGATATCTACATCTATGCCCATTTTTTCGAAAACATCATCTAAGAACTGACGAGCTACATCCTCACAAGAGGTTTCTTTCTTTCTGGCGTTGATCACAGCATCCTTTGAACCAATGCCAAATAATCCACCAGTCGAACCCTTCTCTAAGACATCGTATTCTATTTCATCAGATGGAACCCCTAATTCAACAGATGCGGCTGTAATGGCATCTTCTACCGTCTTACCGGTAAACTCCTTGAATTCTTCCATTTATGAGCCCTCCTATTTTTTAGTATTCTTCTCGTTAAAATCTTTTACCAGATTAGCCTTGGATGTCATGGAACCTTTTCTGGCTTTGGTTGATGCTTCTTTAGCTTTGTTAAGCTGATCTATTTTATCATCAGATACATTTGCTTTAGAAGACATGTTCCTCGTACTCATATTTGCATACTGCATCATCTGCTCACGACGGATACCACGCTTCTCTGCCTTTTTCTCAGCTTTTTCCTTATTCTTTTCGATTATATCATTCAGATCTATTTTTTCAAAGTGTCTGTTCAGAAGTACCTGCTGGATAGATCTGATCACAGCACCGGCGATCCAGTATAATGAAAGACCTACAGGAGTCGTGAATGAAATGAACAATGTCATAAGAGGCATCAGAGTGTTCATCATCTTCATCTGACGAGCTGCGGAATCATTTGCATCAGTTGACTGAGGAGTCAGACGCATATTCAGGTACTGAGTAAGGTAAGCTACAACAGGAATAAGGATTGCTGCTATCGTAAGACCAATACCCGCTCCACGAATACCAGACATGATCATGCTCCATGGAGTATCCGAGATATTCAGCACACCGAAGTAGTTCACAGCTGATAAATGACTATGAGCTGTATCAATCTGCGAAGTCAGAGATGGAAAATCTTTTTTCAGAGAAGTCCATCCGCTATTCGGAAGCTTATACAATACATCGATTACATGATTCTTTATTGCAGTCTTTCCACCAGCAGTAAAGTCTATATTCGACATATGAGCTGTCTGTACGTACTTCGTCATGGTCTTCTCAAAACCAGAAGTACCAACAATCCCATCTGTAACCTGAGTGAAAATATTCTTGACGCTGCTCAGATAAGCAGGGATATTATAAAATACTCGGTACAGAGCGAACAGGATAGGCATCTGGATAAGAAGCTGAATACAACTGCCCATTGGCGAAATACCATACTTATCATAAAGAGCAGAAGTCTCATCCTGCATAGCCTGCATCGAAGCCTGATCAGTTTTTCCTTTGTACTTATTCTGAATAGCCTTCATCTCTGGCTGCATTTTTCTCGTAAGCATCGAGAACTTCTGCTGCTTAAAAGTCAGAGGCAGAAGAGCCATATAGATGATAATGGTGAAAAGCATGATAGCTATAGCTATAGCACCATTATGTATTCCAAGCAAGGAATAGATGAAGTAGTAGATTTTATCCATGACCCAGCCAAGGCCACGGGCTATAGGTCCTATAAAAGTACCATTATAAGCAGTTAAAAAAAGTGCTGGCAAAATAGTCCTCCAATCACGGAACAGGGTCATATCCGCCATGTGAAAACGGATTACACCTGAGAATTCTCCAGAAAGCGAGGGCTCCGCCCTTCAGAGCACCGTACTTTTCCACTGCCTGAAGACCGTAAGTCGAACAGGTAGGATAATAAGGGCATTTAGTCGTCTTCAACGGAGAAATGTATTTCCTGTAAAATTTTATAAGAAAAATCAAAAATTTCTTTGCCATAGCAATTCATATAAGACCTTGATACTTCAGAAGTGTAAGAAGTGATTTCTCAATCTGATGAAAATCAGTATTCTTTGCTGAAGTGCGGAGAACTACAACAAGATCATAACCTATACCATAAGAATTCTCGTGTAATCGATAGGATTCTCTGACAAGTCTGGTCAGGTAATGCCTTACCACACTGTTTCCCACTTTCTTACTAACAGAAATACCAAGCCTGTTTATATTCTTATCATTAGGAAGTACATAAAGGACAAGAAAATAATCAGCCTTAGATCTGCCCTTCCTGTAAACCTTCCTGAAATCTGCATTTTTCTTAAGTGAGTCAGTAAACTTCATAAAAATAAAAGGCCACAAAGCGTGGCCTGAAATTTAAGCGGTGAGTTTCTTTCTGCCCTTTGCACGCCTAGCTGCAAGAACCTTACGACCGCCCTTTGAACTCATTCTTGAACGAAAACCATGAACCTTCGATCTCTGACGTTTCTTTGGCTGAAAAGTCATCTTCATAAGAGAAGCACCTCCTTTATATAATTAAAAATAATAATCCATTTAATAACGCAAAAACGGACAAAACAACGACTATAATTGTAGCAAAAATTAAAAAGTTGTCAAGCACAAGATAAGAAAACAAGTCTACAAGATATAGTTATCCACACTCTGTGGACAAATTTGTGGACAACTGGCATTTTTAATGTGAAAATCATTCACAAATATAGAAAAACTGGTAAACGTGGGATTGTGGATAACTAATTTTTCAGATAAAAAAATCCCACAAATATGACCGAAAAGGTTGAAGTTTTACGCGATTTTAGATAAAATAGAGATTGGTTTTTTATAGCCTGAGGAAAAAAGAATATTTTTTTATTGATATACAGATAAAAAAGTTTCTTCCTATATAAATAGTAACACGATGAGGACACGCTGATGAATGAGCTGCAGGATAAATGGAATGAAATACTTCAGGGTGTAAAGGAAGACTTTGAGATAAATGATGTCTCCTTTAATACCTGGCTGCTCCCACTGAAGATATACTCAGTGGATGGACAGACTGTGACCATAGTAGCTTCTGACGAAACAGATGAGATGGCGATAAACTACATATCTAAAAAGTATGAAAAGCCGCTTGCCACAAAGATTGCAGAAGTAACAGGAAAAGAATACGATATAAAGTTCATTCTGGCAAAGGATAAAAAGGAAGAACCTAAAAAAACTATAGACGTAGTATCAACTCCGAACTATGCCTCATCTAACCTGAATGAGAAGTATACCTTTGACACTTTCGTAGTCGGCAATAATAACCGTTTTGCCCAGTCTGCCGCCCTTGCCGTCGCAGAAACGCCTGGTGAAACCTATAATCCCCTCTATATATATGGAGGACCAGGACTAGGCAAAACCCATCTGATACAGGCGATTGGGAATTTCATACTTCAGAATAATCCGGATAAAAAGGTGCTCTATGTGACTTCCGAGGAATTCTTAAATGAAGTCATCGAATCCATAAGAAGTACAAACAACACTTCATCTATGGGAAAATTCCGCGATAAATACCGAAAGGTTGACGTGCTTATGATTGATGATGTCCAGTTCATCATCGGTAAAGAATCGACCCAGGAAGAATTTTTCCACACCTTTAATGCTCTGCATTCTGCAGGAAAGCAGATAGTCCTGACTTCTGATCGTCCACCTAAGGAGATGGAAACTCTTGAAGCCCGTATCCGTTCCAGATTTGAATGGGGACTTATGGCTGATATCGGATATCCTGACTATGAGACACGAATGGCCATTCTCCGTAAAAAAGTCGAAGAAGAACACATAAACTTAGATGACGAGATACTAAACTACATCGCTACCAATATAAAGACAAACATCAGAGAGATAGAAGGCGCCCTGAATAAACTGATAGCTTATTCGAATATCGAGCATACTGACATCACTCTCGAAATAGCTGAACAGGAATTAGCAAATATCATAGCACCTGAAAAGCCAAGAGAGATAACCCCACAACTGATAGTAGAAGTCGTAGCTGAGTACTATGGAATCACGGTAGATCAGATGATATCCAAGAACAAGAGTAAGAATATCACTGAGCCAAGACAGATTGCCATGTATTTATGCAGGGAATTAACAAACAATCCACTTGAATCGATTGGCAAACTCCTTGGAGGACGTGACCATTCGACGATTATCCACGGTGCTAACAAAGTAGCTGATGAGTATAAACGTAATGATGAGTATAAAAAACAGATAGACAGCATAATGAAGAAAATAAAGCCTGATTAAGAAGATTTTATTCACAGTCTGTAAAGACACTTTCACAACAGACTAACAGTAAAATTTTTTAACAAAATGGAAAGAAATACAGTAAATAAGCCTATAAACAGACTTATCCACTAATCCACAGTCTATAATAATACGTATACTATATTTTATTTGTTATTATTACAGAACCGCTTCGCGGAATTCGAAAGGACTGCTGAAAGGAGTTATTAACCTGAATGAAAATCTCATGTTCACAATCAGCCTTACTTAACAGTGTTAACATAGTTTCAAAGGCTGTACCATCAAAGACTACAATGCCTATCCTTGAATGCATTCTGCTTAAGACAGAAAACGGAGTCATAAAACTTACTGCAAGTAACATAGACTTAGGTATTGATAGTATAGTTTCAGACGGAGCAATAGAAGAAGAAGGCTATGTGGCATTAGATGCAAAACTCTTTTCAGATGTAGTCAGAAACCTGCCATCCGAGACAGTTTTTTTAGAGAGTGATGACCAGTTTCACACAGTCATCAGATGTGGTAAGGCTGAGTATAAGATAATCGGAAAATCAGGACAGGATTTTCCAAAGCTGCCTATAGTAAAAATAGATGAGCCTGTAGTAATATCACAGCTATCTTTAAAAAACATCATTCAGCAGACATCATTTGCTGCAGCCGTAAACGAAGCAAATAAGATGATGACAGGTGTGTACCTGGAGGTACATGGAAATCAAATGAAAATGGTAGCTCTGGATGGACATAGGATTTCTATCAGAGTTATAGAATTAAGGCAGCCGTATCCGGATCACAAGGTTGTAATTCCGGGTAAATCATTAAACGAGATAAATAAAAACCTCTCAAGTGAGATGAATGATGAGGCGCAGATATTTTTCACAGAAAACCAGATGATCGTAGATATCAAGAATACGACTATGGTTGTGAGACTTATCGACGGAGAATACTTCAATTACGAGCAGATGATAAGAAGTCAGTTCAGGACGAAGATAGTCGTAAACCGTCGTGATCTAATGGAAAGTATCAATCGTGCTACCCTTCTGGTAAAGGAAGGTGAGAAGAAGCCTGTCATCGTGAATATCACTGATGATCTGATAGAGCTAATGGGAAATTCAGCTGTTGGTTCTATGAAGGAAGACATTCAGGTACTCAAAGAAGGCAAAGACCTGATGATCGGATTTAACCCGAGGTTTCTGATGGATGCGCTGAGAGTCATAGAGGATGATGAGATAAGCCTTTACCTGATGGATTCAAAGTCGCCTGTATTTATAAAAAATGACGCGGAGACTTATAACTATATAATCCTGCCGGTTAATTTCACAAATCAGAGATAAGATGGAAGTAAAGATAAGAGAAACAGATGAATTCATAAAGCTGGGCCAGGCTTTAAAAAAAGCTGGTCTGGTAAGTTCAGGAGTCGAAGCTAAAGAAGTGATCCTCGAAGGTGACGTTCAGGTGAATGGCGAGGAAGAATTAAGACGCGGTCGGAAACTCTATGATGGAGATAAAGTATCCTACAACGGTGAGGAGATAGATATCGTTCGATGATAGTCAGGTCACTTGAACTGATGAATTTCAGAAACTACGAGCGGCTTTCTGTAGACTTTGATCCATCGACGAATATCATCTACGGCGATAATGCACAGGGAAAGACAAATATCCTTGAGGCGCTGTGTGTAAGCGGAACGAGCAGATCACATCGTGGAAGCAGAGACAGGGAAATGATCCGCTTCGGACAGGAAGAAGCCCATATCAGAACTCTGGTAGAGAAAGACTCTAACGAATACAGGATAGACATTCACCTGAAAAAAAATCATTCAAAAGGAATAGCTATCAACAAAATCCCGATAAAAAAATCATCGGATCTTTTTGGTATTCTAAATATCATTTTTTTCTCGCCTGAAGATCTGTCAATCATAAAGAGTGGACCTGACAGGCGGCGGCATTTTATGGACATGGAGCTCTGCCAGATAGACAGGATATATCTGTATAACCTCACAGAGTATAACCGGACTCTGAATCAGCGTAACAAACTGCTAAAGGATATAAGCTTTAATAAAAAGCTTGCTGATACCCTCTCTGTCTGGGATGACAAACTCACAGAGTATGGAGCAAAGATTATAAAAAGGCGTGAAAAGTTTGTTGAAGAGATAGCTCCGGTAGTAAGTGAGCTACACTCACGGATATCAGGAGAAAGGGAAGAGGTCAGCCTGACCTATGAGAAAAATGTATCTGCCGAAGGAATGCGGGAAGCACTTGACTTCGCGTATGATAATGATATGAGACTCGGATCGACTACAAAGGGTCCTCACAGGGATGACCTGAGGTTCGACTTGGGAGGTGTGGACCTAAGAAAATATGGGTCCCAGGGACAGCAGCGTACTGCTGCTCTCTCACTGAAACTTTCGGAAGTCACTATGATGGAAAAAGAGACCGGAGAAAAACCGGTACTTCTATTGGATGATGTACTTTCAGAGCTTGATAGCAGAAGACAGAAAGATCTGCTTGAGAGCCTTTCAGATACGCAGACTATAATCACCTGTACCGGACTGGATGATTTCGTAAGGAGCCGTTATCAGGTAAATAAAGTTTTTAAAGTAGTAAATGGAAATGTGTCAATGGGGACAGGTACAATTGACACATTGTGATAAGGTGCCTGTCACCTGTATCACATCAGAAATGGAGTAGATATAATGGTTGAACATGAATATGGTGGAGATCAGATCCAGATTCTCGAAGGACTCGAAGCCGTAAGAAAAAGACCGGGAATGTATATAGGTTCCACGTCTTCCAAGGGACTTCACCATCTGGTATATGAGATAGTGGATAACTCGGTGGACGAGGCTTTAGCTGGTTACTGCCATCACATACAGATAGAGATAAACAAGGATAACACGATCACTGTAACTGATGACGGGCGTGGAATTCCGGTAGATATCAACCATAAGACCGGAAAACCAGCTGTAGAGGTCGTTTTTACAGTGCTTCATGCCGGCGGAAAATTCGGCGGCGGAGGATACAAGGTTTCCGGAGGTCTGCACGGAGTAGGCGCTTCGGTAGTTAATGCCCTCTCCGACTGGCTTATAGTACAGGTGCGACGTGGCGGAAAAGTCTATGAGCAACGCTACGAAAAGGGAAAGACAGTTACTCCACTCGAAGTAGTAGGTGAATGTGAGCCTGAGCATACAGGAACAAAGATCACTTTCAAGCCGGATGAGACTATTTTTGAAGAGACAGTATTCGACTATGATACCTTAAAAGTTCGTCTTAGAGAGACAGCTTTCCTGACGAAAGCATTAAAGATTTCCCTGACAGACCACAGAGGTGAAGAAGATAAGACAGATGTGTTCCACTATGAAGGCGGAATCAAAGAATTCGTACAGTATCTAAACCGTGGAAAACAGCCGCTCTACCCTGAAGTCATCTACTGTGAGGGAACTAAGAACGGAGTTCTAGTAGAAGTCGCTATGCAGCACAATGACTCGTTTAACGACTCCTCATACAGTTTTGTAAATAATATCATTACACCTGAAGGCGGAACCCATGTAGCTGGTTTCAAGAGCGCGGTGACCCGTACTTTTAACAAATACGCCCAGGATAATAAGCTGATAAAGGAAAATGACCCGCCTCTTACAGGTGATGATATCCGTGAAGGTCTTACGGCTATCATCAGCATAAAAATAGAGGAGCCTCAGTTCGAAGGCCAGACAAAGCAGAAGCTCGGAAACAGCGAAGCAAAGACAGCCGTAGACTCTGTGGTAAGTGAACAGCTTACATACTTTTTGGAGCAGCATCCGCAGGTCGCAAAGATCATCTGTGAGAAGTCACTTTTAGCTCAGAGAGCCAGGGAAGCTGCGAGAAAAGCAAGGGATCTGACCAGAAGAAAGACTGCTCTTGACTCTACTTCTCTTCCGGGAAAACTGGCTGACTGTACAGATAAGGATCCTTCACACTGCGAGATTTTTATCGTAGAGGGAGACTCCGCAGGCGGTTCAGCAAAGACAGCGAGAAGCCGTGCGACTCAGGCTATTTTGCCTCTCCGAGGAAAAATCCTGAATGTCGAGAAAGCTCGTGAAGACCGTATCTACTCCAACAAAGAGATAAAAGCCATGATCACGGCGTTTGGTACCGGAATTCTCGATGATTTTGACATCACGAAGCTCAGATACCATAAGATCATCATAATGACTGATGCCGATGTCGATGGAGCACATATTGCTACACTGATGCTGACATTTATCTACAGATTCATGCCGGAGCTCATCAAGCAGGGCTATGTTTACCTTGCAATGCCGCCTCTCTATAAGGTTGAGAAAAATAAAAAGGTCTGGTACGCATACAACGATGACCAGCTGAACCAGATCATGAATGAGATCGGACGTGATGGAAATAACAAAGTCCAGCGTTACAAAGGACTTGGTGAGATGGATGCCGACCAGCTTTGGGAGACGACCATGGATCCGGAACGCCGTGTTCTTAAACGGGTGAATATGGATGATGATGACCTGTCAGAGGTGGATAAGGTATTTTCTACACTGATGGGTGATGAAGTCGAGCCTCGCAGAGAATTCATAATCGAAAATGCGAAGAAAGTGGAGAATCTTGACGTATAATGGATGATAAAATTTTTGACAATATAAGAGAAGTAGACTTAAAGAAGACCATGGAGTCTTCCTATCTCGACTATTCGATGAGTGTTATCGTATCCCGAGCTCTTCCGGATGTGCGCGACGGTCTGAAACCGGTTCAGCGCCGTATCCTCTACTCGATGAGCGAGATGAACAACTATCCGGATAAGCCTCATAGAAAGTGCGCCCGTATAGTCGGTGATACAATGGGTAAATATCATCCGCACGGAGACTCTTCTATCTACGGAGCGTTGGTAAATCTGGCTCAGGACTGGAACACCAGGTACCCGCTTGTAGACGGACACGGAAACTTCGGTTCTGTCGACGGCGATAGTCCGGCTGCCATGCGTTATACAGAGGCCCGTCTTTCAAAAATCTCACTTGCGATGATCCAGGATATCGGCAAAGATACCGTGGATTTTATCCCGAACTATGATGAGACAGAAAAAGAGCCAGTAGTTCTTCCTTCACGTTATCCGAATCTGCTCGTAAACGGAGCTCAGGGTATCGCGGTCGGCATGGCTACGAATATTCCGCCGCATAACATCCGCGAAGTGATCGACGCAGTGGTAAGGATCATCGATAACAAAGTAAACGAAGACCGTGACACTTCTATCGATGAGCTGATGACGATAATCAAAGGACCTGATTTCCCGACCGGAGCCGAGATCATCGGACATAAAGGAATAAACGATACTTACCGTACAGGCCGTGGAAAAATAAAAGTCCGTGGAATCACTGATATAGAGCCGATGGCAAACGGAAAGAACCGTATAGTCATAACAGAGCTTCCGTATTATGTGAACAAAGCCCGTCTTATCGAGAATATAGCAGAACTCGTAAAGAGCAAAAAGCTCGACGGTATCACAGCTCTCCGTGATGAGACAAGCCGTGAGGGAATGCGAGTAGCTATAGAGCTAAGAAAAGATGTAAATCCACAGATCATGCTGAACCAGCTGTATAAACATACACAGCTCCAGGAGACATACGGAGCTATAATGCTTGCTCTCGTGGATAACCAGCCAAAAATCCTGAACCTAAAGGAACTGCTCGACAATTACCTGAGTTTCCAGGAAGAAGTAGTTACCAGACGTACAAAGTACGATCTGAACAAGGCACAGGACAGAGCTCATATCCTCGAAGGACTTCTTAAAGCTCTCGATTACATCGATGAAGTCATCTCTATAATCAGAGGCTCTAAAGACGTAGCTACAGCCAAGTCAAGCCTTATGGAAAGATTCGGACTCGATGAAGTCCAGGCTTCGAACATCGTAGAGATGAGACTTCGTGCTCTGACAGGATTAGAGAGACAGAAGCTCGAGGACGAATACAAGGGACTTGAGGAAAAAATCAAGGAATACCAGGCAATCCTCGGAGACGAGAAGCTGCTTCTCGGAGTCATAAAGAAAGAAATCGTCGTTTACAAGGATAAATACGGCGATGACAGACGTACAAAGATAGTAGCCGGTGGAGATGATGATCTCGATGACGAGGATCTGATACCTGATGACAATACAGTTATTACATTTACGAATGTAGGCTACATCAAGCGTATGAGCATTGAGAACTTCAAGGCTCAGAACCGTGGTGGAAAAGGTATCAAAGGAACAGAACTCTTAGACGACGATTTCATCACAGAGCTGATGATGACGACAAACCATCATAACCTGTTGTTCTTCACAAACAAGGGTCGTGTCTACAGGCTGAAGGCTTATAAGATTCCAGAGGCTTCAAGAACAGCTCGTGGAACAGCCATCGTGAACCTGATCCAGCTGGCCGGTGATGAAAAGATCACTTCTACTATCGCTCTCCGTGATGAGAACCCGGAGGATGATGACTACCTCTTCATGGTTACAAAGACCGGAACAGTGAAGAAGACAAAGGTCAGCGAATTTGAGAATATTAACAAAAACGGTCTTATCGCTGTGAACCTGAAGGACGGCGATGAACTTATCACCGTAAAGAAAGTCACGGATAAGGATCAGATCCTTCTCTTTACGAAGTTCGGTCAGTCATGCAGATTTAAGTCTACAGACGTAAGACCGATGGGACGAACTGCTACCGGCGTCCGTGGAATGAATCTGTCAGCCGGCGATGAGATAATCGCCATGCAGCTTGATTCCCAGGGTGAATCAGCACTTATCGTCTCAGAAAAAGGACTAGGAAAGTGCACTCTTCTCTCAGAATTCCCATTAAAGAACAGGGGAATCAAGGGAAATAAGTGCTACAGCATCTCCGAGCGTACCGGAAACCTCGTAGGCGTCAAGGTCGTAAATCAGGACGATGAAGTCATGATCATAAATACCAGCGGAACCATCATCCGTATAAAGGTCGGAGAGACTACTCTCCAGTCGAGATATGGCACAGGTGTAAAGCTTATCGACTTAAAGCCTGGTGAAAAAGTGGCATCGATCGCCAAGGTCCGCAGAGATTATCTCGAGGAAGAGGCTGAAGAAGCCGCAAAGGAAGAAGCTGAAGAAAATGCCGAAACTCAGGACTCAGAGCCGGTTTCCGACCCTGATAAAGAAAAACAGGCTGAACAGAACGATATCAACAGACTTTTAGATCGTGCAGAGCAGGATAAGAAGAACGAATGATACGAGAAGTAGACGTAAGTGAGATAACAAAGAACATCCGGGAGATGTGCATTTCTGTGAACTACGAGCTCTCGGATGATATGAAGCAGGTGCTTGGAGAAGCCCATGAGAAGGAAGAATCACCTCTCGGAAAGCAGATATTAGGTGAGCTTCAGAAAAATCTCGATATAGCAAAAAATGACCAGATCCCGATCTGTCAGGATACTGGAATGGCGGTCATTTTTCTTGAGATAGGACAGGATGTGCATCTGATAGGCGGAAGCCTCGAGGATGCGGTAAACGAAGGTGTAAGGCAGGGATACACAGACGGATACTTAAGGAAGTCTGTAGTATCTGATCCGATCATCCGAAAAAATACCGGCGACAACACTCCTGCCATCATCCATGAAAAAATAGTTCCGGGTGATAAGATCCGCATAAAAGTGGCGCCTAAAGGCTTCGGCAGTGAGAATATGAGCCGTGTATTCATGCTGAAACCGGCCCAGGGACTTGACGGAGTCAAAGAAGCCATTCTTACAGCCGTAAATGACGCTGGCCCAAATGCCTGCCCGCCTATGGTCATAGGAGTCGGAATCGGCGGTGACTTTGAAAAATGCGCGGAGATGGCAAAAGAAGCTCTGACACGTGAAGTCGGTGTACACTCAGATGTGGACTGGGCTGCACAGCTCGAAGAAGAGATGCTTGCAAAGATAAATGATCTGGGAATCGGTCCGGCAGGACTAGGAGGTACAGTCACAGCTCTTGCCGTGAACGTAAACACCTATCCTACTCACATCGCTGGTCTGCCAGTCGCTGTGAACATCTGCTGTCACGTGAACAGACACTTAGTCAGGGAGGTGTGATATGGAAAAGCATATACAGCTGCCAATTACGGCAGAAATAGCTGATTCGCTGAACGCCGGAGACTTCGTGTATCTGAGTGGTCAGATGTATGTTGCGAGAGACGCTGCACACAAGCGCCTTATGGAGCTTATTGAAAAAAATGAGAAACTACCTATAGACATAAATGACTGCACTATCTACTATATGGGACCATCTCCTGCCAGGGAAGGACGACCGATAGGTTCAGCCGGACCTACGACTGCCAGCAGAATGGATAAGTACGCTCCAACTCTTTTAGACCTTGGTGAAAAGGCCATGGTCGGAAAAGGTAAACGAACAAAGGAAGTACTTGACGCTGTAGTACGTGATCATGCGGTCTATTTTGCAGCAATAGGTGGAGCCGGAGCTCTCCTTTCACAGTGCATCAAAAAATCCGAAGTTATCGCCTACGAAGACCTCGGAGCTGAAGCCATCAGGCTTATCACAGTTGAGGATTTTCCAGTCATAGTCGTAGCAGATGACCATGGAAATAACCTATACGCTACAGCCCAGGCTCAGTACAAAAGATAAAAAAAGTCATTGACAAACAAGTGAATATTTAGTAAAATAGAAAAGCACGTTGAGAACAGAGAAATGAACGTGCCTTGGTAAAGGGCATTTTTCAGAAATGCTTTTGGAGAAGTACTCAAGAGGCCGAAGAGGTGCCCCTGCTAAGGGTATAGGTCGGGAAACCGGCGCGAGGGTTCAAATCCCTCCTTCTCCGTTATATGGCGCCATAGCCAAGTGGTAAGGCAAAGGTCTGCAACACCTCTATCCCCGGTTCAAATCCGAGTGGCGCCTCTATTTTAGTGATCCGGACTTCAGGTCCGGATTTTTTTTACAAAAAATACCTGGCAGCCAGAAGCTGCCAGGTATTTTAGTATTCCTTAAAACGATGCAGAGTTATCAACAGATTGCTGGTGCTGAGCTTCGTAGAGCATGCGGAGATTATCGTAGTAATCGCAGGTAGCAGTCATGACCCAGGGATTTACATAGAACAGCCCGAGAAGACCAAGGGTGCAGGCTGAGAGGATGAACCAGCCGATGAATGAGAATATCATAACGAAGTACTCCCATTTATGTCCGTTCATCATGTCAGCTGAAAGGTGTCTTGCCTGAGTGCCTGTCATATGAGGATTGTCTGCAAGCAGGAAAGGGACCATAGCCCAGCAGAATGCCTTGTAGATAGCCGGTATACAGCAGATCAGGCAGACCAGAAGGATAAAAGCCAGGCATTTGTCAGTTGGAACAGGCAGAGGACCAGAATAATTACTGCTCCACTCTATCTGAAAACCGGCAATCCCAAGTATGATTCCAGCTGGGATCGTGAGGCAGAGAGACCACAGGAAGAGAAACAGGTTCGTGGTGAACAAAGCACCGAAGACATTTCCGAAGTGATCGAAGATGTCGAACATATTGCCAATATGGAAGTTATGATTTCTGATGATACCAAGGATCACGTAGTATCCGCCGATATAGAGGATCGGTGCAAAAAGCCAGGAAAGAATACCGCCGATAAGAGGTATCGCTACGACTCCGGCTGCTAT
>JAQXXU010000117.1 GCA_029226225.1 Lachnospiraceae bacterium | reverse complement strand
TGCCATGAGCAACGGCGACTTTACTATCGATGTAAAGCAGGAGTCAAACGACGAGATCGGTGCTATGTCTGGCTCTGTGGCTGAGTTCGTAAAGAAGATGCGTGCCATGCTCTCGAAGATAAACGACGAGTCAGCAAGGCTAAAGGAACAGTCGGATTCTTCAGACGAAGTATCGAAGTCGATGCTTGATGACTCGATGTCACAGTCGAATGCGATGAAGAACCTGAATGAGACTGTAGATCAGCTGTCAAAGGCTGTAAACGATATCGCGGAAAACGCTACGACCCTTGCTATGGTCGTATCTGATACAAAGGATAAGTCATCAAAGGCAAACGATTCGATGAAGTCAACCGTAGAGCTCTCACAGAAGGGCCGTGATGATATGGAGAGGCTCTCAAAGGCTATGGGTGAGATAGAGGAAGCTAATAATGAGCTCGTAGCTAGTATCGGAGAGGTCGGAAATGCTTCAGAGGAGATCACAAAGATCGTCGAAGTTATTTCAGAGATCGCTGATGAGACGAACCTGCTGTCACTCAACGCTTCTATCGAGGCTGCAAGAGCAGGAGAGAGCGGCAAGGGCTTTGCAGTTGTGGCTTCTCAGATAGGTTCACTTGCATCAAACTCAGCTGACAGTGCCCAGAATATCTCTAAGCTGATCACACAGGTAAAGGGACTTATCGCAAAAGTAGTCGATCAGGCTAATAACAGCGCGGAGAGCATAAAGGCAAACACAGAACTTATCAATACAGCGGTTTCTACCTTCGATGATATCTATAAGAACATTCAGGAGTCAGACCAGATCATCCATGATATGGTAACTGACGTCGATAAGGTAAACGACGTGGCAGCCAACGTAGCAGCCATCTCTGAGGAGCAGGCAGCTTCTTCAGATGAGATCCTAAAGACTTCTGAGGATATGGTAGAAAAGGCCGAGAACATCACTAAGTCGAGTCAGGAGGTAAAGGATAACTCCAGAGAGCTTGCCGATACTTCAGATACACTGACCGGCTATGTAAATGAGTTTAAGATTTGAGGAGGCAGATCGTAATGAAGAGATCTTTTGTTAAAAAATTAGCAGCTTTCGCCGGCATATTTGCGATGAGCGTAGGCCTCCTTTCAGGCTGCGGCAGCTCGTCAAAGGGTTCTGCCTCAGCTGGCGGCAGTGGTAAGATAATGATCATCGGAACAGATGAGGATGATGCCTACAGAAAGTCATTGATGGAGGCTATAAAGAGTGAGGCAAAGAGCGCCGGAGTTGAGATCGATGATCAGGAGTGCGGAAATGACGTCGAGAAGCAGGCAGCAGCTGCCAGAAAAGCAGCTGCAGGCGGATATTCAGCTATCATCTGCCGTCTCGCTGATGCGACAACAGCTCCGCAGATAGAGATAGCAGCAGGCGACCTTCCGATCATCTATGTGAATAACCAGCCTGATGAGAGCGCTCTTAAAGCAGACAAGTATATGTATGTCGCTTCAGATGAGGAGCAGTGTGGTAAGCTTCAGGCCGAGTACGTCATAAAAAAGGTCGGCAAGAAAGAGATGAATATCGTAATCCTCGAGGGAGAAAAAGGACACTCAGCTACGATCCAGAGAACTCTCTCGAATAAGAATACGTTCAAGCGTGAGGGTGTGAAAGTGAATATCCTCTTTCAGGATTACTGCAACTGGACAGACACTGAAGCCCGCCACAAGCTCGACCTGTTCTTCAAGACCGGACAGTCTGTAGATGCCATCCTGTGTAACAACGATACGATGGCATTGGGAGCAGTCCAGGCCCTAGAGGATAACGGCCTTGATCCGTCACAAATCCCTGTGACAGGAGTTGATGCTACGACAGATGGCTGCCAGTCCATAGCTGATGGAAAAATGAGCTACACTGTTTTTCAGAACGCGAAGGGACAGGCAAAAAAGGCTGTAGAGATAGCACAGGCTCTTGGCAGTGGAAAGTCTGCCAAAGGTATCAGCGGAGTTCCGTCAAGCCTGTTATATGGCTGGGTTCCGTTTGAGCCTGTAGACTCATCAAATGTATCAAAATATATGTCATAAGAAGGAGATTTTTTAAACCATGAAGCTCGGTATTGTAGGCCTGCCAAACGTAGGCAAGAGCACACTTTTTAACTCACTGACCAAGGCGGGAGCGCTCGCGGCGAACTACCCGTTTGCTACCATAGATCCGAATGTCGGAGTAGTGAATGTCCCGGATGAGAGAATAGAAAAGCTCACTGAGATGAACCACAGCAAGAAGACGATCCCCGCTGTCATAGAGTTCGTCGATATCGCTGGACTCGTAAAGGGCGCCAGCAAAGGTGAGGGACTTGGAAACCAGTTCCTCGCGAATATCCGTGAGTGCGATGCCATTATCCATGTGGTACGCTGCTTTGAGGATTCGAACATTGTCCATGTGGACGGAACCATCGATCCTAAGAGAGATATAGAGACGATAAACTTAGAGCTGCTGTTCTCTGATATGGAGGTTCTTGACCGCCGCTATCAGAAGATAAAGAAGCAGTCCAACATGGATAAGACCTTAAAACCAGAGGTAGCACTTCTCGAGAGGCTTAAGCCATTTCTCGAAGAGGGCAAGATGGCAAAGGCATTCGAGTGCGAGAATGAAGATGAGGAGGCTCTGCTAAAAGGCTACAATCTTCTTACCGCAAAGCCTACGATATACGCGGCAAACGTCGCTGAGGATGACTTAGCAGATGACGGAGCTTCAAATCCGCACGTACAGGCTGTAAGGGACTATGCTAAGACCGACGGTTCTGAAGTGTTCGTGGTAAGTGCAGAGATAGAGCAGGAAATCTCAGAACTCGATGACCCTGATGAGAAAAAGGAGTTCTTAGCTGACTTAGGTCTTAGGGAGTCCGGACTTGATAAGCTGATCAAGGCTTCATACTCACTGCTTGGACTTATCTCATTCCTTACTACAGGAGAGGATGAGACAAGGGCCTGGACCATCACTAAGGGCACAAAGGCACCTCAGGCTGCCGGAAAGATCCATACAGACTTTGAGAGAGGATTTATCTGTGCTGAGACTGTCGCATACAAGGATCTGATGGAATGCGGATCGATGGCTGCTGCCCGTGAAAAGGGTCTCGTAAGGACAGAGGGAAAAGAGTACGTGGTCCAGGATGGAGACGTTATTTTATTCCGCTTTAACGTCTGAGGAAGGAGTAAACTAGTATGAAATGTCCATATTGTGGGTCGGATAATACCAGAGTTATAGACTCCAGGCCGGCTGATGATAATACTTCGATCAGGCGCCGCCGTCACTGTGACGACTGTAACAAGCGTTTCACGACATATGAAAAAGTCGAGACTATTCCTCTCATAGTGATAAAAAAAGACCAGGGCCGTCAGCAGTACGACAGGACAAAGATAGAAAAGGGGATCCTGGCTGCCTGCTATAAGAGGCCTGTGTCCGCCATGCAGATCACGAAGATGATAAATGATATAGAGAAGGATATTTTTTCGAGAGAAGAGCGTGAGATCGAGAGCTCTGTGATCGGCGAGATAGTTATGGATAAGCTCAAGAACGTCGACCAGGTGGCTTATGTGCGTTTTGCCTCGGTTTACAGGGAGTTCAAGGACGCCAATACCTTCATGAATGAACTTCGTAAAATGATAAACGAGAAGTGACATCTGGATATGTACTTCATAAAATACATAAACTTTTCGCATTTCTGCCGATAATAATAATGTACAGAAGATGGGAGAAGTGAGGTGACCTATATGAATATATCAGCTATTTCGAATACTTCATATACCAACAGAGTGAGAGCTTACGATGCATCCATAGTAAGGCAGAAGCCGCTTGACGA
This sequence comes from Lachnospiraceae bacterium, assembly GCA_029226225.1. Lineage (GTDB taxonomy): Bacteria > Bacillota > Clostridia > Lachnospirales > Lachnospiraceae > Weimeria. Next base: position 5,165 of record JAQXXU010000117.1, on the reverse strand, counting down.
TGATATCGCAGCTGTCACAAATGCCTACTCAGATAATGGGAAAGGCCCGAAGGCAAAGACAGACGAAAACACACAGCAGACAGCAAAGAAGCAGGAAGAGTCTTTCGGAGCGTATGATTTTGCGAAGCTGTATGATCCGAATAAGACTTTTGACTTAAGTGGTCAGGATTCATCAGAACTTGACCTGGAGGGTACTTTAGGACAGCTCAGAAAGGATGAACTATTAGGTCAGTATCAGAGCCTTACGAAGGAAAAACCTTCTGCGATACGTCCGACAGAAGACTTTACCATGTGAGATCACTGATCGCCGTCTTACGACGGCGATTTTTTTATGAAAAAAGGGAAAATACTTGCATTTAATAAAGGTTTCATGTAAAATAGGTGGGTAATTTTTGAAAAGACGCAAGGAGGTTTTTATATGGTTACAGCCGGAGATTTCAAAAACGGCATTACTATCGAGTACGACAACGGGGTTTATCAGATCATCGAATTCCAGCACGTAAAGCCAGGAAAGGGTGCAGCATTCGTTCGTACCAAGCTTAAGGATATAACGAACGGCGGAGTCATCGAGACTTCCTTCCGTCCGACAGAGAAGTTCCCACAGGCACACATAGACAGAAGAGATATGCAGTATCTGTATAATGACGGTGACCTGTATTACTTCATGGATACAGAGACTTACGATCAGATCTCACTTCCGAAGGAAGACATCGGAGATTCGCTTAAGTTCGTTAAAGAGAACGAAATGGTAAAGATCTGCTCACACAACGGAGATGTATTCGCCGTAGAGCCTCCTCTTTTCGTAGAGCTTGAGGTTACAGATACTGAGCCGGGACTTAAGGGAAATACAGCTACCGGTGCTACGAAGCCTGCTACACTCGAGACAGGTGCTGAAGTTCAGGTACCTCTTTTCGTAAATACAGGAGATAAGCTTCAGATCGATACACGTACAGGAGAGTATCTGAAGAGAGTCTGAAATGGAGATCGATTAAATGCAGTATGAGAATGTTCCTCTGAAGGATCTGCTTTCAGACAGGAAAGTGTTTGGTATATTCGATGAGGAATTCCGGAACGGCGGGTGGTTGGATGTGACAGCACTGTTAGATTCAGAGAGCCTGTTCAAAGACCTTTATCAGGACGGTACAGTTCCTGAGAGGGTTTTAGACCGGATAAAGCAGAGGATGACTGATTTATAGAGATTAAAGTTGAGGGCGCCAAGGCGCCCTTTTACTATGTATGGGTATTTTTTCAAGAACAAAAGAGATAACCTTAAACCAGGCGATAAATATCACTCGTACCACAGAAGGCACAGCCCTCGTGGATATCAGGGATAAGGAGACATTCAAAAAGGACCATGTCCCGCAGGCGATAAACGTCCCTATGAATAATGTAGCGACGATCCACAACCGTATCCCGGATACTGAGACGACGATATACATCTACGGTGACTATAAAACCAGACCTTCGAAGGCTGTAAAGCTCTTCAGGAAGGAAGGCTATAAGAACCTGGTAAGGGCAGGCTGTATAGAAGACCACCATGTAAGGGAGTACAAGTAATGAGCCGTACACCAAGAGAATGGAAAGATTTTTATCTTAGTAGTTCTTTTTCATCAAAATATGATCATAACGGCCGTCTGGGAGCTTTTGCCGACGACAGTGGAACGACATTTGCGCTCTGGAGTCCGTGTGCCCTGAATGTAAGCCTCAGACTTTTTTCACATGGGTCGAGGGAAGAAGATGGGACAGAAGAAGACGAGCCTATCATCGTCTATCAGATGCAGTACGGAAAAAATGGCGTGTTCACGCTTCACAGCCGTAAAAATCTGTCCGGCACTTATTATGACTTCGAGATAGAGCACGAAGACGGCAAAGTCATTACGGCTGATCCTTACGCAAAGGCCTGTGGTGTGAACGGAAAACGCAGCATGGTGATAGACCTGCGTACCACAGATCCTGAAGGCTGGATAGAAGACCGTCCGCCGGCAAAGACTGATGATACCGTGATCTGCGAAGTCCATGTGAAGGATTTTTCATGGGACAAGTCAGGCGGATTTCCGGATGATGTAAGGGGCAGGTTCCTTGCCTTTACAAAGGAAAAGACCTACCTGAACGGAGAAGACAAGTCTGCAAAGACCGGAATCGCGTACTTAAAGGATTTAGGCGTTACACATATCCAGCTGATGCCTGTCTATGATTACGGAAGTGTCGATGAGGCAGCTTCATTTGCAGATCATCTGAAAGGCGGGAAGGCCGGAGAGCCGTTTAACTGGGGCTACGACCCGGTGAACTATAACTGCCCTGAGGGAAGCTACTCCAGCGACCCTTACAGAGGAGAAGTCCGCATCACAGAGCTTAAGAAAGCAGTCATGGCACTCCACAAGGCAGGATTCAGGGTCATCATGGATGTGGTCTATAACCACACTTACAGCCTGGATTCTTCATTCCAGAAGACAGTTCCGTGGTATTACTACAGAGTAGATGAAGATGGGAAGCCTTCGAACGGTTCAGGCTGTGGCAATGATTTCGCCTCTGAGATGCCGATGGCACACAGGTTCGTAAAGGATTCGGTTCTCTACTGGGCCAGTGAGTATCACATGGACGGATTCAGGTTCGACCTGATGGGACTCCTGGATACTTCCCTGATGAACGACATCCAGAATTCTCTCGATGAGAAGTTTGGAAAAGGTGAGAAGCTTATCTACGGTGAGCCGTGGGGTGCGGATAAGACCCACATAGAGGGAAAGTTCATTCCGTCAGATAAGGCACACTTCAAAGAACTGGATCCTGAGATCGGCATGTTTAATGACGGCATCAGGGATGCGGTAAAGGGTTCTGTCTTTGAAAAAGAGGAGTCAGGATTTGCTGATGGCGGCGGAGATGCTGCAGTGCTTAAAAAGGGAATCCTCTCCTGCTTAGGCGGAGGTGATTTCCCGGTAGAAAACCCGGGGCAGAGCATTACCTATCTGTCCTGCCACGATAACCTGACTCTCTGGGACAAACTCTCAGCCGTCAACTGGCTTAAGCCGGTGGGCGATCCGGAGGAGAAGCGTCTGGCACAGAACAGGCTCTGCGCAGCCATTTACCTGTGCTGCCCTGGACGGGTATTCTTCCTGTCGGGCGAAGAGGGCGCCAGGACGAAGAACGGTGATGAGAATTCATATAATGCTTCGATAGAAGAAAACGCCGTGAAGTGGGACGAACTCTACGCACATTCTGACCTGATAAAATACTACAGAGGACTGATCGGATTCCGCAAGTCACTTCCGCTCCTGAACCGGACAGATGACGGACTTTCATCTGATTTCAGGGTTTCGGGCGGCAACGCTGATTCGCTTCCTGAAGGGCTGGTGCTCGTTCAGGGAGGAGACAAGAGCGGAGAAGTCCTGATGATCTTCAATGGTTCAGCATACCAGCAGTCACTGGCGCTTCCTTCGGGAAAGTGGCAGCTCTGCATAGACTCAGAGAGGTCAGATTACTGGAACGCTAAGGAACCGGTCATAGCCGATGAAAAAATAGTATCACCGCCTATGACAGCGCTGATATTTAAAAAGATATCCTAGGAGGCACATTTTGGCAGAACAGAAGAATAAAAATATAATCCTGACAGGTGACAGACCGACCGGAAAGCTGCATCTGGGTCATTTCGTCGGTTCGCTCCGCAGAAGAGTGGAGCTTCAGAACAGCGGCAAATTCGATGAGATAAATATCCTTATCGCTGATGACCAGGCTCTTACAGATAACGCGAAGAACCCTCAGAAGATCAGGGATAATATGATCGAAGTCGCTCTTGACTATCTGTCAGTCGGCATAGATCCGGATAAGACCACGATCTGCGTACAGTCACAGATCCCGGCCCTGCACGCCATGACCTTTTACTTTATGAATATGGTTACGACAGAGCGTCTTTCGAGAAATCCGACCATAAAGAACGAGATAACTCTCCGTGGTTTTGACAAGCCGGGAAGTGAGGGAATCCCGGCAGGATTTTTCACATATCCTGTGTCACAGACAGCTGACATCACTGCATTCAAGGCAAACTGTGTTCCGGTAGGAGAGGACCAGGAACCGATGATCGAGCAGGCGAGAGAGATAGTCCGCAGGTTTAACCAGACTTACGGAGAAGTCTTAGTCGAGCCTGAGATTATGCTTCCGGATACGAAGGCAGCCATGAGGCTTCCGGGAATCGACGGCAAGGCTAAGATGAGCAAGTCTTTGGGAAATGCCATCTACCTCTCGGATGATCCTGCTTCTCTTGAGAAAAAAGTAAAGAGCATGTACACTGACCCGCAGCATCTGAGAAAAGATGATCCGGGACATCTCGAAGGAAACTGCGTATTCATCTATCTCGATGCTTTCGCTACCGATGATGATTTCGCAGAGTTCTGGCCTGACTACGCGAACCTCGACGAGCTGAAGGAACACTACACAAAGGGCGGTCTTGGAGATATGGACTGCAAGAAGTTCCTGATCAAAGTCTTGAACCGTGTGCTTGACCCGATAAGAGAGAGCAGACACGAGTGGGAGAAGCGCATTCCTGATGTCTATGATATACTTAAGGCAGGTACGGCTCACGCAGTGGCAGATACGAACCAGACGCTCCATGAGATGCAGAAGGTTATGCGTATAAACTACTTTGACGATGACTCGATCGTAAAGGATTGGGAAAACTGGATAGCTAAGTAACAGGAGATACATAATGGCACTTAAGAAAAAGCCGGTCAACGGAATGAAGGATATCCTCCCTCGCGAGATGGAGATCCGCGACTATGTGACCGGGATCATAAAAGATACTTACAGAGGCTTTGGTTTTACTCCAATAGAGACTCCGTGCATGGAGGACATAAAGAACCTGACGAGTAACCAGGGCGGCGAGAACGAGAAGCTGATCTTTAAGGTATTAAAGCGCGGTGAGAAGCTGCACCTGGAGGATGCAAAGACTGACCTCGATGTCTCAGACATGGGTCTGCGCTACGACCTGACACTTCCGCTTTCGAGATTCTATGCGAATAACGAGAATGACCTGCCGTCTCCTTTCAAGGCACTCCAGATCGGAAATGTATGGAGAGCTGACAGACCTCAGAGAGGTAGATACAGACAGTTCACCCAGTGCGCTATCGATATTTTAGGAGAGCCTTCAGACTTAGCAGAGATTGAGCTTATCCTGG
>JAQXXU010000116.1 GCA_029226225.1 Lachnospiraceae bacterium | reverse complement strand
TGATCGTCACGTCCTCATCTGCCATGACCGCTGCCGCGAGTATAGCTAGCGCGGCATTTTTTGCTCCTGATATATTTACAGATCCGTACAGCGGTGTCCCGCCTTTCATCACGTACTGTCCCATTATCTTCCTATCCTTGTAACAAATATGTAAAATTTCTTGAAAAAATTCCCGTATCTATTTTATATACTCCGCCGAAAAAGTCAAGACTGAAACTGTGAGCGGTACAGGCGGGCATAGTATCCATTTTTAGCAAGCAGTTCCTTATGATCACCCTGCTCTAATACATGACCGTTTTCCATGTATAGGATCAGGTCCGCGTCACGGATGGTCTGCAGCCTGTGTGCTACCACGAAGGTAGTGCGACCTTTCATCATCTTTGCGAAAGCGTCCTGTATCTTTATCTCTGTGCGCGTATCTATAGAAGAAGTAGCCTCATCAAGGATCAGCATCGGCGGAAGCGCGAGCATCAGCCTTGCGATACACAGAAGCTGTTTCTGTCCCTGACTGAGCGTGCCTCCCTCTGCTGAAAGCACTGTGTCATAGCCATCCGGTAGTCTCCTGATAAACTCGTGCGCATGGGCTGCCTTCGATGCCTCGATTATCTCCTCATCTGTCGCATCAGGCTTTCCTAAAGTCAGGTTATCCCTGATAGTCCCTGTGAAAAGGAAGGTCTCCTGTAAGACCATTCCGAACCTGCTCCTTAAGGCATTCCGGCTTACCGTCCTTATGTCTCTTCCGTCGACTTTTACAGCGCCTGCATTTACATCATAGAAGCGCATCAGGAGGTTTATCAGCGTCGTCTTTCCTGCTCCTGTAGGACCTACTATAGCTACCTTCTCGCCCGGTGTCACTGAGACATTCAGGTCAGTGATCAGCGGCTTTTCAGGCACATATGAAAAATCCACATGCTCCATGTCGACCTGTCCTCTGACCTCTCCGTTGAATTCACCGTCACAGTCAGTCACCTGCTCCTCATCTATCAGTTCAAAAATTCTCGCAGCACACGCCATGGCGTTCTGCATCTCTGTGATGACTCCTGTGATCTCGTTAAACGGACGGGCGTACTCTCTCGCGTATCCGAGGAAACTCGTAAGCTCTCCGACTGAGATGCTCCCTGATACAGCGAGCAGAGCACCTACGGCTCCGACTACTGCATATATCACGGCGTTTACGAATCTGGTCGACGGGTTTGTAAGCGATGAGAAGAATGTAGCCTTGACTGCAGACTCTGTCAGCTTGTTGTTCTTCTCGACGAACTCCTTATCAGAGAGTTCCTGTGCTCCCAGCTGGCTTATCAGATCTTCAAGTGAGATCCTCTCATCTATATACTCTGTCAGGTTGCCTCTGTCCTTGGACTGCTGCCTGAAGAAGTTATAACTGCGTTTCGAGATAAATCTCGCTATGAAAAGTGATATAGGTGTAGCTATGATGACCACCAGTGCTATCGTAAAGCGGATCCTTATCATGAAAATGATGGTTCCGACTATAGTCATGACTCCGGTAAAAAGCTGCGTAAATCCTAAAAGCAGTCCGTCTGTAAATGAGTCAGCGTCTGTTACGATACGGCTTGCGATATCACCGTGGCTCTCCCTGTCGATGACTCCGACAGGAACCCTGAGTAGTCTCTCGAAAGCCTTCTGCCTCAAAGTCTTTGTGACCGAATAAGTCACATGGTTATTGATCAGATTCATGAACAACTGACAGAAGAAGGTTATCGCAGCTACCCCGGCTATCTGCTTTAACACCAGAAGCAGTCCGTCAAAGTCCACTTTCCCTTTTCCGATGATGTGGTCGATGGCTCTTCCCTCGAGTACCGGGATCATCAGAGTCGATATGACTGTTCCCAGAGCAAACAGAAGCGATAGAATGATGAATCCCGTATAAGGTCTCAGCAGTTTCAGTACTCTGTTAAATGTCGTATCTTTTTTCATACTGCTGCCTCCTTTATCTCAAACTGTGTAGAGTAGATCTCTTTATAGATAGGACAGGTCTTCAAGAGCTCATCACTCGTACCGAGCCCAGCCACTTTGCCACCTTCGAGCACGAGGATCTGGTCACAGGTCATGACCGATGATGCTCTCTGCGAGATGATCACAGAAGTCGGATGCCAGGACAGCTTTCCTATGGCATCGTGCAGATGGCGTTCAGTCAGCATGTCGAGAGCTGAAGCAGAATCGTCGAGTATCAGTATATCCGGCTTCTTTATCAGTGCCCTTGCTATCGTAAGTCTCTGCTTCTGTCCACCAGAGAAGTTCGTTCCGCCTCTCTGTATGAACTCATCAAGTTTGTTCTCTTTATTCTCCACTATCTCCTTTGCCTGTGCAGCGTCAAGTGCCGCCCACATCTCATCATCTGTTGCATCAGGCTTTGCGAGCTTGAGATTATACTTTATGGTTCCGGTAAACAGATTTGCCTTCTGCGGCACATGGCCTATGGTATGTACCAGCTCTTCATCAGAGTAAGCTCTTATGTCCTTTCCAAAAAGCTTCAGGCTTCCTGATGACGGGTCGTATGCATGTCTTAAAAGCCTGACAAGTGAGCTCTTTCCTGAACCGGTTCCTCCGATGATACCAAGGCTCTTGCCTTTGCCTATTTTGACACTGATATCAGAAAGCGCGCAATCGCGGCTTCCCGGATAGGTAAACGACAGGTTCTCGAATTCTATCGCAGTATCATTCAATTCTTTTGAACTATCTACGAGTGATTCATGAGTTCTTTCATCCGGTTTGGTATTTAAAATCTCCTGAAGTCTTCCAGCAGATGAGATGGCTCTCGTCAGCAGAAGGATCAGGTTCGCAAGCTTTATCAGCTCGACTAAGATCTGCGACATGTAGTTTACAAGCGCTACCGCCTCTCCCTGAGTCAGGCTGCCTGTATTCACCTGACCGCCACTGATCCAGAGGATGGATGCGATACCGAGGTTAATGACCGCATAGGTCACAGGATTTAAAAGTGCGGAGATTTTTCCAGCAGAGATCTGCCTGCCATAGAGGTCTGCGGTCTCATCCTTAAATCTCTTATCCTGTTTCTTTTCGACTCTGAACGCACGGATAACCCTGACGCCCTCGAGGTTTTCATTTACGGTCAGAAGGATTTTTTCAAGGCCTTCCTGAATCTTTCTGAACTTCGGAAGTGTAGCTCTCATCACGAGGTAGACCACCAGTCCGAGTACCGGGATAACTACGCAGAACATGAGCGCCGCTTTTACATCCACGGTAAATGACATGATCATCGCACCGAACACGATAAACGGCGAGCGCAGGAAAAGACGCAGGAACATATTCATTCCGTTCTGCACCTGATTCACGTCGTTAGTGATACGGGTAACGAGCGAAGCTGTCCCGGCAGTTTCCAGTGTTCCGCGGGAAAATTTCATGATATGGAAAAACAGATCCTGTCTCATTCGCCCGGCCGCGTTTATCGCCGCCTTTGCGCTGAAATACTGCGCTATGATAGCAACAGTAAGTCCTATGACGGCGAGCAGTATCAGCATTCCGCACATGCGCATGATATAACCGGCGTCCCTGTTTGCGATACCGACATCGATTATTTTTGCCATGACGAGAGGTACTAATAGTTCGAAAATAGCTTCGAGCATCTTGAAGAGTGGTGCCAGAAGCGACTCTTTTTTGTAATCACCTAAATAGTGTGCCGCAAATCTCATTTTTTCTCCTGATATAAAAATGAAAACAGACTCTTTTTCGCATAAATAAAGGGCCGCCACATGGCAGCCCCTTTTCATTCTATCAGTTCGATGACGTAGCGTCGCCGCTTGCGTTCGTAGTCTTTGCCGAGAACAGGTCAGTAAATGTAACCTGCTTCCAGAGCTTCTTGTTCAGGTCGAAATTCACCTTTTTCTTCCACTGCTTTACCAGCTTGTTGTATGCGTCTTCCTTCTTCTGGCTGGTAAGTGAATCCTTCTGCTTCTTTGTAGCATCCTTATCGAGGAGCTTGTCCATGCGGAGTACATAGTATCCCTTGTCCTTTACCTCGATGACATCTGAGATCTGGCCTTCCTTCGTCAGCTTCTTGGCTGCGTCGATTACTGTCTCACCGAGAACTGTATCATCTGAAGACTTGCCCTTTGTCGTGTAGGAATGAGTCTCTACTTTGGCGTCCTCTGCCTTTGCTGCTTTATCGAAATCAGAAGCGTTAGCGACGTTCTCTGCCTTTTTCTTCAGAGCCTTCTTCTCATCATCTGTAAGCTCCTTGGCATTACCAGAAGCATCTGTAGTAGATGCCGTCGAAAAATATACGTAAGAGATCGTAGACTGGTTTGCCTCGTCATCGCTTACAGTCACATCAGTCTTATCTTCTACAGCCTGTCTGACTCTTGCCTGATAGGTCTCGTACTCGAGGAGATCCTCTACATAATCCTCTGTGGCACCCATCTGAGTCTTTGCTTTATCTGAATTAGCTGACATAAATTTCTTCGCAGCTGCCTTGATTTTTTTCTGATCTGATGAAGTCAGCTTCACATCGTAGTCGCCTGCATGGAGTTTGTCGACATACTGCTCTTCGATCCCGTCGATGACGTTATCCTTTACAGTCTCCTCCATCGTCTTGCCGCTCTGCTCCTGGCTCCAGTAATTCTGTCCCATGTACTGCAGATAATACTGGTCATAGGTAGCCTGGTTGTACTTTGCTACGAAATTTCCGTAGCCGTATGTGATCTTCGCCTTGCCATTGTCGATATTTATCAAAGTGTCTGTAGCCTTTGCCGTGCAGCCACTGAGTACAAAAGTACCTGCAAGAGCCATAGCTGCCAGCGCCGCTGCTTTATTCTTCTTCATATAAAAAATAGCCTCCAAATATTTTCGTCGTTTGCACAACCCCTACATTATAAACACTCACACCGGATTTTGCAAGTCAGATCAGATCACCCTGGGACTGCATGGATGACAGCATCTCCTTAAGCCTGTCTTTATCCAGGAAATCACTTACTACCGGTTTCATAGCCAGTGCCATCAGCTTCATAGGGTTGTCGTCGGCTGCTATCCTGTTTGAAGAAAGCTTGCCGCAGTGCTTACAGCGATGGACTATAGCCCACTCTCCATCACTTCTGACCCAGACTCCGATAGGTTCCATGATGCCTCCACAGTTTGAAGCCCGATCTCCTGGTGTCTCGTCTACATGCAGAGAGCAGAGGCAGTTCGGGCAGTGGTTTCTGTGGTTCGAGCCAGCTCCATTTGATACTATCGGCCACCCGCAGTTTCTGCAGGTAAAAGAATCCGTGCACGGATTTTTCTTATAATAGTTCTTGTCGTATTTTCTTCGTTTATTTTCTCGGTTCATTTGTAATACCCGCTCATATCTCCCTGTCCGCCCATCAGATCTGTAAGCTCCTGAAGTCTCTCTATCGGGAACGGCGGATTTGCCAGCGGTTTCGTAGCTACCGACATAATAGTCACTGGATTATCATCATGGTCGATAAGCTCTGTCTTTAACGCCCCGCAGAACTGGCAGCGGCAGATGATCTCCGGCCTTCCCTTGTCCTTTATCCAGACTGATATCGGCTCGTAAATGCCTCCGCACTCTTCGCCCTCGTCATTCGTCTCGTGCACCGAGCTGAGGCACTCCGGACAGTGGTCTAACGACTCATCATACATGGTCCCACAGTTTTCACATTCTATCATTTAAGTTCTCCAAATGAAAAGGTGTCCTTGAGTCCCGCCCACTTCTGATCCTTGTCTGAAAGGATAAGCGGAGTTCCGTTATCCAGGGTGTAACCTTCTGCCGATGGAGTACCCTGATAAGCGCCCTTTACGCGCGGCCACTCGATCCCAATCTCAGGATCATTCCATGCCATTCCGCCTTCGTCGTTCGGATGCCAGAAGTCGTTTACCTTGTAGCAGAATTCTGCCACATCTGAGAGCACCAGAAATCCGTGAGCAAAGCCTTCCGGTATAAGGAACTGCTTCATATTCTGATCTGACAGGATGACTCCGTACCACCTGCCATAAGTCGATGAATTTTTGCGTAGGTCGACTGCGACATCAAAGACCTCGCCACGCACCGCACGCACGAGCTTGCACTGCGGGTACTGCTTCTGGAAATGGAGTCCGCGGAGCACTCCCTTCTCTGACATCGACTGGTTATCCTGGACAAAATCCACATCAAGGCCTGCTTCCTTCATCTCGCGTGAATTCCACGTCTCAACAAAATAGCCTCTCTCATCTCTATGTACATTCGGCGTGATGACCGCAAGGCCATCGATCCCGCCGACATTTTTCTCTACTGTAATCTGCATACTAATATCTGAACCTTCCTTCTGCGACTGCCTTCAGATGCTCCCCATACGGGCTTTTGCCGTATTTCTCAGCTGACTCTAAAAGCTTCGGCGTGTCGATCCAGCCGTTTCTGTAGCTGATCTCCTCAGGTGCCGAGATCATGATACCCTGAAGTGTCTCTATGGTACGGACAAAGCCTGCTGCCTCATGAAGAGATTCCATCGTACCTGTATCAAGCCATGCAAAGCCTCGTCCAAGTAGCTTTACCATCAGGTCGTTTTTCTGTAAGTACATATCGTTAAGCGTCGTGATCTCGAGTTCTCCTCGCGCGGACGGCTTTACTTCATGTGCCTTTGCTGCCACTCCTTTCGGGTAAAAGTAGAGTCCGGTAACCGCATAGTTGCTCTTTGGCTTCTCCGGCTTTTCCTCGATGGAGACCGCCTTTCCGTCATTATCGAATTCCACTACTCCGAACCGCTCGGGATCGTTGACATAATAACCGAAAACTGTGGCTTTTCCGTGTTTTTCAGCCGACTCTTTTGCGTCTCGCATCAGACTGCCAAGGCCATTTCCGTAAAAAATGTTGTCTCCTAAGACCATGGCGCAGGAGTCTTCTCCGATAAAATCCTCGCCAAGGATAAATGCCTGGGCGAGGCCATCTGGAGATGGCTGAACCTTATACGACAGTGAAAGTCCGAACTGCGATCCATCGCCTAAGAGCTCTTTAAATCGAGGGGTGTCGGTAGGTGTCGAAATGATCAGGATCTCGCGGATGCCGGCAAGCATCAGGGTCGAGAGTGGGTAGTAGATCATTGGTTTATCGTAGACCGGGAGCAGCTGCTTGCTCGTCACCATTGTGAGCGGATAGAGTCTTGTGCCGCTGCCACCGGCTAATATAATGCCTTTCATAAATTCTCCTTTGACGGTGCGCGCGCCGGCGTTTTATAAGGTCCTCTCGCGACTCATATGCCACCACGCGCACCTGTTAACCAGATAAATCTGCTGTCAGTATTTTTTAACTATCGGCAGATTTGATATCAATCCAGTACTTTTCGATGTGAATACATCTTCTCGTAGTAGTTCATGTAGTCGCCTGAGATGATGTCCTGCCACCATTTTTTATTATCAAGATACCACTGGATTGTTTTCTTGATGCCGTCGGCGAAGGCGGTCTCAGGTAGCCATCCGAGGTCGTTATGGATCTTCGTCGGGTCGATGGCGTAGCGCTGGTCATGTCCCTTGCGGTCTTCGACGTGCTCGATAAGAGAGTACGGTTTATCAAGGTAGTCGCAGATCAGTTTTACGATGTCGATATTTGCCATTTCATTATGGCCGCCGATATTGTAGGTCTCGCCGTCTTTTGCGTTGCGGATGATCAGGTCGATGGCTTTGCAGTGGTCTTCTACGTAGAGCCAGTCACGGACATTTTTTCCTTCACCGTAGACTGGGAGCGGCTTATCTGCTAATGCGTTTGCGATCATCAGCGGGATCAGCTTCTCCGGAAACTGGTACGGACCATAGTTATTCGAGCAGCGGCTCAGAGTCACTGGCAGTCCATAAGTACGGTGATATGCCATCACCAGAAGATCTGCCGATGCCTTTGAAGTCGAGTAAGGGCTTGAGGTATGGATTGGTGTGTCCTCATGGAAGAACAGGTCAGGTCTGTCGAGCGGCAGGTCTCCGTAGACCTCATCTGTACTGACCTGATGATATCGCTTTATGCCATACTTGCGGCAGGCATCCATCAGCACAGAAGTCCCGATGATATTCGTCTCGAGAAATATCGTAGGATTTTCTATAGACCGGTCGACGTGTGACTCAGCCGCGAAGTTTACGACGATATCCGGCTTTTCATTCTCGAACAGCTTATAGATACCATCCCGGTCCCTTATATCCAGTTTAAAAAATTTAAACTCCGAATCATTCATGACCGGTTCAAGTGTCGAGAGATTTCCTGCATATGTCAGTGAATCCACGCAGAGGATCTCATCCTCCGGATGTTTTTTTCTCTCATAAAAAATAAAATTACTTCCTATAAAACCAGCCCCGCCGGTAACTATTATCTTCATAAATAACTCCTCACATAAAAAATCGACTATGATATTCTATACCATAGCCGATAATTTTTCCACTATTTTATTCGCGGTGCACTCGCAGACGCATATTCGCGGTGCACTCGCAGACGCTACGCGTCTGCTTCGTCCGCGCGTTCGCGCTATTGATGCAGACACATTCTGTCATATATGTGAGCAAGCTCACATTGACAGATGTGTCTGCATCAGCACCGCTCATTTATTACGCGA
>JAQXXU010000115.1 GCA_029226225.1 Lachnospiraceae bacterium | reverse complement strand
CCGTTGCAGACAACTGCGTTTTCATTCAGCACGAAAGGCTGCATGCCTTCCGGAGTGAGCCCCATGATAGAAAGTCTCTGGAACCCGAGTCTCTTTTTTCCGAAGTCCATTATCCTCTCATCGTCAGGACCTCTGGAATGTGTCTTTGCGAAATGCTCCCTGAATGAAGCATCGGATATGTCTGTCATATCCTCTACTGCCATGATCGAACACATAAGTAACCTCTTTTCTTTTCCTATTTTCAGATACGTAAAAAGGCGCCACGAACTCCAAATGAAGTTCGCGGCGCCTTTGCCGTTCGTATTAAGTTGTAAAAAAGTATAGGCTTTTACAATCCTTTTGTCAAGACTTTACTTGGATTTTTTTTCGGTAGTCTCTTCCTTTGCTGCGTCCTCCGGCTTCTCGACAGCTGCGATGGCTGCTTTCTGCATCGGGATACGGCAGTTCTTGTTTGAGCCGAACTCAACGATGATCGTGTCATCATCGATATCGATGACTACTCCATAGAAACCACTTGTAGTAAGGATGGTATCACCTACTGCGAGTGAATTCATAAGGGCATTCTTCTTCTTGGTCTCCTTCTGCTGCGGACGGATCATAAGGAAGTACATGAATACGAAAAGGATTACGATCCAGAGGATCATTACCAGTCCGCTGCTGCCAGTACCGCTTGATGTCTTTGAGAGAAATAACGGGTTTAACATTCTTTATTGCCTCCTAATTTGAAAAAACTTTATCTATTGTAACTAATTCTCTGATTTAAGTCAATTGGTTTCCTGTGATACTTCCTGAAGTTCATCGAGTTTTTCACGCTTGAATTCTGCATAGCGGCCGGCGTCGATCGCGTCACGGATCTGCTCCATCAGGTGATTGTAGAAGTAGAGGTTATGGAGAACGCAGAGGCGCATTCCGAGCATTTCCTTTGCTTTGAGCAGATGATGGATGTAGGCGCGGGAATAGGTCCGGCATGCCGGGCACTGGCAGCCTTCTTCTATCGGACGCATATCCTTGGCGTAGCGGGCGTTGAAGAGGTTTCTCTTTCCTTTATTCGTGTAGACGTGTCCATGACGGCCGTTCCTCGATGGGTATACACAGTCGAAGAAGTCTATTCCACGGTCTACTGCTTCTAGGATATTTGCCGGGGTTCCGACTCCCATCAGATAGGTTGGTTTATTCTGTGGCAGGTATGGCACTACTACATCAAGAATATGGTACATCTGTTCGTGTGTCTCTCCTACTGCCAGACCGCCGACTGCGTATCCATCAAGATTCAGCTCGCTTATCCTCTTTGCGTGATCTATTCTGATGTCCTCGTAGATAGCTCCCTGATTTATACCAAAGAGAAGCTGGTTTTTATTTATAGTATCCTCTCTCTTGTTGAGCTCGGCCATTTTTTTCTTGCAGCGGACGAGCCAGCGATAGGTACGGTCTACGGAGTTCTTTACATAGTCGTATTCTGCTAAGGCATTCGGGCATTCATCGAAGGCCATCGCTATCGTGGATCCGAGGTTCGACTGTATCTGCATTGACTCTTCCGGTCCCATGAATATCTTATGGCCATCTATGTGAGAACGGAAAGTAACGCCCTCTTCTTTTATTTTTCTTAGATCTGCCAGGGAAAACACCTGGAAGCCGCCGGAGTCTGTAAGTATCGGCCTGTCCCAGACCATGAACTTATGCAGGCCGCCGAGTTCCTTTATCGTCTCGTCACCAGTCCTGACATGCAGGTGGTAGGTATTTGAGAGCTCTATCTGAGTGCCTATCTCATGCAGGTCGTCTGTCGAAACAGCGCCTTTTATAGCGCCTACCGTTCCGACGTTCATGAACACCGGTGTCTCAACTGTTCCATGCACAGTTTTAAAAGTGGCCCGCTTCGCGCGCCCGTCTACTTTTCGTAAAATGTATTCTGCCATTTGCATTATCCTGTCTAAAGAGGAAGAAGCCTGACAGAATATGCTCGAAACAAGCTTACTGTCAGGCTTCGACCTACTTATAATTTTATTTTTTCGATTTCAGATGTCTGGTTCGACATCAGCGCGTCTGCTAATACCAGCGCTGTCATACACTCTACCACGACTACAGCTCTTGGCACTATGACCGGATCGTGGCGTCCCTTTATCTCTATCGTCGTATCGTCTCCGGCATCTGTGACTGTAGTCTGTTTCCGGGCTATGGAAGGGGTTGGCTTTATATAAGCCCTTAGAATTATATCGCTTCCATCGGAAATGCCTCCGAGCACTCCACCTGAATGGTTTGTTCTCTTGTGGACTCTGCCGTTTTCCATGAAAAAGGCATCGTTATTCTCGGAACCTCGCACCTTAGCTGCCTTACAGCCATCACCTATCTCAAAACCCTTTACAGCTCCGATCGACATGATGGCATAGGCCAGTCTGGCGTCGAGCTTATCGAATACCGGATCACCAAGTCCTGCTGGAACACCTGTGGCTATACATTCTACCACACCGCCTGCCGAGTCCTTATCCTGCATGCAGACTTTGAGATACTCCGAAGCCCTTTTATATGCGTCATGATCAGGCATGTACAGAGGATTTTTAAGGCACTCATCGAAGTCATTTTTTTCTATCTCAACGGGTCCTATGGCTTTCGTAAAAGCATGAACTTCTATTCCAAACTCATCTAATAGCTTCGCTGCGACTGCACCTGCTGCTACTCTGGCAGCAGTCTCCCGTCCCGATGAACGTCCACCGCCACGGTAATCTCTGACACCGAATTTTTTAAAAAATCCATAGTCAGCATGTCCCGGACGGAACTTATCCTTCAGGTCAGAGTAATCCTTAGAGTGCTGGTCTTCATTCCTGATAAGAAGTGCTATAGGAGTCCCCTCTGTCTTTCCCTCGAAGACACCTGAAAGTATTTCAACCCTGTCAGCCTCTTTTCTCTTAGTAGTGAAGTCAGACTGACCCGGTTTTCTTCTGTCCAGGTACTTCTGTATGTCTTCTTCAGACAGATGAAGTCCCGCGGGACAGCCATCTATCACACACCCGATAGCTGCGCCGTGGGATTCTCCAAAGGTCGTCACTTTAAAAAAATTACCGAAAACTGAACCTGCCATGCCACTCCTTTAAAGCTCTGCGATCCTGATACTGTTAGGTTTGCCTACTGATACCGGAGTATTCTTGAGAAGTATCGTCTCCGTCACATGGTTTACCGTGAAGGTACGCATCTCATTTGAATCATGGTTAAGCATCACGATGAACTTTCCGCCCGGAAGCACTGCCATCGACTTCGGGAAATATCCGCTCGTAGGCATCTGTCCCTTGTGTGTCAGAAGTCCTGTCTTTTCGTCACGACTGAGCCAGCTTACACCGTTGAATCCGTCGATAGATACGTATACGTACTTTCCATCATCTGAGATAACAAGCTCGCTCGACAGGTCTGAAAGATCAGCTTTATCCATCGAAGGAATAACCTGTATCTGCTCAAATACCGGCTCATCATCCTCGACCCTGTATGAATATACCTCTATCTCATTTGTCAGTTCATCGAGGATGTAGAGGAATTTGCCATCAGATGAGAACTTCTGGGCTCTCGGGCCTGAATCGAGATTGCAGCGGATAGTATCGCATAAATGCATTTTGCCGCGCTGATAATCAAGCTTGTAGACCTTTACCTGGTTAAGTCCATAATCAGCAGCTAAAATGAACTTCTCGTCAGGTGTAAGTCTGACACTCGATACCTTCGGGTGATCGAGTCTCCTGGCGTTTGCCGATATCGCTACTCCCTGATGGAAGATGCCATCAGCTATCCCTGCGATACTGCCATCCTCATTCAGCTTCATCATAGTGACTTTTCCATCATGGAAGCCTCCTACGAACAGATACCTTCTCTTCGAATCTGTCGTCACACAGCAGCCTCTCATACCGTCGATGTCTGCCTGGTTTATCTTCGTGATATCTCCGTTCTTATCGATAGAAAAAGAAGTGACTCCCTCATCCTCGATAGAATAAAGAAACTTTCCATCCTTTGATACATCAAGGTCTGAAGCGTTATTTATCGGGGCTACGCCTCTCTCTGTAAAAATCCCCGTCTCAGGATTCACATCATATACGTGGATTCCAAGACTGTTTTCATGGGTGTATGTACCCACGTATGCCACATATTTACTCATAAGTCTACCACCGTTTCTCTGCGTCTTAACAGATCCCCAGTCTCTGCACCTTCAGGCACCGCAAAGTATATGGTCTCTTTCGGGTGCGGGGCACTCTCTACAGGTTCTCTGTCCGCATTAAAAAGTTTATCAATCCTTACAGGTATATTATCACCGTCTGGCTTCATAATTTCAATAGTTTCTCCTACAGAAAATTTATTTTTCTGTGAAATCTTTGCAAAACCATCGGTTATATCTTCTATCTGACCTATGTACGTGGCACCCTTCTCATAGGTATTTTCATCGTAGATCTGGGCCTCATCTGAGGGCTTTCCGTAGAAAAATCCGGTCGTGAACTGTCTGTAGGTACACTCCCTGATCTCAGCTTCATACTTCGGGATATTCGACCTGTACTTTTCTTGTGATTCTGCCAGATCATCTAAAGCCATTCTGTAAGCTCTGACCACTGTCCCCACATAGAGATCAGTTTTCATGCGCCCTTCGATTTTCAGCGAATCTACACCTGCATCCACGAGGTCATCTAAGTGGCCTACCATATTCAGGTCCTTTGAGTTAAAAATAAAGGTTCCACGGTCATTTTCCTCTACCGGCATATACTCGCCCGGCCTGGTCTCTTCCATGACCGCATACTGCCAGCGGCACGGATGTGTGCACTGTCCCTGGTTCGCGTCTCTTCCGGTAAAGTAGTTCGACAGAAGGCATCTGCCCGAATAGGAAATACACATGGCTCCATGTACAAATATCTCCATCTCGAGATCTGACGGTATATGGGCCTTTATATCCTTTATCTCAGACAGCGAGAGTTCCCTTGCTCCTACGACTCTTGAGGCTCCGAGGCTGTGCCAGAATTTAAAAATCTCATAGTTCGTGTTATTCGCCTGAGTTGAGATATGGATATCTGTTTTCCCGTTCGTCAGAGTCTCTTTTGCTATTGAAAAAATGCCAGGATCTGCTATGAGCAGGGCATCCGGCGCTATGTCATTTAATTCTTTTAAGTACTTTCTGACACCGTCTAAGTCTCTGTCATGCGCGAAGATGTTCACTGTGACATAGACCTTCTTACCACGCGCATGGGCAAACTCTATGCCTTCACGTATTTCTTCATTTGAAAAATTATCCGCGCCGGCACGCAGACCGAAGCTTTCACCGCCTAAGTAGACGGCATCGGCACCGTAGCGGATGGCGGTCTTCAGTACTGATAAGTTGGCTGCTGGGGCTAATAATTCTGGTAATTTCATCTGCTACTCCTAAAACTGACTGCCAGTCCGTCACCAACAGGGAGGACTGTCGACATAAATGACGGATCAGTCATTACTTCTGAGACATACTCGCGGATCCGTTTGTGGATCGTACGGTCGCGGCGTTCAAGGGCTTCCTTTGGTTCGAGGATACGACCATCCTGGAGGATATTATCCGCGGCTATGACTGCTCCTTCAGAAAGGAGCGGACGGATAAGCCGAAGGTACTCAGGGTATTGCCCCTTGGCCGCGTCTATAAATACAAAGTCAAAAGTACCATTAAGTGTTTTTAGCACATCTGAAGCGTCTCCGGTAAGAAGCTTTACTGGCGCGTCTGAATGACTGAAGTTCTCAGTTGCTTCTCTGATCCTCGGCTCGTAGTCCTCTATAGTGACAAGTTCCACAAGAGCATCATCGAAGTGTGCCATAAGAAGCGCCGAGAAGCCTACTGCCGTTCCGATCTCTAAAATCCGTTTCGGAGCTAAGGCCTTCATTAGAAAAGCCATTAAACGCTGGGTGTCTTCTCTGATGATCGGGACGTTTGTCTCTAACGCATGTTTTTTTATATCTGACAGATCAGGAGGCAGTTCAAAAGGAAAGCTCGATAGAAAGCCTTCAAATCTGTCATGATCCTCGAATATCATACTTCCTGTATCACCGGAAGGATCATCGGGTTTCTCTGTGTCTGCTTCCATACGTAGTCGGAGAGAACACTCTTTACCTCTGTCTTTATGCGGGACCAGTCACGGACTTTCGCGTCCTCAAGCTCTAAGAGCTTATTTGCTACGATCTCTCTGGCTGAATCCATCAGATCCTCAGAATCCTTCACGTAGACAAATCCACGTGATACGATGTCTGGCCCGGCCGCCACTGTACCGCTGGCCTTATCTATAGCCATGACCACGATGATGATCCCGTCTTCAGCTAAGTGCTGTCTGTCTCTTAGAACTATATTTC
Organism: Lachnospiraceae bacterium; assembly: GCA_029226225.1. Classification (GTDB taxonomy): domain Bacteria; phylum Bacillota; class Clostridia; order Lachnospirales; family Lachnospiraceae; genus Weimeria. The sequence continues at coordinate 1,588 of JAQXXU010000115.1, read as the reverse complement.
CTACGTCCCCTACGCCCAGTCCATCGACCATGACTGTTCCTGTATGGACATGGCCTGTAACCTTTGCCTGTCCTTTTTCATTAAACTCAAGAACATCTCCGGATGAGAGGATCTTTATATGGTCTGAATCGTAGCCTAAAGCCTTTGCTATCCTCTCCTGCGCCTTTAAGTGCTTATACTCGCCGTGAACAGGAATAGCGTACTTAGGCTTTACTAACGAGTATATCAGCTTTATCTCTTCCTGACAGGCATGTCCTGATACATGGACATCCTGGAAGATGACATTTGCGCCCTTGCGGTAGAGTTCGTTTATGATGTTTGATACATCCTTCTCGTTGCCAGGTATGGCATGAGAAGAAAAAATGATCGTATCGTTTGGTTTTATCGAGATCTTCTTATGGGTGCCGTTAGCCATTCTGGAAAGCGCAGCCATCGATTCTCCCTGGCTTCCTGTAGTGATAAGAACAGTCCTGTTATCAGGGTACTTGCTCAGGTCATCTACAGAGATAAGCGTCTTGTCAGGGATCTTTATGTAGCCGAGCTTCTGGGCGATATCTATGATAGTCACCATGCTGCGGCCCTCTACGACTACTTTTCTTCCGTATTTGTAGGCAGTGTTTATGATCTGTTGCACACGGTCTACATTCGAAGCGAAAGTGGCGATGATGATGCGGTAGTCCCTGTTCTCAGCGAAAATGTCGTTAAACTGGACTCCTACCGTGCTCTCTGACTCAGTAAATCCAGGTCTTTCGGCATTCGTCGAGTCACACATGAGGCCTAAAACGCCCTTCTTTCCGATCTCAGCAAAACGCTGCAGATCTATGGCATCTCCAAATACCGGTGTATAGTCAACCTTGAAGTCTCCTGTATGCATCAGCACTCCGACCGGTGTAAAAATGGCCAGTGCTGCCGCGTCCTGGATACTGTGGTTTGTCTTTATGAATTCGACTTTGAACGGTCCTGTCTGGATGGTCTGTCCGAACTTTACGACCTTTCTTCTGGTCTTATTCAGAAGGCCTTTTTCCTCGAGCTTATGGTCGATAAGTCCCATCGTAAGCTTTGTGGCATAGATAGGGGCATTAACTTCACGGATGACATATGGTATAGCTCCTATATGGTCTTCATGTCCGTGCGTTATAAAAAAACCTTTGACTTTTTCTTTATTCTCTACTAAGTATGTGATATCTGGGATGCACATGTCGATTCCAAGCATGTCATCCTCTGGAAAAGCGAGTCCGCAGTCTACCACGATTATGGTATCCTTGTACTCGAAAGCAGTCATATTCATTCCGATCTGTTCCAGACCGCCTAACGGTATGACCTTAAGATGTGGTTTCTGATGCGATTTCATTATACCTCCTGTAATTCCTCTCTGAAGACAGAGAAAACCGCATCAATCGTCTTCTGATCCTCTAAGAATTCGTAGGAAATCTCCCCGTTCGATTCTGCCGTCTTCCTCATGATATAACAGTCAGTCTCCTCCTGTTCGTCAGGATCCTGGTCTGTCACCAGAAGATAGCTCTGCTGGTTTATAACTGTCTCAGATAATATATAAAAATCCTGCTCTTCGCCGGATTCTTCATCAAAA